>CALBVK010000211.1 GCA_937969345.1 uncultured Acidimicrobiales bacterium
AACGAACTCTCCGGTGGCCAGCAACAACGTGTCGCCGTCGCCCGGGCATTGGCATCTCGCCCCGAGGTCGTCTTCGCCGACGAACCAACCGGCAACCTCGACAGCCAAACCGGTGCTGCCATCCTCTCGTTCATGAAACGAGCCGTACAGCAGTACAACCAGACCATCGTCATGGTCACCCACGACCCGGTCGCCGCCTCGTACGCCGACCGAGTCCTGTTCCTCGCCGACGGCCAGATCAAGAGCGAGCTGCGCGAGCCCAACACGGACTCGATCCTCGCCGCTCTTCGCTCATCGAGCCAGCGCTAACACGCTGACAACTAGGACGGAACCAGAACTATGTGGAACATCACCCGCAAGAACGTCGGAGCAAACAAGATTCGGTTGGCGCTCACCGCGCTGGCCATCGTGCTCGGCGTCGGATTTATCTCCTCGGCCAACATTTTGAGCGACGGTCTTCGTGACTCGTTCGGAAGCCTCGCAGCCGAGATTGTTCAGGGAACCGATCTCGCCGTCGACCGTGACCAGGATGTCCCGCTCGGCCAGGCAGAGCTCGACACCATCAACGCCATCGACGGCATTCGAGTCGCTGAAGGCGGCTACGGCACGGAGAACCAGGTCCTGCCAATTCGCTCCGATGGCACCGTTGTCCAACCGCAAGGACCACCCGTCATTGCCAACAGCTGGACGGTCGACGACCAACTCAACCCAACCGCAATCGAAACCGGGCGGGCGCCCACCGGCCCCGGAGAATGGGTCATCGACATGGGATCAGCCGAGCGCGAGGGCTTCGTCGTCGGCGAAACCTACGAGCTCGTCGTCCCGACCGCCGAAGGATTCACCACCGCCGAACTCGTCGGTACGTTCCGCTTCGGCGCCGAGAACCAAACCAACGGTGCAGTACTCATGGCCTTTGAGACCGACACCGCAAAGACGCTGTTCGACCGTGAGAACTTCGGAGAGATCGCGATCGCCGTCGACGGCACGCGGCCAATCGCCGACGTCCGAGCCGACGTCGAAGCTGCGTTCGATGCAGAAGTTGGCTACATCGTCCAAGACACCGCCGACCTCAACGCCGAAACCTCAGCGGAGTTCAACTCCTTCATCAACGTCTTTGCCTGGATCTTGCGCTCGTTCGCCATCGTTGCGCTGTTCGTGTCGATCTTCATCATCGCCAACACGTTCAACATCGTGATGAGCCAGCGAGTCCGCGAACTCGGACTGCTTCGAGCTGTCGGAGCAACCCCAAAGCAGGTTCGCCGGGCCGTCATGGGCGAAGCGCTCGTGGTTGGCTTTGTCGCCTCGATCATCGGCCTGTTCGTCGGACTCGGGCTGGCCTACGGAGTCGAGGCGTTCCTGAACTCACTCGGCGCAGAACTGCCGGACTTCGACAAGGCACTTTCGGTCACCACAGTGCTCATCGGCATGGGCGTCGGAATCGGTGTCACCCTGCTCTCGGCTTGGGTTCCCGCCCGCAAGGCTGGCCTTACCTCGCCGGTCACGGCGATCAGTGGCCACGACGCAAGCGCCACGACCGCAGGCACCCGCTCGATCCTCATCGGTGCGCTGCTCACCGTCGGCGGAGCCGCCCTCACCGGCGTCTCGCTGTTCGGCGGCATCGATAGCACCGCCACATTGCTCGGCATGCTCGGTGGCGGAGCGGCACTGTTGTTCGTCGGAATTACGTTGCTGAGCCCACTCGTCGCAGCACCGATCTCTCGGGCTCTGGGGGCGCCGATCGCCAAGATCTACAACCGTCCCGGCGTGCTGGCTAAGGAGAACGCTGCCCGTAACCCAAAGCGCACGGCCACCACGGCTGCAGCGCTCATGATTGGGCTGTCGCTGGTATCGATGGCGTTCGTTGTTGGGCAAACGCTCAAGAACGACCTCAACGAGTTGCTGGAAACCACGGTGCAGGCCGACTACGCAGCGTTCCCGACCGGCAACGGTTTGGTCCCCGAAGCTGCGCTGCTCGAGATGCAGGAATCACCTCACCTCGAGAACGTCGCCGGCATGAAGTACTGGGGAACCGACATCGACGGCATCGGTACCGAGGTCAGCACGCTGCCCCTCGAACAGATCGACGATGTCGTCAACCTCGACCTCATCGAAGGCAGCTACGCCGACATCGACGACAACTCCCTCGCCATCCGAGACGCGGTTGCCGAAGAGATGCTCGTCGGCATGGGCGACACGGTGTCGGTAGAGCTCGCAGATGGCAGTGCCATCGACATGGAGATCGTCGCCATCTTCACCGACGGCAACATCTTCGAAGGGGTGCTCGTCAACGATGCTCGCTGGAACACCATTGGCGACCAGGACAGCTACGACTGGGTAGCGACCTCGATCGCCGAGGGTTCGACCACCGAGCAGGCCGACGCAGCCATGGCGACGGTCGGGGGCAACTTCCCGCAGATCACGGCTCAGTCGGCCGTCGAATATCGCGAGGAGATCAGCGGCGAGGTCGACAACCTGCTCTACATCCTGACCGGCTTCCTTGGGCTCGCAATCCTCATTGCCTTCATCGGCATCGTGAACACCATGGCGCTCTCGATCTTCGAGCGCACCCGTGAGCTTGGCTTGCTTCGAGCCGTCGGAATGACCCGCAACCAGATGCACAAGATGGTCCGTTGGGAGGCAGCAATCGTGTCAGCGGTCGGTGCACTCCTCGGAGCCGTCGTCGGCATCGTGTTCGGCATCCTGGTCGTCGTCGCAACCCCCGACTACGTGCTCAACAACCTTGCTGTGCCATGGCTTTCGCTCGCCTTGCTGGTCATCGTCGCAGCGCTCGCTGGTCTGATCGCAGGCTTCCTGCCAGCCCGCCGAGCCGGAAAGCTCGACGTACTCGACGCTATCAGCGGCTAACAAGCACCCCCCAGCACCCCCGGATCGGTCAGCGTACCGATCCGGGGATAGCTGCGTTTTCGGCCGGCACGACGATGACCGGGAGGGTGGTGGTGCTAAGGACGTGCGAGGTCACCGAACCCCAGATCGAACCGTCTGCGTCAACGTGCGCTCGATCACCAACGACGATCTCGGCAACGTCCGAACCGTTCGACGCCAACTCGGTTTTGGGATCGCCATATCGCAGCTCGAGGTCGAGGCAGCTCGCCGTTGCATCGTCAAAGACATCGGCAATATCCTCTCGAATCGTCGTCCGGTCGGGGGCGGGTGCGAGCGGTTCGGCAACAAAGACCACCCGTACTTTGTCGATCGCCCGGTGCGTTAGGGCCCATCGAAGCGCAGCGATTGCGCCGCGCGTTCCGTCCCAACCAACAACGGTGAGCCCACCAGGGTCAGGAAACTGCTGTGGCACGACCGCAACGGGACAAGCGACTCGACCAACGACCGCTTGACTCATCGAACCGACAAGGGCTTGTCGTACCGGGCCGTCGGCACGCGTTCCCATCACGAGAAGGTCTTGGCCGAAGGCAGCGAGCACGACGCTCTCGACCGGTCGCCCCGAACCAACCGAGGGCGTCACATTGGATGGAGAACCTTCGTCTCTGAGGAGCTCCTGAAGTAGTGCTTCGGCCTCTTGGGGATAGCCCGAATCGTCGATGAGCCCGAACCCGTCGAGGCCCATCCGTTCGGTTGGGACCCACACCGTGAAGACCTCAGCGGTGGAGGGCCCATCGATGCCAGCGAGAAAGGAATAGGCCCAACGAAGCGCGGCGCGGCCGGGCCGAGACCCATCGACGGCGATTAACACCCGGAATGGTTTTGTCTCGTGCATCACCGCTCTCCAGTCGACGCTGAGAGCGGAGCGGGGTCGGTCTCGGCTGTCTCCGATGGGGGAGGAGGGCCAACCAACACCGGGATAGGAGCGTGATGCGACAGCCGCTGCACGGTCGATCCCAAGAGCGCCGCAAGGCCCCGGTGATTGCGGTGCGACACCAAGAGGAGGTCAAAACCTTCCTCGGTCGCGTGCGACATAAGCGCACGGTCGGCGCGTCCGGACAGCAATGCGATCTCCGCGTTTGGGAGGTCCAACCGGTTCGTTGTTGCGAACAACATGCGCTCGATCTCCTCGTCAGCGGTGAAGAAGTCGGGGTTCGCTGCAGTCTCATGATCGAGCACGGCGGCAAAGCGGATTCGTCGAATTGCCGGTCGGATCGTGTCGAGCGCCGCCGCCGCGCTCGTGGACGACTCGACGCTGCCATCGACCCCCACCAGAATGTCGAGCCAGCCATCGAGGGGTTCGCCAATGCGAAGCAGGTTTACCTGAGCGGGGGCCTGCTCGCGGCTCACAAAGCGCATAACGACCAGGATGAACGGCCCCATCCACACGGCGAGGCCGGCGAAGAGCAGAAAGTTGTGCCCGGAGCGCCGAAAGACCACACACGCGAGGAGTCCAAGCGATGACCACAGAACGACGAAAGCGAGAAGATTCAACATAACTTCAGCAAACACGCGCTGGATCACGAACGACAGGGACCGAAGTCCCTGGGCAGTGGACAAACGTTCACCGACGCTAGGTACATGAACGCTTTCGACGTATTCTCCGGCCTTGTCCCCCTACTGGTAATCGGCCTCCTCCTCTATGGAGTGGTACGGCTAACCCGGCGAGCGAGCGGCGCGCATCCGGTCGATCCTGCGGTGCTCACCCGACGAATAGCGCTCTACGGGATGCTCTATGTATCGATGGTCCTCACCTGCGTTGGGGCAGTGCTCATCGTTGACGAAATCACCGCAACATCGCCACGGTTCGGCAACGAAGCACTCGCCGGGGCGCTCGCTCTCGTCGCGCTCGGCCTTCCCGTCTTTACGGCACTACTCGCGTTCGCCGACCGGCGCCTCCGGAGCGACGCGCATGAACGAGCCAGTGCTGCGTGGTCGCTCTATTTCACCGTGGCATCGATGACATCGCTCATCGCCATGATGGTCGGCGCATATCAAATCATCTCGTCAACGATCGATCGGTCTCCCTGGAACGATTTCAGCGTGCGCTCGGTGGTCATGATGCTGGCCTGGGGAGCCTTCTTCATCACACACTGGGTGTTCTTGCGTCTCCGCCACGGCGTCCGGGGGGACGTGCACCTCGCGGCTGGCTCGATCGTTGGACTGGTAGCGCTCGGCATGGGACAGACAGGACTCCTGGCCGTGCTATTGGGTCGGATCTACGATGACGCATTCGATCTGCAGACCTCGGACCTCGGCAGTGAGAGCGCACCGTGGGTGGCCATGTTCGTTGTGGGTTCCGCTGCGTGGATCGGCATTTGGCTGCGACAGTACGAGTCGGCAGAACGTTCCCAAGCCTGGTACGTGACCGTCCTGCCGGTCGGCGCGCTCGCCGGCTTTGTGGCCACACTCGCGACGAGCGCACGAGTGGCATATCTGGGCTTGGTATGGCTCGTCGGCACGACACGGTCGAGCACCGCTTCCGATCATTTCGAAAGTGTGCCAGCGCTCATCGGCATCGGAACCACCGGCGTAGTGTTCTGGCTGTATCACCGCTCGTTCATCAACGAAGAGACACGTCGAACCAGTGCAGTGCAGTCCTATGACTACCTGCTG
>CALBVK010000212.1 GCA_937969345.1 uncultured Acidimicrobiales bacterium
ACTATCGAGAGCACAAGTGCGAGTACGCACGACGCCGCGATCACATATCGCTGATCCAAATGGATTCGCATTTCATCCTCCGAGGGTGATCTTCACCATCCCCGTCGGATCTCTTTTGTCAGACATGAGTCGTTTGGCCTACGACCGACTCATTTCGTTATCTCAGAGGGCGGCGATATCTCAGAGGGCTGCGACGTGCTCCCACTCGGCGTCGCTGAAACCGGACATTCCTATGGCTGGAGCGAGTTGTGCTCTGACCGCTGCGAGGTCGTCGAATCCAAATCCATCGAGCAGGCCGTTCGCGATCGTGCGCACATAGGTCGGGTGCGGGGCATTCACTTCTGGCGGATTGGCGCTCGTGATCGTGAAGATGTGCTTGCCATCGTCGTGTTGGCCGAGGTGGAGGACCCGTCCGTACAGGCGGTCGAGGACGTCGACGAAGCCCTCGGAGATGGCGTGGTCGAAGTCGACGGCCACCGGTGTGTCGGCGCGGTTCTCTTGTTGCACGACGTCGTCGAACTGCTCGTTGGTGATGTCGTGGAGGCGCAGCGCCGTGTGGTGGTCGCCCGGCTCGCAGCCAAGGAATGCGACTCCTCCGCCGGACCACTTATCGGCGACACCGGCGAACATCAGGGGGTTGGCGCAAAAGCGAGTCTCGACCTGTGCTGGGGGAGTGGCGTCGCGTGCTCCTGGTGAGGCGCCGATCGATCCGGTTGCAACGCCGCCGTTGAGATACACGGCGAACCGCTCGTTGGAGAGGTTCGATCCAAAGGCCGCGTACCAGACACGGTCGGGTCGTTGTTGGGCGCTACTTGGCTCAGGTGTCGACATTGGTACTACAACGTAGTTGGAGGCTTTTGGGTGCGCTGTCGGGGCGTGATTCTGCAGGGTTTTTGGGAAATCATTTGACTAGTGATCGATAATCGATAATCTTCTATCTCAGGTCACGAGAGCAAAAGGGGGAAGCGATCGATGGTTCAGTACTGCCGTCCTCGAGACCTGAGTGACGCGCTCGAACGCCTTGAGGAAGCAAACGGCCGCGGTCGAGTCCTCGTCGGCGGAACCGACTTGCTCGTTCACGTGCGTCGACAGCCCACCGAACCCGTGGTGCTGATCGACATAAAG
The DNA here is from genome assembly GCA_937969345.1 of uncultured Acidimicrobiales bacterium. Taxonomy (GTDB): domain Bacteria; phylum Actinomycetota; class Acidimicrobiia; order Acidimicrobiales; family SHLQ01; genus SHLQ01. The sequence continues at coordinate 1,126 of CALBVK010000212.1, forward strand.
ACTGCAAGTGATCTGCCGCCAGCGGTGGAGATCACCGACGAGCTCGTCCGGTTCGGTCCGACCGCCGTCATGTCCTCCTTGGCCGTCGATCCGCAACTGCGTGCGTGGTTTCCAGCGCTCGTCGATGCCTCGGCGGTGGTTGGATCGGTAGCCATCCGCAACCGGGCCTCGCTGATCGGCAACATCTGCAACGCGTCGCCGGCATGCGACACCGCTCCTGCGCTCCTCGTGCATGACGCTCGGGTCACGATCCTGAGCCAGGACGGAACTCGCTCGATGCCACTCACCGACTTCTTTCTCGCACCCGGCCGAACCGCATGCGCTTCAGGCGAACTCGTCATTGCGCTCGATGTTCCGATTCCGGCGAACGGGTTCCGGTCGGGGTTCCAGCGGCTAACTCGGCGCCGCGGTGTCGATCTCGCAACCGTCAGCGCTGCGGCTGGTGTTACCGACCGTGGCGTGGTCACGTTGGGGCTCGGTGCCGTGGCTCCAACGCCGTTGCTCACGGCAGAGTCGGCCCCGATCGACTGTGCCGACGCCGACCAGGTCGCCGCGGTCGTCGACGAATTGACTGCGGTCGCCAACCCCATTTCGGACGTGCGAGCCGGCAGGGAGTACCGACTCGCCATGACCCGCGTCCTCGCCAAGAGGGCGGTCCTCGCTGCCGCCCAGATCGAAGAGGCGTCGTGAGCACGAACGAAGTGGCACCAACCAATCACCTGAGCGACCACCAGGTAACGCTCGAGGTCAACGAGCAAGCGGTCGTCCTCAACGTTCCCGCGCACCGGACGCTGCTCGACGGGCTCCGAGACGAACTGTGTCTCACCGGAACAAAGAAGTGTTGTGCCGACGGAGAGTGTGGTGCGTGCACGGTCTTTCTCGACGGCGTGCTCGTCAACTCGTGTCTTGTGCTGTGCGTCGAGACCGAAGGGCAGTCGGTGACCACCATCGAAGGACTGTCGACGAACGGTTTGTCCGATCTGCAAGAGGAGTTCCTCAACTCGGGCGCGGTGCAATGTGGCGTCTGCATTCCCGGACAGGTCGTTGCGGCGGAAGGACTGCTGCGAACAAACCCGCACGCCAGCGCTACAGAGATTCGTGACGCCATGGCCGGCAACCTGTGCCGTTGCGCCGGCTACGAACGAATCGTGCAGGCCATTCAGGTCGCTGCTGGTCGTCGAGTGGAGATCACCTGATGTCGGCCGCGAACGACGCTCGGGCTATGGGCGCACCCGTCATCCGCTACGGCGGAGCGGAGCGGGTATCGGGAACACAGCGCTACCTCAGCGATATCGAATTTCCCGACGCCGCCCACGTGGCCTTCACCACGCTCCCGATCGGGTGTGCATCGATCGAGTCGATCGATACGACCCCGGCGACGACGATGCCCGGGGTGATCGGAGCGTTCACCGCCGCCGACCTACCTGCCCCTATGCCACGTTTCGGGATCTCGCACAAAGATCGTTCGGTCATCGCCGACGGTGTCGTCAACTTTCATGGCGAGCCGGTGGTGGCGGTCGTTGCGGAGAGTCCGGATCTTGCGCGTATCGCGGCCGACGCTGTGATCGTCGAATGGACCGAACTCGCTGGCGTCTACGACCTCGATTCCGCGTTGGCCGACGGCGCTCGTCTGGTGCAAGACGCCGCGCTTCGGACCGACGACCACAAACACTCCAACGTTCTCGAGACCGCCGACTATGCCTGGGGCGATCTCGATGAGCAGCAGCGTGAAACAGCGCACGTCGTGGAGAACACGTACGAATTTCCGATGGTTACGCACTTCACGATCGAGCCGGGCGGAGTGGTCGCTGCGCCTACCGATGACGGTGGCATCGAGGTCCACTCGCCGGTGCAGCATCCGTATCTCCTGCAGCGAATTCTCGCCGATGTCGTCGGGTTGCCGCTCAGCAAGGTTCGTGTCATCGCCCCCGACCCCGGGGGTGGCTTCGGCGGCAAGCAAACGCCGCGATACGAGCCGCTCATGGCCGTTCTGGCCCAGCGCACCCAGCGCACATGCCGGCTCATCTTGTCGCTCGAAGAGACGTTCCAGCTCATGCGTCGCTCGGGCTGTCGAGTCGATGCCCGAACGGGCTTTCGCGACGACGGCACCGTGACCTTCCACGAGCTTCGAGCCGACTTTCACATCGGTGCGTACGCCGACGTTGCCCCCAGGGTGATGACCAAGGGCAGCTACGTCGGGGCGGGTCCGTATCGCATTCCGGCAGTGCGGGTGCACGCCCGTGCGGTACTTACAAATACGACCCCAAGCTGTGCGTTCCGTGGCTTTGGCGCTCCGCAGGTCGGTTGGGCGACCGAGTCGCAGATCGACGCTGGTGCCCGATTGCTCGGCATCGATGCGCTCGAAATGCGCCGCCGTAATCTGGTCGATCTCGACGAGGCTTTCATTCGTGGTGACCACGAGGCCCGTGCCGATGGCCGCTGGCATCAGAGCCTCGAACGGGCCGCCGAGCTCATTGGCTGGGGTGAGGAGCTCCCCGAAGGTCGCGGCCGCGGGATCGCCGTCGGGATCAAGCCCGGGGCAACCTCGGGCCTGTCGCAGAGCCTGGTGCGGTTGCTCTACGACGGAAGCGCAATTGCGTACGCCGGCACATCGGATATGGGCCAGGGGGCGCGAACGCTGTGGAAGCAGATCCTCGCCGACGAGCTCGGTGTCGACCTCGACCGCATCTCGATCGTGAGCGGTGACACCACCGCGGTGCCGTTCGATCTGCAGACCTCGGCGAGTCGTTCGACCGTCTTTATGGGCAACGCGGTTCTCGAGGCGTGCCGAGACATCCGTCAGCGAGTCCTCGATCTGTACGCCGAGGCGACCGACATCTCGATCGATTCGCTCGAAGCCGCACCCGGCGAGCTTTCGACGCCATCGGGGACGCTCTCGCTGATCGAAGCCGCACAGGTCGGGCTGGGTTCGTTGCGGGGCGAGATCATTGGCCAGGGAACGTCGAGGCTCCGCGGTGTCAAGGGGCATCCGCTCGGCGGCGACGCGGCCTTCTACGAATTCAACGCCACCGCGATCGAAGTAGAGGTCGATCGTGAGACGGGCGAAGTGCTGCTCACGAAACATGTCACGGTCGGCGATGTCGGTACCGAGCTCAACCCGCTTCAGGTCGTGGCGCAAGACGAAGGGGCGGCGATCATGGGTCTCGGTCACTCGCTGATGGAGCAGGTGCTGCTCGATGAACACGGATGCATCCGGAACTTGGGAGCGCTCGACTATCGCATCCCGACGTTTAACGATGTCGCGGTCGAGATGATCTCCGATTCGATCGAGAACCACGACGGTCCTGGCCCCTATGGGTGCAAGGGCATCAGCGAGGGCGCGCTGCTCTGCACCGCTGGTGCTGTCGGTGCGGCCGTCGCCGATGCGATCGGGACCCCTGTCCGTCAACTGCCGCTGACCGCCGAACGAATCTGGCATGCCATGCAATCGGCGAACGCCGAACAACCAACGAACTGAACAAAAACAACATCCGGGGAACGACTTCAAAGGAGCCCACACAATGCCAAGCACTGTTTGCCTCGCAGGCACTCTCGATACCAAAGGCGAAGAATACGCCTTCGTAAAGGAACGACTCATCGCGGCCGGTGTCGACGTTTTCGTCGTCGACTGCGGCGTCCTGGGAGCACCGCACTTCGAACCCGAAGTCAGCGCAGCCGAAGTTGCCGAGGCTGCCGGAATCGACTTGGCCGACTTCCGTGGCAGCACCGAAGGTGCTGGTGGCCGTGTGACGGCGAACGAAGCAATGAGCCGAGGTCTCGGTGTCGTTCTTCGTGACCTCGTCGACGCTGGCAAGATCCAGGCCGTTCTCGGCATGGGGGGCACCGGCGGAACCGATCTGACGAGTGGCGCGTTCCGGACGTTGCCGATGGGTTTCCCGAAGCTCATCGTGTCGACGATGGCGTCGAACAATACCCGTCCCTATGTCGGGCACTCCGACATGCACATGGCGAACGCGGTGACCGATATCGCGGGCCTCAACAACGTGTCTCGTTTGGTCCTTGCGAACGCAGCCCACTCGATTGCGGGCATGGCCATGCACTACGAGACCACGAAGGCTCTTGCGACAGGCAACGAGCCGCTCATCGCAATATCGATGTTCGGTGTGACGACGCCGGGCGTCATGCGCATGCGTGAGCAGCTTGAGGCCAAGGGCTTCCAGGTGGTCACCTTCCATGCGGTTGGTGAGGGAGCGGGCATGGAGCACCTCATCGACGAGGGCGTGATCGATGGCCTGATCGACTTCACGCTGCCCGAGATCATCAACCGTTGGAACGATGGCATCTTCGATCCGGGTATCGACCGGATGACGGCCGCGACTCGGAACAACATCCCGGTGGTCGTTGTGCCAGGTGCGGCGGAGTGTTTCAACTTCGGAGCCGTGGACACGATCCCGGAGAAGTACAACGTGCCGGAGCGCAACGTGCTGATCCACAACCCGAACATCACCTCGTTGCAGGCAACACCCGACGAGCTCGCGCGGCTCGGCGAGTACATTGCCGACCACGTCAACCGTTCGCTTGGACCGAAGGCGATGGCGCTACCGCTCGCTGGTCTCGACAACTACTTCAGCGAGGGAAGCCAATGGCACGGCACCGATGTGTCCGCGCTGTTCGATGCGATCCGGTCGACGCTGAACGATGACATCGAGCTGCTCGAGATGGACAACAACATCAACGATCACGAGTTTGCCGATGCGGTCCTTGGCCTGTTCATGGAGCGATGGGATCAGCATCAGGCTGCGAAATGACGGGTGACGAATCTGCGGTCGTGACGCTGCTCTTGTTGCGTCACGGCCAGGTTGCCAATCACAAGGGTGACGTGCCGCTCACCGAGTTGGGTGTGGCGCAGTCGCAGGCCGCTGGACGTTGGTTCGCCGAGCAGTCGATGGAGATCGCCTGTCTGCTGACGGGCGAGACGAATCGGGCGAAGGACACCGGGTCGGCGTTTGTCGACGCGTATCGGTCGGCTGGCGGGGTCGTCGACGATCCAACGGTGAGCTTCGCGCTGCGGAACCCCGACCTGTACCTGGGTGGTCATCGAATCAATATGGCTGAGGGTGCCGAGGCATTGGCGGCCCAGTCGCCGCCGGTGGCGCCAGCGGACGTTGAGGGCAATACGTTCTTCCGCGAGTTCATGACCGCTCCAGACCGAGTGGGCTTTTGGTTGGAGCACGCCAATCCTCCTGGGGATACCGCGCGCGGAGTGGGCCAGCGGATCGATCACGTTGCCCGGAGCCTTGCCGACGTGCCGGCGTGGCGGGGGCGACTCGTCGTGGCGATGACGCACTCGCCGGTTCTTCGTGCGGTGCGGTTTCATCACTGGGGGGACTTCTCCAAAGAGCCGCCCTTTCTGCACGGGTACCGCGTGACGCTTTCTGCGGATGGTCAGCTGCGTCTTGCGGCCTTTGCGACCAGCACCGGAAACATTCCTGCGACGGCCCGGCCGGGTGAGACGTTGCGAACATGAAGGAGGCGGCATGAAGTCCGCAATAATCACGTGTGCCCCAACCGGGGCGATTCATACGCCGTCGATGTCGCCGTACTTGCCGGTGACGCCCGAGGAGATTGCGGCCGAGAGTTTGGCGGCAGCGGCCGCTGGAGCGGCCATTGTTCACCTTCATGTTCGCGACCCGGAGGATGGACATCCGGTGCAGGACGTCGGGCTCTTCCGGGAGGTCCTTGCAATTGTTCGAGACTCCTCCGACGTGGTGATCAACCTCACGACAGGCGGAAGCCCGCACATGACCGTCGACGAGCGTATGCAGCCAGCTGTCGAGCTGGCCCCGGAGCTCGCGTCGCTCAACATGGGCACCATGAACTTCGGCCTGTATCCGATGCTCGATCGGTTTACCGATCTCCAGCACGACTGGGAACGTGCGCACCTTGGGAACAAGGCGCTCATCTTTCGAAACTCGTTCGAGGACATCGAGCGGATCCTGAAGATCTGCGGAGATCAAGGAACCCGTTTCGAATTTGAGTGTTACGACACGTCACACATGTACAACCTGCATCACTTTCTTTCTCGGGGATTGATCAAACCTCCACTGTTCGTTCAGTCGGTCGTTGGTTTGCTCGGTGGTATCGGGGCGCACATCGAAGACCTGATGCACTTGCGCCGGACGGCGGAACGGCTATTCGGCGATGACTTTGAGTGGTCCGTGCTCGGTGCGGGAGCGTCGCAGATCCGTAGTGCGGCCGTGGCGTTGGCGGTGGGGGAGAATGCACGTGTGGGCCTTGAGGACTCGTTGTGGGATGGTCCAGGTCAGCTGGCCGAATCGAGCCGGGTTCAGGTAGAGCGTGTGCGTTCTATTGCCGAGGCGCTGCACCGGGAGGTCGCTTCTCCCATGGAGGCTCGCATGCGCTTAGACTTGCGAGGTTCCTGAGTGCACGATGGGGTGGCGAGGAATGGCCGACAAACTGCAGGGACCAGAAGATGAGTAGCGAAACGGGCATAGCAATTGGCTCTGAGCCATTGTCCGCGTCGATCAAGCGCTTGCTTCTCGATCGAATCGTGAACGGCGACTATGGGCCGGGCGAGCGCATTGTGGAGAGCCGGCTCGCCAAGGAGCTCGAGATCAGTCAGTCGCCGGTGCGTGAGGCACTTCGTGATCTCGCGGCCATGGGTATGGTCGAGATCGAGTCGCGTCGTGGGGCACGTGTGCGTCAGCCGACCGCGAAGGAGCTTCGCGATGTCAGTGAGGTTCGTTCCGAGATCGATGCGTTGGCGGCCCGTCTGGCAGCGCCCCGGCTAAGTGCCGATGCCATGGAAGAGTTGCGCACTGCTCATAGCGATATGACGGCGTGCCTCGAAGCAAAGGACTATGTCGGGATGACCGAGGCGGATGCGAATTTCCATCGCATCATTGCTCGGGAGTCGGGCAACGAAGCGGTCGAGCGGGTCTTTAGTCAGCTCGAGCCGTTTGCTCGGACGTTCATTACGTTGACCTCGCCCGACGTCGAGCTCGGTGGGATTCTCCGTCAGCATGGCGGGATTCTGGATGCGTTGATGGACAAGGATGCGGGCCTGGCCGCCGAGCGTGCACGTGCACATCAGCTCAGCGTGCGTGATGCCTTCTTCGATGACTCTGGTGCGGTCGAGGAATTTCTCAACGGTTCTGACCACTAACTCCGCAGGCTGAAATGCCTGCGTTTTAGCGGCGGAGTGCCGCATTGCCCCTCGTGATTGAGGGGCGTTTTTTGCGTTTTGGCCCCGGTATTGGCTTGACGCGCCTTGACGGTTTGAAGACCCTCCTTCTAGGATTATCGATAATCGCTTAACGATGATCGTTGAACCGGCTGGTTTGCGATTGGCTGTCGAAACCGGGGGGACCGAGGTCGACGAGGGGGAATTACGTGGTGCAAGGGCTAAGCAACGAGCCATCGGGGCGAGTGGGTGGCGTGGACGTGGAGACCTCGGATCTGGCGGTCTCCTTGCGGTCGCTGCCTAACTGGGCAATCGCTCTTGGCGCTGTCGTAGCGCTCGTCGTGTTCGCACAGTTCTCCGAATTCGTGGCCGAGAGCCTGGTAATCGGGGCCACCGAGAACGCACCGCTCGTGCTCGCCGCCCTCGGCTTCGCATTGCTCTACCGCCTCACCGGACTGCTCAACGTCGCCTTCGCCGAAACCATCACGTTGGGCGGCTACTTCGCCATCTGGCTGACGAGCTCATTTAGCTGGGGCTTTGCAACCGCGGTGCTGCCCGCTGGCATCATGGCCGGTGCCCTGAGCGTCGTGACCTACTTGCTCATCTTCCGGGTTGCCCGGAACCGCAACGTCGACGGGCTCGAGCTCATCGTGATTTCGTTCGGGCTTGCGCTGTTTCTGCGCCACGCCCTGCAGTTCGTCTTTGGGTACAACACACGCTTCTTCGAGACGCCACCACCGAACACCATCAACGTCTTTGGGGTCGGCGTGCCGTCGTTCCGTTTGCTCGCTGTCGCGAGCGTTGCGGTGTTGTCGATCTTGATCTACCAGTTCATTCGTCGGACGTCGTATGGGCTGCAGATCCGGGCGCTTGCGAGCAACGACGGTCTGGCCCAGGCGAGCGGTGTGCGTCCCCTCACTGTCACGCTGCTGATCTGGTTCGTGGCCGGTCTCGCCGGCGGTTTGGCCGGAGCGTTCTACGGCGTTGGCTCGGCGGTAACACCGCTGCTCGGTTCTCGCCAGCTCCTGCTCATCTTGCTCGTAGTGCTGGTGGGCGGCATCTGGGATTTGCTCGGTGTCGTGTACGTCGGCATCGCCACCGGAATCGCGCTCACGGCGATGACCTTGCTGTTCGGCAGCGACCTCTACGCCCAGCTGATTCTCATCCTGTTCTTCCTCGCAATGCTCAAAGTCCGCGGCAACAAACTCACTGACGGATCGAAGGTCTGACCATGCTCGATTGGCTCGACGCGTTTCTCATCTCCGGATTCTTCGGAGTGCTCCAGATCATCGGACTTGGCCTGCTCGTCCATCTTCAGATGGGGCTCTCACGAGTCGCCAACTTTGGCGTGGCGGGCTTTTGGGGTCTTGGCCTCTACGTCTTTGGTGTCTTGTACATCAAGGTCGACTGGCCCTTCGGCGATCCGTTCCAGTTCCTGATCTGTGCCTTCCTCGCAACGGTTGCTTCCGGGCTCGCTGGTCTGTTGGTTGCGTGGCTCATTGCGGATCTCGACGTCGACGGTGCGCTGGTCGGGACGCTCGGCTTTGCGACGGTCGTGCTCATCTTGGCCACAACCCAGACCGAGCTCACGGGTGGCGCCACCGGGCTTGGTGGCATGCGCTTTCCCTATGACCTTGGCCCGGCGAAGACGAACGAGTTCGTGTGGGTGCTGATCACGACGGTGCTCGTCGGTGCGATTCTGCTTTATGTGCGGTGGGTGCACCGCAGTCCGTACGGTCGGTTGCTCATCGCTGTTGGAACGAACGAGCCGCTCGCTCGCAGCCTCGGCAAGTCGACGACTCGGGCCAAGCTCACGCTGTTCGCAACCACGAGTGCGCTCATGGGGTTGCTCGGTGCCATGCAAGGTGTCATGTTCCGGTTCCTCAACCCGGCCACGATCACCATCAACATCACGCTTGCGGCGCTCGCTGGGCTGATCCTCGGTGGAATCACGCGGGTGTGGGGTGCCGTGGTCGGTGTCCTCTTCACGGTCGGGCTTTTCGACATCGTGATCCAGTTCTACGCACCGCTCCCGCAGGAGTGGTTTACCCAGGCGATCCCGGTGGCCCGCGAAGCGGTCTTTGGTGCGGCCCTCGTGTTGGTCTTGCTGTTCCGGCCCAAGGGTCTGCTCGGCGAGATGAAGCGCCCACAACTCATGCGGAGGATTCATGACTTCAACTGAGCACGGTCGTTCCGAGATCCGAATTCGGGGAGCCAAGAAGAGCTTCTCGGGGCGAGTGGTTGTCGACGTCGACGATCTTGTTCTCGGCGACGCTGCTGTAGAGGGGCTGCTCGGGCCCAACGGCGCGGGCAAGACCACGTTGATGCGGATGATCATGCATTCGATCCCGCTCGACGAGGGGACCGTCACGTTGCACAAAGCCGACGGAAGCACGATCACGCTCTCGGAGCTACCGGCTCACCAGATGATGAGCCACGGGGTGGTTAAGAGCACGCAGGTCATTAGCGACTTCGATCAGCTCACGATTCTCGACTCGATGCTTCTCGCGGTCGCTGGCTCTCGCCACGAGTCGCCGCTTCGGTGGTCGGCGGAGAAGGAGCTGGCCGCTGAGTACGAGGACGAGATTCGGCACTACTTGGACTACTTCGGGTTCACCGACCCGAACGCGATCGCTGGGTCTGCGGGCGAGAAGAAGTTGCTCGACATTGTTCGCTGTCTCTTGTTGAAGCCCGAGGTGCTGTTGCTCGATGAGCCAACCGCCGGGCTCCCCGAGGACGTCACCCAGAACGTGATGTCGGTGATCCGAGACCTCGGCGAACAGGGCACGTCCGTGGTGATTGTTGAACACGACCTCGACGTGATCTGGCAGCTGTGCGACGAGGTCACGTTTATGGCGGAGGGACGGGTGTTGATGAAGAGCGACCCCGAGACCATCCGCGGCGATTCGACCGTTGTGGAGAAGTACCTGGGAGCTGGACATGGCTGACACGATCACCGAGCCCACGACCGACACGGTTCTCGAGGTTCGGAACCTGCGAAGCGGATATGGAACGGTGCCGGTGCTGAACGGCATCACCTTCGACGTGCGCAACGAGATTTTCACGATCTTGGGGTCGAACGGTGCCGGAAAGACCACACTGCTCGCGACGCTCGCTCGCCTCATCCCGGTCATGGACGGCAGCATTCATGTGCAGGGGCAGGACGTCTCGAACATGCCGGCGTATTCGACGGCTCGGCTCGGTGTGGGCTACGTGCCGCAGGAGTCGGCGGTCTTCCCGGATCTGACGATCATGGAGAACCTGTCGATCGGGGCAATGATCGGCAAGCGGTCGACCGAGGAACGGCTCGAAGAGGTGTTTGACACCTTCCCCGATCTGCGGACGAAGACGCACTTGCGAGCGGGCAATCTCAGCGGCGGCGAGTCTCGAATGGTTGCGTGCGGGCGTGCACTTATGCAGGACCCGCAGCTGCTCTTGCTCGACGAGCCAACCGCTGGTCTATCGCCGCTGTATGTCGAGCAGTTCTTCGAGACGATCGAGCTGATCCACAAGACGAGAAACGTTGCGGTGTTGCTCACCGAACAGAACGCAACCAAGGCCCTCGGCATTGCCGATCGGGTGATGGTTCTCAGCCTGGGGGAGGGCTCTGAACCGCTCGATGCCGGGGACGTCACTACCGAACGCCTCAAGGAGGCGTACAAGCTCTAGCCCTCATTCGGGGGTCAGAAAATGCTCGCACCCTTGGGGGGTGGGGGAAACAGGAGGATGATTCACAATGAACAAGAAAAAGGGGTGGCTTCGCCTACTAATGGCGCTGGCCACGCTCGCTCTCGTAGCGAGTGCATGTAGCTCAGATGCGACATCGACCAGTACCGATGCGTCGTCGGATTCCGGCAGCGAATCGACCGATGGCGATTCGGGCACGGAAGTCTCGACCGACCCGGTCGCCGTGTGCGAGCTTGCGTACTACACCGGTGACTTCGCCGACCTTGGTGCGTCGCTTACCGCCGACGTGACGTTCCCGGTTGAGGAAGTCATCAATCTCGACCCGCCTCTGGGTCGCGAGTGGCAGATGTATTCCGAGGATCTTGGAACCGTTGGTGAAGCCCAGGCCGCGCGTGCGTGTCTTGAGCGCCACAACGCCGAGGTCGTCGTCAGCATTGCTCACGGGTACCGCGAGTACCGCGACTTCATGATCGAGTACTGGGAAGAAAACGACGCACCGATTGGACCGTCGGTTCATGGTGGTGCGATCCCGGGCAACATCGGCGGTTCGGGTGATGAGCCGATCTTCCGTGCGCAGGGTCTCGACGCTGGTCTTGGTACGTCCGGTGTTCTCTATGCCGAGAGCATCGGTGCCGAGAACATCGTCATCTTCCAGACCGAGGTCGAAGGTTTCATCTTGGCTTCTGATGCTGCCGAAGGCGCAGCCGACGTGGTCGGTATCGATGTTCTTGCTCGTATCCGGGCTCAGCCAGGCCAGCCCAGTTACCGGGCACAGGTTGAAGAGATCGCCGATCTCGAGCCTGATGCGGTGATCGTGCAGGCGGGAACCGTCGACTCTGGTGCGCTGATTAAGCAAGCTGCCGAGGCGGGCTTGTCGCTCGAGTGGATTGGTGAGACCGGCTGGACTCAGCCCGAGTTCATCGGAACGCTCGGCGCCGAGCTGGTCGATACCCAAGAGGGCATTGGCTTTGCAGCGTTCGCACACGACGACAGCACGCCGGCGTGGGAGTTCTTCTCCGAGAAGTGGAACAGCACGGCCGGTTATGGCGACACGTTCGGTGATGCATCGGATCTCTATCACTTCTCTACCTACGACGTGATGGTTCAGACGGCGCTTGCTGTTGAAGCTGCGGGGTCCTACAGCGCTTCGGCGTGGGCTCCGGCGATGCGAGAAGTCGGTTCGGCTCCTGGCACCGAGTGCTTCACCTACGAGGAATGCCTTGCGCTGATCCGGGCAGGAGAGGACATCGACTATCAGGGCGTGACCGGTAGTGGCGATTACACCGAGGGTGGCGTCAACAACGTCACTGCGGCGTACACCCCGATCGGTTCCGATGGCACGGCTGGAACTCCGGTCTTCCTCGACGCCGAACGGTCGCTCGAGATTGTTGACGCTGTGGCTCCGCTCGCGGAGTGCGACGGCGCTGTCTGCGACTGGTGACCTGAGCACACCACCCACGTTTGTTTGCGGGAGGGGCCGATGTTCCCCTCCGGTGCGGCCTCTCCCGCAACGAACCGACCCAACGAAAGGAGCGACATGAGTATGGAAACAAGCGGCGCAACGTCCAGGGGTACGGTCGATGATCCCGAACGGGGACCGGCCGCTACGCAGGATCCATCCGCGCTGTTGAGCGCGTTGCAGATGCCCACCGAAGGGAAGGTGTATTCGCTTGCGCTGCCTCGGTTCTCGGGGATGCCGCTCTTTGGGTCTCATCCGCCCTTTCAGGTGTCGATGTATCGGACACCGATGGGTCTTGCCGGCGACGGCGTCGAACCGTGGGGTCCGGTGAACGAGGTCAACCTCGGGTACATGGCCGAGGTGGTGAGCGGTACGTCTCATAGCGGTGCTCATGTCGACGCGTTGGCGCATATGACGATCGGTCCGGACTCCCATTGGTATGGGGGAAGTTCTGCTCATGAGCACCTCGGTGATCGTGGGCCCAAGATCGGTGACGGGAGCAAGCTGCCGCACTTCATTACTCGGGGTGTGTTGCTCGACGTTGCTGGCTACCGCAGCGTCGAGGCGCTGCCGGCTCACGAGCCCATCGATGTCGGTGAGCTCAAGGCGGTCGCCGCCCATCAGGGTGTCGAGCTGCGGCCTGGTGACATCGTGTTGATTCGGACCGGCTATCTGTCTCAGTGGCCGGATCCTGAAGCGCTGGCTCGGCACAAGACGCCTGGCCCTGACATTTCTGCGGCGCATTGGTTGCTCGAATCGGGGGTTGTCGCCACTGGTTCGGACACCGAGACCTACGAAGTGCAGCCGGCCCCGGATCCTGGTGAGCCAGCGAACCCACAGCCGGTGCACACGCTGCTGCTGATCGAAGAGGGCATCTACCTCTTCGAGTCCATTTATCTCGAGGAACTCGCCGCGGACGAGGTGTACGAGTTCCTCTTCATTGCCTTGCCGACGAAGGTCGAAGGCTCCACCGGTTCGATGCTCGACCCGGTCGCAATTATCTGATGACTCAACTACAGGAAGGGAGGCCGCTGTGAAAGCACTCGTGTTACGAGGACCCAATAGCTTCGCGGTCGAAGACGTGGAGGACCCATCTCCGGGCCCATTCGAGGTGCTGTGCAAGGTCGAGCGAATCGGCATCTGCGGTACCGACGTCCACATGGTGCAGGGCCACTACGACATGTGGCCGGCCTACTATCCCTTCATTCCGGGCCATGAGTGGTCGGGGGAGATCGTGGAGCTTGGCGAGGGCGCGAGCGAGTTTGGTTGGGAGGTCGGCCATCGTGTTGCTGGTTCGTCTCACGCGGGCTGTATGCAGTGCAAGACCTGCATCGGCGGCCGCTACAACCTGTGCCTGAACTACGGCAAGAGCGGCATTCATAGCCACTACGGCCATACCGAGCAGGGTGCCTACGCCGACTATGTGGTCCACAACATTCGCAGCATCTTTCGCCTGCCAGATGGCATGAGTTACGACCTTGGTGCGGTCACCGACCCGGCCTCGATTGCGTTGCACTGTGCGAACCGAGGTGGTGTCGCTGCTGGTGACACGGTCGCGGTGATCGGTGCGGGGCCGGTCGGCATTTTGGCCGCCGAAGCGGCGCGGTCGCTCGGTGCTGGCCGGGTGATCGTGGCAGCCCGTGGGGCTCGCTTGTCGGTCGTGGACGAGTTTGGCTTCGAGGTGTTTGATACGAACACGGCGTCGGGTCTGGAAGCGTTTCGCAAGTTGGCGCCGTTGGGGGCTGATGTTGTGCTCGACGCGGCGGGCACGCCGTACACGGTTCCGATGGCGATCGAGATGTTGGCTCGCGGTGGTCGATGTTCGACGGTCGGTATTCCTACCGATGCGGTCGAGATTCCGATGGCTCCTCTGGTGCTCGACGAGCTGGAGCTTGTGGGGAGTCGCGCTGTCGCCGGTGAGATGCAGCCGACGCTGGACTTCATCGCCGACGATCGAATTCGGGCCGGCAAGATCATCACGCACCGATTTCCGCTCGATGAGTTTGCTCGCGCCCTTGAGGTGACCGAGAAGCGCATAGATGGGGCGATGAAGGTGCTGATCGATATGTCCAATGGCTAGCGACTGGGGTTGCCAGCGCTCATGATCCTCGTCTCGCCGGACAAGTTCAAAGGTTCGCTCTCGGCCGCCGAAGTGGCATCGATCGTGGGGTCGCGGTTGCGGGCCTTGTACCCGGGACAGCTCGTTGTTGAGGTGCCGATCGCCGATGGAGGTGAAGGTACGGTCCCGATTGCTTTGCAGGCGGGGATGGAGCCGGTTGAGGTTGGTGTCCTCGGGCCTATCGGTGGCACCGTATTTGCCACGTACGCTCGGCGTGATTCGGTCGCGGTGATCGAGGCTGCTCAGGCGGCCGGCGTTGGGTTGCTCACGACCGACCCGAGTTCGTATACCGCTGGATCTTCGTCGACGTATGGCGTGGGGCAACTGATCGATCATGCGATCCAACACGGTGCGACCGAGATCGTGCTCGGTCTTGGGGGGAGCGCGACGACCGATGGCGGTGCGGGTCTCGCGAGTGCGTTGGGTGCGCGGATCACGTCGGCGTCGGGAGGTGACGTGCCTCCGGGCGGTGTCGGTCTCGAGATGGTGCGCGAGGCCGATCTTTCAGCACTGCGCGACCGTTTCGAGGGTGTGCGCGTGGTCTTGGCAACCGACGTGCAAAACCCGTTGACCGGTCCGAAGGGTGCGGCCCGCGTGTATGGCCCGCAGAAGGGCGCATCTCCAGACTTGGTGTCTCGTCTCGATCGCAATTTGCGTCACTGGGCAGACCTGCTGGAGCGGTCGACTGGCACGAAGGTTCGTAACGTTGCGGGTGCGGGAGCGGCGGGTGGTACCGGACTTCCACTGTTGGCTGCGGGTGTGGCCACGACCGAATCTGGGGCCGAATACCTCTTGGAGTTGGGTGGGTTTACCGAGATGGTCGGTATTGCCGATCTGGTGGTGGTCGGCGAGGGGTCGCTCGACTCGCAGAGCCTCAATGGGAAGGCCCCGATCGTTGCGGCGACGCTCGCTCAAGCAGAAGGAGCACGAGTTGTGGCGGTGGTAGCGAGAAATGGTCTGACGTCGGCACAACTTCGTTCTGCTCCCATTGACAGGGTCTATGCAATGACCGATGTTGAGCCGGACGTGCAGACCTGCATTTCTCAGCCTCAGCAGGTCTTGAGCCACTTGGCTTCCACCTTGGCAGACGCTGAGGCGCGGCTGGACAAACGGCGAGTACGGGGCCGGACCGATGTTTGATCGTGCGGCCGAGGATCTCGGCAATGTGATCTTGCTTGAACATGTAAACCTTCGGGTTCCTGACCTGGAGATCGCGTCTGCGTTCTATGTGCATGCGCTCGGTGGTACGCGCGATCCATTCATCGATCACGGTCCGGATCTGGTGTGGTTCAACTTCGGGTTCCAGCAGTTTCACGTTCCGCGCGCCGTGAAGCCCGATGTGTTGCGAGGCAGCATCGGGTTGGTTGTGCCCGACCTCGACGAGCGCGAAGCTGCGCTCGTCGCCATCAGCGGGCATCTCGCAAGTACGGCGTTTCGCTTCGAACGGGACGATATGGGTATCGATGTTCTGGGCCCGTGGGGGAATCGCTTTCGATGTTTGCCTGCCGATCGTGAGGTGCAGATGGGGCGTGGTCTGGCGATGGTCGAGTTTGCGGTGCCGTTGGGTTCGGTCGCAGGTATCGCTCGTTTCTATACCGAGGCGCTGGGGGCGGTAGCGGTTACGACCGGCCCGACGTGTGTGGTTGCGATCGGGCATGGCCAGCGATTGCGATTCGTCGAGACCACGGAGCCGTTGGCTGACTACGACGGTCATCATCTGGCGATCTACGTGCAAGACTTTTCTGGTCCGCACCGGTGGTTGGCCGAGCGTGGTCTCATCGTCGAAGAGAGCGATGAGCACCAGTATCGGTTCAACTGGATTACCGACCCGGTCTCCGGCGAACCGCTATTTGAGGTCGAACACGAAGTTCGTAGCACGAGGCATCCGTTGTATGGACGGCCGCTCGTCAACCGCAATCTTGCACAGCGGATACCGGGTTATGTGCCGGGAGCCGATGCGGCGACCTAGCGGCGTGGTTGCCGGGTTGACCGGCCAGCCCAGCATCCCTTGTGCCAGTGCCTTCGCAGGTCGACGGCTTCGGGCGGCACGGCAACGATGTGTCCGGTGCCGGGCATGATGTCGCGGTTGCAGCCTGGGCAGAGGTAGGTCTTGGTTGCCTGGTATGGCTGGATCATTCGGGTCTCGGCGTCGGCCCAAAAGTCGTATGCCGGTCGTTTGGCCATTGGTGAAGTGTGCCGGTAAATGGGCACAAAGCAATGACGTTTGTCAGGTCGTTTCCGGGTCCTGCGGCTGCACGTTGAGCTCGGGCGGGATGCCGTGTTCGGGTATTTGTCCGACGAGATCGAGGAACGCGTCGGCGCGGTGAAGGCTGGTCGCCGACCCGAGCATCGCGCCGACCGCGTCGGTCGACCGTGCGACCGCGGCGGCGAACAGGTACATAACCGCGTCTCGTTCTTCGGGTGAGCCTTCGACGCCGAAGCCCACGAGGATGATGTGGGATTGTCCTTCAGCGAGTTCGTCAGGGGTCGGGGAGAGCGGTCCGACCGGCAGTGACGATGCGTCGGGGTGTGGGACCGGCAGGAACGTGCAGACCAACATGCCGGGTCGCCCGTCGTTGCAGGAGAAGCTGAGGAGTTCGGTGGCCCCGTTCGACGAGCTGTTGTTCGGGCTCATCGTGAGCTCGAGCGAGAGGTCGCTTGCGTGCTGGACCACCGTTGCTGGGTCACACGGCGTCGACGACCGGGTGATCAGAAATGCGATGTCAGCCATGTAAATACGATCGGTCTGCGAAGTTCGGAGTTCAGCAGGAGTAGTCGAATAGGTATCGGCTGCTCACGTGCTGTGTGGACAGCAGACGAGCAGCGGGCTCGTGAGCGCGCTTGACTTTAGCGAACTGTGGTGACGCTGCGTAGTCGTGACCCTACTTTCTCTCACGGATTGGCGATGTCGCTTCGGTTCTTCTGATCGGCACCCGGAGCCGCCTACGATGCGGAGCGACATCACATGAGCCGCTTCGCCCCTTCCCTCGCCGTTCTTCGGCTTCTCCTGCTGGGATTCCTCCTGGGCGTGACCGCGGTAGCGCTGTTGGTGCTCGGCACCGATGGGGTGGCCGATGTGCTCGAGGACGCGGCGGACAGTCGGTGGGGTATCGCTGCGTTCGTGGTGCTGTACGTGGTTGCGGTCGTGACGCTGGTCCCGGGGACGATCGGCACCGTGACCGCTGGTGCTGTGCTGGGTTTCGCGGTCGGTTTTCCGGTGGCCCTGGTCGGGTCGCTTATCGGGGCGACGATCGCGTTCTTCATTGCGCGGGGGCTGGGCCGCGAGGGTTCTCAAGAGTTGCTGGGTGGCCGGTTGATGTCGCTCGACGATTGGATCGGGGAGAACGATTTTGTGTCGATCGTCGTCCTGCGGCTGATGCCGATCGTTCCGTTCAACCTGTTGAACTACGCAGCTGGGCTGACGGCGATGCGGCCGTCTCGGTACGTCGCTGGTTCGGTCATCGGCATGTTGCCGGGGACGGCGCTGACGACGTTTGCGGCGTCGCGTGCCGACGACCCGTCGAGCTCGGCGTTTCTGCTCGCCGCTGGGGCGTTGCTGGCGACCGTCGTGATCTCGACGTTCGCTGCGCGCCGGTTGGCATCGGCCCGTTCGACGTAGCGAACCTACAGCGGTGGCGGGTCGACGCCGGATCGCCGTTGGGAGATGGCGAGTGCGATGAGCGGCGGGGCGATCACCACCAGGTCGAGTACCGCGGCGACTTGTGGGTCGGCTCGCACGAGGGGCACGAAGAGCAGGGGCAGCATCGGGACGCCGCCGCCGACGCCGAGGCTTGTGCCGTATTGGGCCCACGAGATTGTGAAGCCGAGGGCGAGGGCGAGGGCGACTTGTCTGCGCATGCCGGGGAGCGTGACGGACTGAATGCGTTGCCAGGTGTCGCCGGTGAGCATGGTGGCTGCGGCTTCTCGGTCGCGGAGCTCTGGGGTGAAGCCGGGGGTGAGCACAAGGATGCAGTAGGGCACGACGAAGACGAGGTGGGCCAGGACCAGACCGGCGAGCGAGTCGGCCAGGCCGAGTCGAAGGAACCACACCCGCAGGCCTTCGCCGACGACGAGGGGCGGGAGCAGCAGGGGAAGAATCACGACTAGCCAGACCGCACGGGGTGCGTCGAGTTGGGCGAGTGAGCGAGAGGCGGGCCAGGCGATGAGGACGCCGATCAGGGCGGCCGCGATTGCGACGGTGACCGAGTTGGCGATCGCTTCGGGGAGGAGGCCGTCGTTGAGAACCCGTTCGATGCCGCGGAGACCGAAGCGTTGAGGGATGAGGTTTGGGGCGCGCCATTCGTCGGCGAATGCCTGGATCGGCAGGAGGAGGAGCGGGCCGACGAGCACGAAGAGCATGGTGCCGATGAGGGCGCGTGGTGCGAGGCGGCTCATTGGTCGTCACCGTCGCGGTCTCGTGCGGCGCGTGGGCTGGTCAGGCGCATGCCGGACCACAAGGCGGCGATCGCGAGGGCGAGCACGATGATGGAGGTGACGACGAGTGCGGCCGCTGCGTCGGGGCGGGCGACGGGTCCGCGCAGCCGGACGACGGTGATTGACCATGTCGTTAGTGCGTCGGGGGAGAGGGGGCCGACGACTTGGGGGACTTCGGTGCTGCCGACGACGAACGCGGCGACGACGAGCGAGCCGAGCAGCGTTGGGCGGGCGAGCTGGGGGAGGAGCACGCCGCGCCAGCGTTCGAGCCGGGTCGCTCCGAGGGTGCGGGCGGCCTCTTCGCGGGCGTGGTCGTCTTCGCCGAAGGCGGCGAGCATGAGCAGGGTGAGGAAGGGAACCTCCTTCAGGATGTAGACGACGATGACGCCCCATCCGAACGGGCTCGCGATGATGGGGAGCGTGTCGCCGACGCGATCGACGACGCCGCCAGGTCCGAGCCAGAGCACCGCGACCGAGGCAATGACGAGATGTGGGACGGGGAGCGGTAGGGCGACGAGGCCGCGGGCGAAGGGTGTGGATCGGCGTAGCGCCATGGCGAGGGGAATGGAGAGGGCAACGGAGGCGGTTGTTGCGATGAATGCGGCGCGCAGTGTGAAGATCACGGCGTCGAGAAATCCCTGATCGCTCAGCAATCGCCGCCACGCGTCGGTGCCGTACGATCCTCCAATTAGCGCGCCGGGGCGGAACGACGCTGACACCACGCCTGCGAGCGCCGCGACGCTCAACCCGCCCACCAACAGCAACGCCGGAACAACACCGAGGAAGGATCGCCATCGATGTTCGACGCTTCGCTTCGTGAACGACTTCATCCCGGGCTCGATCGGATCGCGGGCGGGCTGGACGCGGCCGGGTTGACCCCGAACGTGGTGACGGGTATCGGGTTCGTCGTCGGGCTGGGGGCGTGCGTCGCGGTGGCGACGGATCGGTGGATACTGGGGTTGATCATGTGGTTGTTGAACCGGTTGATCGATGGACTCGATGGTCCGCTCGCCCGGCGTGTCGGCGAAACCCAACTGGGTGGGTTCCTCGACATCATGGCGGACTTTGCGATCTACGGCGGCATCGTCGTGGCGATTGGTTGGTCGGTTCCCGATGCCCGGGTGGCTGCGCTCGTGGTGTTCCTGACGTACTACCTAAACGGCAGTGCGTTTTTGGCCTGGTCGAGCTTGGCGCAGCGTCAGATGCTGGCAGGCGATGGTCGAAGTTTGCACTTTCCGGCCGGTTTAGCCGAGGGCACGGAGACGATCGCCGCAATGAGCGTGGTGTTGTTGGTCGGCAGCTACACCCGGGAGTTGTTGTGGGCATGGGCGGCGATCGTGGCGATAACGGTGGTGCAGCGGATCCGGTTTGTGGCCGTCAGCCTCGCGGATGATCGACCTTCCCGAGGAGATCAAGAACCGGGGTCGTGAGTTTGCGGGTCCGGTCGGAGAAGTACTGCTCGCGCAGGGTCTCGTTCGCAGCCTTTGCGGCGCCTTCGGCGAAGGTGGGGTAGGGGCGGACCATTTGGCCGATGTCGCGGAGCTTGGCACCGTCGTGAATGCGGGCGGTCATCTCGTTGATGGTTTCGCCTGCGGTGGTGCCGACGACGGTTGCGCCGACGAGGCGGCCTTTGCTGTCGGTGAACAGGTCGGCGAAGCCGATGGGTGTTCCGCTGGTGACGGCCCGGTCGAGTTGGTCGTAGTCGAAGTGGTGACGTTCGATATCGTCGCCCTCGATCTGTCCGACGCTCGCGACCTCGGGGTCGCAGAAGATGGCGAATGGGATCTTGTCGTGGTCGGCTTTG
>CALBVK010000213.1 GCA_937969345.1 uncultured Acidimicrobiales bacterium
CGTTCCGAGGCGCGGGCGGTGCACCCGCTTCGCACCATTGGAACGCCGACCGACATGGCAAACCTCGTCAACTGGCTCGCTTCCGACGAAGCACGGTATGCGAGCGGCCAGCTGTGGGTTCTCGACGGCGGCTTGTCGGCCCAAGTTCAACAGATGCGGCTGTAGCGGAGCCGTGCGGCGACGCTAACGTCGAATACATCACGAACTTGAGCGACTCTCCCGAAAACCACCCCGGTAGTGCGTCAACCGATGCGGGGTCGGCGGACCAACGGATTCTCGACGCCACAATGGTGGTGCTCGCCCGGGAGGGCGTGGCCGGCGTCAGCATGCGGGCGGTCGCGCGTGAGGCCGATGTATCGGTTGGTCTGGCCAACTACTACTTCGAGAACAAGACCGCACTCATTGGCGCAGCGCTCGTTCGTATCGGCGACCAAGATGCACTGCTCGTCGCACCAGCCGCCGACGATGCGGACCCCATCTCGCACCTACACATGGCGCTCAGGCGTGCGCTCGATCCCGAATTTCTGACTCGTGACTACCTGAGTCTGCGACTGCAGCTGTGGTCGCTCGCCGGGGTAGACGAACAGTTTGCGAAGATCAATCGGACCGCTCAGCAACGGTATGTGCGTGGTCTCGCCGACCTCATCGAGGCGGCGCGCCCCGAGCTCGACCGAGCCGATGTTGACGCCCGGGCCGCCGACATCTTGATCGAGCAGAACGGCGTGTGGCTGACGGCCATCTTGATAACCGATGACGCTGCGGTGGCTCGTGCGATCGACCGGTGCGTGGCCCGGGCGTTCGGCGACTAAGCCTCGAACCTGCGGTTAGAGCCAGGCGCGACGAGCGCGTACGCTTCGAGTCAGCATCGAGTTCGGGGGAACATGGCACACGAAATGGACGGTCTAGCTGTCGTTACCGGGGGAGCCGGTGGCATCGGGGCCGCCACGTGTGAGCGCCTAGCGAGCGCAGGCATGCGAGTTGTTGTTGCTGACCTCGATGGTGCCCGAGCGGAGGCGACGGCAGCACGTCTCGTCGGTACCGGACATCTTGGGATGCAACTCGATGTCGCCGAGACCACGGCGGTCAAGGAGCGGCTGGATGCGCTGGTCGCTGAGTATGGCCAGGTGCACACGCTGATCAACGTGGCCGGTTGGGATCGCTTTGTGTCCTTTGTCGACACGACCCCTGAGTTTTGGGATCAGGTGATCGACATCAACTACCGGGGCACGCTCAACACCGTGCACGCGGTACTGCCCTGCATGATCGAGGCTGGCTACGGCCGGATCGTGTCTGTAGCTTCGGACGCGGCGCGAGTGGGCTCGTCACTCGAGTCGATCTATGCAGGCGCCAAGGGTGCGGTGATCTCGTTCTCGAAGAGTGTTGCTCGAGAGGTCGCAAAGAACGGAGTCACCGTGAACGTGGTGTGTCCGGGGCCGACCGATACTCCACTCATCCGAAGCATGGCCGAGGATATGGGATCGAGCGAGCGGTTTATGGATGCGCTCACACGAGCGATTCCGCTCCGCCGCTTGGCGACCCCCGACGACATCGCCCCGGCGATTGCATTCTTGGCTTCGGAAGAAGCCCGGTTCATCACTGGCCAGACGCTGTCCGTCAGCGGCGGTCTCACGATGGCGTAGAGCGCCCAGTCGCTTGTCGGCGGGCGAGCGGTGTTCGATATTCATCAAACCAGGAGGATCTTCCGTGACAGCGAATTCACCAACGTCGGCGACATCGATTCAGGAGTACGAGACGCTCTATCCGACCCTCACCTTCGATCGTCCCCTCGATGGGGTGCTGCGGGTAACGCTCGACGGTCCGGGGCTGAATTCGGTATCGGAACGCGGGCACCTCGAGCTCGCCGATGTGTGGCGAACCATCGATCGTGACGCGGGTACGAGGGCGGCGATTCTGTGTGGAGCGGGCAAGGGGTTCTCGTCGGGAGGGAGCTTCGAGATGATCGACAAGATCATCGAAGATCCAGAGGCCCGGCTCCGCGTGATGAAGGAAGCGCGCGAAATCGTGTGGAACGTCATCGACTGTTCGAAGCCGATCATCAGCGCAATGCATGGCCCTGCGGTCGGGGCGGGTCTCGTCGCAGGCATGCTGGCCGACGTTTCGATCGTTGCCCGTACGGCCAAGATCATCGACGGCCACACCCGGCTCGGCGTTGCCGCCGGGGATCATGCAGCGATTTGTTGGCCAATGCTGTGCGGCATGGCCAAAGCCAAGTACTACTTGCTCACGTGTGATGTCCTCACCGGAGAAGAAGCCGAACGTATTGGACTCGTGTCGCTCTGTGTCGAGGACGACGAGTTGCAGGACAAGGCGCTGGAGGTAGCAGCGAAGCTCGCGTCGATGTCCCAGTCGGCGGTGCAGCTGACCAAACACTCGTTGAATCATTGGTACCGAAACGCTGGCCCAATTTTCGACAGCTCGCTCGCGCTCGAGTTCCTCGGATTCACTGGAGCCGACGTGGTCGAAGGTGTCGCATCACATCGAGAAAAGCGACCGCCCACATTCCCCAGCGCGCAATAACCAAAAAGATTTGTACAGAATTTGGACCCCCACAGGTTCCTTTTTCTGTACAAATCTCTAGTTGGTGGTGTCGAACCAGAGGTGGGCTTGGCCGGTTCCGGCGACGGCTTCGTATTCGCCGAACTGTTCAGCGGTGAGCGTGCAGTTTCGGCCGCCTAGGGCACCGACCATCGTCAGGTAGTGGCCGAAGTATCCCTCCGGAGCATGCTGGGAAAACTCGGGAACGAAGTCGAGAACGCCAGCGTGATCGCCCGCTTTCAACATCGCAATGACCTTGCGATCAGCCGCACATGCTTCGGGTGTTCGAATATGGAGGTCGGGGTCGGCGGCTTCATGAGCTCGGAGTTCCTGGAGCGGCCAGAACCGATGGCTGAGCCCGCCGCTGGCCAAGATCACGACCCGTCGATCGGTCTTTGCGATTGCGTCGGCCAGCATCTGGCCAAACAACATGAAGTCCGCGGGAGTGCCCGACTGGCAGACACCTGCAGACATCCAACGCTCGTCGCCCTGTAGGAACGGGAGAAGGTTGATCGTGGGGTAGTGCACGGGAAGATGCGGGTCGTCGATCGGCGTGATCCACGTGTCGTCGCGTCCATCGGCTTCGGTCGCCCACGCATGGGCGAGCTCAGGGTCGCCAATCATGTCGTAGGGCATTTGTGACATACCGCGAGGCAGTTCCTCGGAGGTGTAGAGGCCCGACCGCCGCTCGTGGCTCGCCACGATGTGTTCGATCGTCGTAAACCAATGGGTGTCGATAACCACCACGGTGTCGGCATCGAGCGGAGCGAGCTTTTCGGCACGCAGCTGATGGAGACCGGCGAACAACGTGGTGTCTTCGCCGTTGTTGAGCTCGCGGCGAGTCTCTTCGGGAAGCACGAGTGGGGGAACGTGCGACACGATCGCCGCTCCAACGATTGATCCCATTAGGAGACCACCTTTACTGGGAGATGTTTGATGCCCGCGATGAAGTTCGATCGTAGGTGCTTGATGTCGCCGTTTAGGTCGAAGCGGTCGACTCGGTTGAGGAGTTCTTCAAAAACAACCCGGACCTCCATACGGGCGAGCCATGCGCCGAGGCACAGGTGTGGGCCACTGCGCCCGAACGACATGTGATCGTTGCTTTCTCGCTCGAGGTCGAACCGGAAGGGGCTTTCGAACTGGTCGGCGTCGTGATTGGCCGAGTTGTACCAGATCGCTACTTTGTCGCCGGCCTTGATCTGCTTACCTCTCATCTCGACGTCGCGGGTGGCTGTTCGGCGGAAGTGCATGGTCACCGCGCTCGTGCGCAGGATCTCTTCGACAGCGGTTGGAGTTAGCTCTCGATTGGCCTTCCACGCGTCCCAGAGCTGGGGGTGGTTGATCATGTTCCAGAGACCGTGGGTCATGGTGTACCGAGTGGTGTCATTTCCGGCGGCTACTAGGACCGTGACGAAGTTGTTGAACTCGAGGTCCGTGAGGGGCACGCCTTCCTTGTCCGGTTCGAGGAGTTGGGAGATGACGTCATCGGTCGGGTTTGCGCGGCGCTGTTCGGCCTGAACCTGGGCCCACTGAAAGATCTGGATCGAGGCCGGACTGCGAAACGGCACCATTCGGAACTGCTCGGTGTCGGTGAGGTCTACCGGAAAATCGGTGAACTCGGGGTCGGTGTTGCCAAGCAGTGCATCGCCCCAGGCAACGAGCTTGTGGCCGTCGTCATCGCTCGTGCCCAGCATCCGCCCCAGCATGCGCATCGGGAGTTGCTCGGCGATTGCGCGAACGAAGTCGAATTCGTTCTCCGACAGTGCTTCTTCGATCACCTCGATGGCGAGTTCCCGGATCTGGTCCTCGTAGCTCTCTACACGGCGGCGGGTGAACCCTTTGCTTACGAGGCGTCGATACCTCGTGTGGTCTGGTGGATCGAGCTCCATCATGGTTCGCCGGGCCTGGGTCTCTTCCTCGTCCATCTCCTCGAGACGTATGCCCTTCGACGAGGTAAACGTCTCGACGTCGCGGCTTACGGCGATTGCATCGTCGTGACGCAGAATCGACCAGAACCCTGACCCGTCCTTTTCCTCGGTCCAGTGCACAGGATCTTCAGCACGCAGCCGAGCAAAGGTCGCGTGCGGAACGCCGCTGGTGTAGGTGTCGTGGCTCGTGATGTCGGCGTCATCGGGGCCGAGGTCGGCGAGGTAGTTGTCGACGAACGTCATCTCAGGCACCCGCCTCGGTCGATCCCGTCGATGGACCGGCCATCGGGTTCGGGGCCGCCCACACCGTGGTGCCTTCGTGCATGGACGTGCCGACCTGTCGGTAGAAACCGCCGATGATCTCGATATCACCGAACCGGGTGAGCTCCTCGGTCGGGGAATCGTGCAGAGTCAGCGTGGCGTCGCCGCTATAGACCGGTCCGACCTCGTGATCGAAGCCGCTCATGGTGACGAGTTCGTCGAGGCTGTCCCGGCCGTCCATCTCGATCGCCGGCATAAACCGGCTGTGGAGCATCGGGTGTCCGTTGACGAATCCGGCCGACTCCGCGGTGCCGGTGATGGTGAAGGTGGTGTCTGCGATTCGACGACCGAAGGTGCTGAGAGTTCCGCCAAACCGGCCGCCTGGTTCGAGGCGCGGGCCGGCCTTTCCTACCGTGACCGGACGTGTCATCCAGATCTCTGACATCTTCTTTGGATATCCCTGGATGTGTCCGCGGGCCATGGCGAAGTCTTTGTCGACCCAGATGTATGCGGCGCGACTGTACGTCTTGCCTTCGTACTGGCATCGAACGACGACGAAGACCTCCTTGTATTGTGCCCGCGATGGGTCGAGGAGCTCGTCGAAGTTGTTGCTGCAGCTTTGCCAATCGGCCCAGATGATGGCGACGGCACCGGGGTCTTCATCGGCGAGCTGTAGCGGAGCGGGGAGGAGTTCGGCGACGTTTGCTGGGTCGGTGCGGAACTCGATGGTCATCATCTCGCCGCTGTAATGCCAAGGTGGCGACGGCAGAATCGTGCCCTTGCCGCTCGGTGTTCGTGGATACATCAATCCGTGCAAATCTGCCATGCGGTAACTCTAATCGTTTGGTACCAAACGATTCAAGTGGTTTGTTGTTCAGTCGTCGGAAGCGTTGGCGACGACGACACGGAGCAGTCGTGCGAGTTCGTGCTTTTCTTCGATGGAAAGACCGCCGCTCATCTTGGCCTCGAACGCATTGAACTTCGGGAACAACTCCGCAATGGTCGTCTGGCCCGTCGGTGTCAGATCGACGAGGACTCTGCGCTTATCGCTCTCGACCCGATTCCGACTCACGAGACCTTGCTTCTCGAGGGTCGTCAACATGCCGGTGAGGGTTCCCTTGGCGACACCACACTCCTCGGCGAGGCGAGCGGTTTCCATCTCTTCCCAGACCCACAGCACCCACATAATGGTGAATCCACCGAAGGACAGTCCGTAGGACGACAGGAGTTCGTGCTCGGCGCGTCGGCGAACACTGCCTGCTGCTCGATAGATATTCGAGATTGCATCGAGCGATGCGAAATCGAGCGGATGGTCACCCAAACGGGCTTGGACGTCGCGCTCGGCGTCGAGCATTGACGTACGCTCGTCGTCTGGGGAGGGTTGCACTGCCATAGCGCCGTCAAAGATAGGCGATTCCTTTTCGAAGCGCTTGCTCTTCTGATCGTTTGGTACCAAACTAATTTCCCGACCGCCTCCACTCGCAACTCCTAGGAGCAACTCACCATGGCCGACATTCGACGCATTCTTCTCGACGGGTACCCCACCGAGGTACGCCGCGATGGGGAACACCTCATCGCCGGTGACGGCCGCTCGGTTGCGATCGACGACGCGTTACATCTCGCGCCGGTCGAGCCCAGCAAGATCATTTGCATCCATCTGAACTATCGCAGTCGAGTCGACGAGTTCATGACAAAGCTGCCGGCTGCGCCTACGTACTTCCACAAGCCAATCACTGCACTGACCGGTCACGGTTCCGACGTCGTGCGTCCGGCCGGATGTGAATGGCTCAACTATGAAGGTGAGATCGCGATCGTCATTGGCAAGACCTGTCGCAACATTTCCCCAGAAGAGGCCGGCGAATACATCGCTGGCTACAGCGTCTCAAACGACTACGGGCTGCACGACTTTCGTGACACCGACGCCGGTTCGATGTTGCGAGTCAAAGGGAGCGACACGCTGTGCCCAGTCGGGCCAGCGCTGATCACCGATTGGGATTTCCGCAACAAGCAGATTCGCACGATCGTCAACGGTGAGGTCAAGCAGGATGCGAACACCGATGAGATGGAGTGGGATATGCACTACATCGTTGCTGATATTGCTCGCACGATCACCCTCGTGCCCGGGGACATCCTCTTGTCGGGAACACCAGCGAACTCACGCACCGTGTACCCCGGCGACGTCGTCACCGTCGAAGTCGAAGGGCTTGGCTCTCTGACCAACACGATCGTCACCGGTCCGACTCCGATCCGCACCGACGTTGGTGCGCAACCAAGCGATTCCGAAGAAGTCATGTCGACCGCCCAAGGCGGCGACTGGGAGTTCCGGGGAATTCGCGCACCAATGGGACCGGGCGCCAAGCACTACGCGAGCACCCTTGACGACGACGCCCCAGATGACGGTGCAGCAAAAGAGGACGAATCAGACGAAGGCACAGCGCAGTGAGTGCTGGCCGCCGCGCCGAAGTTGGCGGAGTCTCGGTTCCACTCGAACACCTCATCGGAGGTGAGTGGGTCGGGTCCGAGCAAACCTTCGCGTCGCGCTCGCCGCTCGATTGGGACGCCGGTCCAATCGCCGATGTCGCTCGTGGAGACCAAGCGACCGCAGATGCTGCCGTCCAGGCCGCCACGGCCGGATTTGCCGTATGGGGTTCATGGACTCCGGCACAACGAGCCGAGGTCATGCACAAGATGGCCGACCTGATCGAGGCCAACAACGACGACATCGCCATGGTCGAATCGCTCGACATGGGGTTCATGTACGAATCGATGAAGAACCGGCTTGTCGCTCGAGGCGCAACGAACTTCCGGTTATACGCCGATCTCATCCTCGAGCACGAGGAGCGGACGTGGGACGCAAAGAACATGCGCAATGTGGTGCAGCGCATGCCCGCTGGCCCAGCGGTGGTCATTACGCCGTGGAACGCGCCGTTCATGCTGAGCACCTGGAAGCTCGCACCCGCCCTGGCCGCTGGCAACAGCGTCATTCACAAACCAGCCGAGTGGTCACCGTTGTCCGCTGCGCTGCTGGCTGAGCTTTCTCTCGAAGCCGGGTTCCCGCCAGGGGCGTACAACCTCGTTCAGGGCATTGGCGAAGAGGTCGGTGCAGCATTGGTGTCGAACCCTGACGTTCGCCGCATCACGTTTACGGGCTCACCACAGACGGGACGGGTAATCGGCAAAGCAGCTGCGGAGAACCTGGTTCCCTTTACCGCCGAGCTTGGAGGCAAGGGGCCGATGATCATCTTCGCCGATTGCGATCTCGATGCTGCGGCGCACCGGGCAGCATGGCAATTCGATGACTCTGGGCAGGTGTGTCTCGCCGGAACTCGACTGCTCGTCGAGGAGTCGATCCGCGAAGAATTCCTGGCCAAGTTCCACAACCACGCCGACGCACTCGTCCTGGGCGACAGCCGAGAGGACACCACAGACCTCGGTCCGCTCGTCCATCCCGATCACCGGGCCAACGTTCATGGCTTTGTGGAGCGCGCACGCGCCAACGGCGACACCATCGTGCGCGGGGGAGCGCCGGTCGAAGCGAGTCTGCATTACGAACCGACGCTCATCGAACCACGCTCCAACGACAGCGAGGTCGTGCAAAACGAGATCTTTGGGCCGGTTCTGACGTTTCAGACGTTCGCAGATGAGGCCGAAGCCATCGAGCTCGCGAACAGTACGGCCTATGGGTTGAGCGCCATGGTGTGGACCACGTCCCAGCAACGCGCCGAGCGAGTTGGACGGGCGCTTCGTACAGGTCTGGTGTGGGTCAACACCTTCTTGGTGCGCGACCTCACCGCGCCCTTTGGGGGCTGCGGGATCAGCGGTATTGGTCGAGAGGGCGGCGATCACGCACTCGAGTTCCACAGTGATCTCAAGACCTTTATGGTGCTGGACGGGTCTGTCTCTAGCTGACCTCAACGAGCTCTTGCGTCAGCGGATCATGTTCGCCGATCGACCCGGGTACAGTCGGGACAATGCCCCCCGACGTCAGTGAATCTCGACATCCGGACCCTCCACACCCGGACCATGATGCAGAGCAGGCATATCTGAAGCGCTCCCGGGTAGCGCTCGATGAGATGCACAAGCGGTCGGTGGCGGCGCTGGAGTTCAGCGACCAAATCGTCCAGGAGGAGAACACTGTCGATTCCAGGGTTGTACGTGCCCATCTGCAAGACCGTTCAGCGTCGCTCGATCTTGGTGAATCGACCTTGGCGTTTGGCCGCATCGACGAGGATCCAATGCTCGCCGACGGCGACGTGTGGTACGTGGGCCGGCGTCACATCGAAGATGAGCAGGGCAATCCGCTGGTTGTCGACTGGCGCGTGCCGGTTGCGATTCCGTTCTATCGCGCGACGGCAGCTGATGTTCAAGGTCTTGCGCTCCGGCGACGTTTTACTCTCGAAGGCGATGAGCTGATTGCGCTCTTCGACGAGCATCTCGACGATCCCGAATCCGTGGTGAG
>CALBVK010000214.1 GCA_937969345.1 uncultured Acidimicrobiales bacterium
CAAACCGACGATGGCGACCCTTTTTCACGATAGGACCTCCCTGAGAGACAGCAATAGCCGGTCAGTTTAGCCGCTCGTACCAGGAACTGGCACACCGGAACGCTCTTCGAGGACCAGTCCGCCGTCGCCATCGAAGGCCAAGGCAGCTTCGCCACTCATCAGGCGTCGAATTGGCTCGCCGGCGAGCTCTGCGCGCCAGCCAACGCTCAAACGGGCGTCTTCGTCACCGCGCACCAGCGCTTCAATATCTGCTCGTGTGCCGAGAAGCGCTGAGTCGAGATCGAGTTCCCGCGACAGCTGAGCAACCCAAGCCGCTACCAGGGCTACGGCAGGCCGAAGATCCGGACGTGCTTCGCGCTTTGGGGCGCCGGTCCGAGGCGGCGGAGGAAGCTCCGAGCCCTCTTTGACAAGACGGAGGATGAGTTCGCCACCTTCGCCGCGTGCGAGGCGATCGTCGACTCCACGTACCGAGCGCAGCTGCTCGACGGTCTTGGGTCGACGCTGGGCAATACCCACGAGCGCCAGATCAGAAAGTATGAAGCGGACGGGTTGATCGAGATCTGCCGCCTTGTTCTCCCGCCAACTCGCGAGCGCACGAGCAGCGCCGAGCGACGGCCCCTTGAGCTGTCGGACGGCTTTGATTCGTCGCCACGCGTCCTCCGGGTCGCGACGCCCACGAGGGATGAGCCGCAGCTCTTCGCACTCGTCTTCTGCCCAGGTGAGTCGTCCACGCGCTTCAAGATCGGCCGTAATCCGGTTGCGTAGCTCGAGGAGATGCAACACATCGCTCGCGGCGTAGTCGAGCTGGTCTTCGGTCAGTGGCCGAGCGAGCCAGTCCGTAAGGCGTGACGTCTTTGGCAACGAGATATGCAGCACGCGGTCGTGCAGCGCAGCGAGCGACGGCGTCGACAGCCCGGTAAACCCGGCCGCGAGCTGGGTGTCGAAAATTCGAGTCGGTACCGCATTGGCCCAATGCTGGAACACTTCCAGGTCTTGGCTGGCTGCATGGAGCACGGCAACCGCCGGCGACTCGAGCAGTTGGGCGAGTGGTGCCGGGTCGACGGCGAGCGGATCGATCAACGCGATCTCGCTGCCGTTGTTGATCTGGATTAGGGCGACCCGAGGAAAATATGACCGTTCGCGATGGAATTCGGTATCGATGGCATAGTGCTCGACATCGAGCGTGCGGTCGACGAAGGCTCGGAACTCATGATCGCTCTCGATCACCGAGTATTCCGAATCGCTCACTCTGCGGACGTTCCGGACTCGACTTCGTGTCCGGCGGCGATCCAGCCGCCGGTGCCACCGGCGATGTTTGTGACGTCGAAGCCAAGAGGAGCAAGTGCCTCGCATGCGTGGAGCGAACGAACGCCCGATCCGCAGATCACGTGGAGCGGTCCCGTTGGCAGTTCCGAGGTCCGTTCGACGATGTCGCCGAGGGGAATCAGGATCGCTCCCGGGGCGTGACCGGCTTCGTATTCGTGGGGTTCACGCACATCGATTATGGAAACCGGTGCGCCAGAGGCGACTAAGGCGGCGAGCTCATCGACCGACGTTTCAGGGATTAACACGAGCCGATCGTATACCCCGACTGGGCTCGACCCACGAAGCGGCTCCTGAATCTCATAATTTGCGAGATCCTGAGGGGTATCGAGGTCGGCGAGCTTCGTACCATCCGCGATAACGACATGGGTCGTGCGCAAACCATAGGTGGCGCGACGCAACGACCTCTCCCCGGACTCAAAGCGCTCCTCGAGCTCGCCGAGCACGCCACGACGCCAAATCGACACATGCCATTGCGAATGGCCACCGACGAGCGGGACGGTCACGTCAGCTCCGGTAGCGACGTGTTCCTCGAGCAGCTGGAGTACGACCGCTGCGTCGAGATCTGGAAGATCACACGCGACGAGGGCGACGGAGGGTTCGGTCGCTACTCCGAGCGCCGTGAGCAATGCGCCGAGCGGTCCCTCCCCGGGATGGAGGTCGCCAACGTGGGTCGCCGTCGACCGCCCGCTTTCCAGAATTGCAAGAAGTGTCGAATCGCCGCCGATAATCATCACCGGGCCAATGGCGCAAAGTGCGGTGTCGAGTCGGGCAATCAGTGGCTCGCCGGCTACCAGCAAGCGGGCCTTATCCGTGCCCATTCGTCGGCTGGCACCACCAGCCGTGATCGCGACAGCACACGGGTGACTCATCGACGGGTGCTTACGCCTCTTCGGCGGGGGGCCAACTCGGTTCCAACTGACGTAGGAAGAGCGCACAGCGCTCGGCCTCGTCGGTCTCGCCGATTTCCTCAGCACGCTTTTGCAGACCGGAGAGGCATCGAAGGAACGGCTGGTTCGTCGGGTGCTCCCACTTGACATAACCGCTGCCCCGCCACCCGTTCTGACGCAGTGCATCGAGGCCACGGTGATAGCCAATGCGATAATACGCATACGACTCCATCGTGTCTCGACCCGCATCACCAAGTGCGGCCCATGCCGAGAGCGAGCGTGGTGCGCTTGCGGCTACCGCGGCGATCGCATCTCGGCGCTCATCACCTTCGAGGGCAGCCGCAGCGGCGAGACGGTCGTCGACATCGGCGGTCTCCTCCGGCAGCACCGTCTGGGGAATCCCTGAGCCGCCGAATCGTACGTCGTGAGTACTCATTACGGCACCGTCACAATTCGAAGGTTGTTGGTTACTTTGGCTCCGATTCCATCGCCGCCGAGAAGTGCTACCTGGTCACCGGATCGGACCAAGCCTTCCGCAGCGGCGATCTTTACCGCCTCGGCCATCATCTCTTCGCGCGTGCCGCCGGTGGGCAGGTGGATGGGGGTTGTGCCCCAGCTCAGCGTGAGCTGGTTGACCGTCTTGGGGTCCGTGCTCAGCCCGAGGATCATTGCTTCGGGGCGGAAGCGAGCCATCTGACGGACGGTGAAGCCCGTTCCAGAGATACAAAGGACCGCTGCGACATCGAGCTCGCGAACCGCACGCCACGCAGCCACGGTCATTGCGTCGGTGACCTCATGGCCCGAACCAGATTCGGTCATACGTAACGCGGTCACATTCCGGGCCCATGCTTCATGGTCGAACACTTCATCGGCCTTACGGGCGATGCGGCCCATGGTGCGAACGACATTGACGGGGTCGACGCCAACAGCGGTCTCGCCGGACAACATGACCGCACTCGTGCCATCCCACACGGCGTTCGCGACGTCGGACGCCTCGGCTCGTGTCGGAGCTGGAGCGGTGATCATGGACTCCAACATCTGCGTTGCGGTAATAACCGGCTTTCCGCCGGCAATGCAGCGTTCAATGATCTGCTTTTGGGTAATTGGCAGGTCTTCGATGGGGAGCTCGTTTCCGAGATCACCGCGAGCGACCATGATTGCGCCCGATGCCTCAATGATTCCTTCGAGGTTCTCGACCGCTGAGCGGGTTTCGACCTTCGCCACGAGGAGTGGCCCCCGTGGGTGCGGCTCGGTGCCAACGCGTCGCATGTCGTGGGCAGATTTCACAAAGCTGATCGCGACCATGTCGACCCCGACCTCGACGAACGCGTCGAGCAGCTTGAGGTCCTGTGGGGTTGGCGTGGACATCGTCAGCTTGTCGGCGGGCACATGGACGCCGGGCTGACCGGTCAGCTTGCCTGCGTGAACTACCTCTGCGAGCAGCTTGTCGGGCTCGGCGCTACGCACTTCCATAACCATGCGGCCATCGCCGATCACGATTCGGTCACCAGGCACGAAACTGGTCACGATGTCTTCGTAGTCGACTTCGATGACCTCGCGTGATGACGAGGTGTCCCCCGCAACGATGCTGACCATGTCGCCGTTCTCGAAGATGGACTCCGTGGCGAACTTGGCGACACGTACCTTTGGACCCGGAAGATCGGCGAGAACACCGACGTGGCGTCCTTCTTCTGCCGCGATCTTTCGAACGGCGTTGTAGCGGACCATTCCTTCATCGACCGAGCCATGGGAGAGGTTGACGCGTGCGACGTCGACACCTGCGCGGATAATCCCACGCAGCACCTCCTCGTCATCTGTAGCTGGGCCGAGGCTTGCAACGAGTTTTGTCCTGCGCATTCGGTGAAGGCTAGTGCGCTGACGGTGGTCGCCACGCTTTGCTGATGCGCTTGTGGAGATGGTCCGACAGGTACATATCTGTTCACCCGATCCACCGCTAGCCTCGGCTCATGGCTACATCTGCGCCATCACACCCCTATCTCGGGTCAGGGGCACCAATCGCAGTCGCCCATCGGGGCGGCGCACTCGAGGCGCCGGAGAATACGATCGACGCGTTCCGTGCGGCCGCAGACCTCGGGTATCGGTATTTGGAGACCGACGCACAGCTCAGCGCTGATGGTGTCGTCGTCGCCTTTCATGACGACCGGATCGATCGCGTCAGTTCGTCGGTTGGGGCCATCAATGAATGGCATTGGGAAGATCTACAGAAGGTCTCCATCAATGGGACCGGGCGATTGTCCTCAATCGCCGATCTCCTCGCCGAGTTCCCCGGCCACAAGTTCAATCTCGATGCGAAGTCCGACGAAGTCGTCGAACCGCTCCTCGAGGTCATTGCCGACGCCAATGCGTTCGATCGCGTCTGCCTTGGATCGTTCTCCGATGACCGCCTCGATCGGATGCGACAGATGGGTCCTGAGAACGTGTGCACCTCGTTTGGGCCAAAAGCGATCGCCTCTCAGATACTGCGGGGAATTGGTATCCGTACCCGAAAGGCCGACGGCCGAGCAGCTCAAGTACCACCGTCGTACAACCGGGTGCCGATCATTACAAAACGCTTCGTCGACAAAGCCCATGATGATGGGCTTGCAGTGCACGCGTGGACGATCGATGACGAGGCCGAGATGCACGAGCTACTCGATCTTGGTGTCGACGGAATCATGACCGACCGGCCCTCGGTCCTGAAGCGGGTCTTCCTGGCTCGCGGGCTTGCGCTGTAGGCCAGCCGGGCCGCTATTCCTTGGACGCGATCGCGTTCGGCGTGACGTTCATCTTGGGCTCGTATTCGGAAGCCTCGACGTCGGAGCGCGGCTGTCCGTTGTACACCGAGCGCAGGTTCGTCGAGCAAGAGCCACAGACTCCGTAGTACTCAGCGTCGCCGAGATCGCCATGACAGCGCGGGCAGGTCGTTGGTTGAGGCTCCATGGACGCTAAGACTACCCAGTAACGTCGAAACCATGGAAGGCTTCGGAGCGTTCGTGACGATGGCGTTCTGGATCGCGCTCGCTGGTATTCCTGTTGCGATCTGTGGACTCGCGTTTCTCCATGCGGCGCGGGCCCCACAGTGGGCGTGGGCGTTCTCTGGTCGAACGCAAATATGGTGGCTCGCCGGGCTCCTCGTCGGAACCGGGGTCATGCCGATTGGCCTTCCAGCAGCGATGTACTACCTGCTAAAGGTACGCCCCGACCTCGACCGGATCGAGAAGGGACACATCGGCGATCGCTAACGACGCCGCTTAACTCTGCGCCTTTACGAGTGCATGCTCGACGAGTTCGAGGAGCGTCTGCTTGGTTCGGTCGCGATCTCGAGCATCGGTGGATACCACGGGGATGTCGGGAGCGAGGTCGAGGCCTTCGCGAACCTGCTCAATCGAGTGATGTAGCTCTCCGTGGAAGGCGTTGATCGCCACCACGAACGGCACCTGCGCCTGCTCAAAGTACTCAACGGCACCGAAGGAGTCTTCGAAGCGACGAGTGTCGAGAATTACGACTGCGCCGATGGCCCCACGAGTCAGCTCGTCCCACATGAAGCGGAAACGGTCCTGTCCTGGGGTACCGAAGAGGTACAGAACGAGTTCGTCGCCAAGTCCAACGCGGCCGAAGTCCATTGCCACCGTCGTCGATGTCTTGGAGCTCGCGTCGCCTTCGTTGTCTACCGAGGCGCTGACGGTCGTTAGGGCAGCCTCGGTGGTGAGTGGATCGATCTCTGAGATCGAGCCGACGAAGGTCGTTTTGCCAACGGCGTAACCGCCAGCGACGACGATCTTGACCGGGAGCGGGACCGACTCGGACGAGGTGTCCTGCGCGGATTGGAAACTAGAGTCGACGGAGACCATCGCGGACCCTTTCCAGAAGTGCGGTGTCGGCCTTGACCGTCATCGCCTTCGTTTGTACGTGGCCTTCAACACTTAGATCGCCGACGAGGACACGGATGGCCCCGATCGGAAGTCGAAGGTGCGCCGAGAGCTCAGCGACAGCTATTGGGTTTTCTGCAAGCTTGAGAATGTCGCGTCGCTCAAACGCGATCAGCTGCATGTTTTCTTTGCCACGTTCGGTGGTGCGCACAAGCGCCTCGAACGGGATGTCGACATCGACTCGCGTTCGCCCGCCGGTGACCGCATAGGGCGGCACCCGCAGGCGAGGACGAGCTTGTCCCCCGCTCTGATCGTGGCTGACGTCGTAGGCGGTCATCGTGGAAGCGAGCTCACAAGCTGTGCTCGAAGTTCTGGGGTGAGGACACGTCCAGCCTTCTCAACCAATACGGCCATCTCATAACCGACGAAGCCAATGTCACAGTTGGCGTCGGCGACCACACCGAGTGCGGAACCGTCGCTGATGCCCGTGACGAGCAAGAGTGCGTTGTCCATTTCGACGATGACCTCGTTGACCTTGCCGCCGCCGAAGCGACCTGCAGCGCCGTAGGCGAGACCGATGAGGCCCGATGCAACCGCAGCGAAGCGATCTCCACCGGCTCGGTCAAGACCATTCGACATTGCCATCAAGAGACCATCGGAGGAAACAACGATGGCTTCAACAACGCCTGGGGTCTGGTCGACGAAGCTTGAGATAAGCCAGCTGACATCTTCTACCTGGGTCATGATTCACCATCCGTTTCAGCGACGCCGCGGCCCCGCTCGAGTCCAGTCTTGTATCGGGACAACATGTTCTTCACCTGATCTGGAGTTCGCTGGGACGGCGCGGTGCGGTCCGCTTCTAGATCGACAGGTGCAGTGCTCACACTTGAGCGCTTTCGTTTTGTAAGGCCGCCCGCTGTTGTCGGAGCGGGTGCTGAGGTCTCGGCCACGGGTATTGGCTGTGGCACCGGAGCAGGCACTGGAGCAGGCATTGGCGCTACCGGAGGCGCCGCCTGTTGGATCGGTGCGACCGGCGGCGCTGGCGCAGGCATTGGTGCTACGGGAGGAGCAGCCAGGGGATCTGGTTGGATCTGTGGGTTAGGCATCGCCGGTGGCGGAGCCATTGGGGCCGGCATCGGAGCTTCAACTACTGGTTCGATGATCGGCATCGGCGCTGGCGCTGGGATCGGCATCGGAGCTTCAACTACTGGTTCGATGATCGGCATCGGCGCTGGCGCTGGGATCGGCGCCGGCGCTTCAACTACTGGTTCGATGATCGGCATCGGCGCAGGTTCTGGGGTGAAGACCTCAGCAACTGGTTCTGGGGTGAAGACCTCAGCAACTGGTTCTGGGGTGAAGACCTCAGCAACTGGTTCTGGGGTGAAGGCCTCAGCGACAGGTTCTGGGGTGAAGACCTCAGCGACAGG
>CALBVK010000215.1 GCA_937969345.1 uncultured Acidimicrobiales bacterium
CGCCGATGTCGAGTACCTCTTTCTCCAGGTGGGTGTCGACTCCGACCAGGTCTCCGACCGCCAGAACTGCGGAAACCTCCTCGCCGGAGTTGGTCCCTTCGCCGTCGAACGCGGCCTTCATGAACAGTTAGGGACAGTCCCCAACTGTTCACTACGCATCTTGATGCTCAACACCGACACGGTAGCCACGGCGACGTTTGCGGTTGACGATGGCGTGCCCGTGTACGAAGGCGACACGGCGATTTCGGGGGTGCCCGGTACAGCCGCAGCGATCCAGCTCGACTTCGACGACCTGGGCGGCGGCAGTTGCGGAGCAATGTTGCCGACCGGCAATCCGGTCGATGTCATCAACGGCATCGAGTGCACGCTCATCGACAACGGCATGCCGGTTGTTGTCATGCGGGCCAGCGACCTTGGCATCACCGGCACTGAAGCGCCCGACGAGCTCGAAGCCAACGACTCATTGCGCTCCTCCCTCGAAGCGATCCGGCTGGCTGCTGGACCGATGATGAACCTTGGCGATGTCGCCGATACGACCGTTCCCAAGCTGACCATGGTCTCCCCGCCGACCGGCGACGGCCACATCTCGACCCGGACGTTCATTCCCCACCGCTGCCACGAGGCGATCGGCGTGCTCGGCGCAGTCTCGGTCGCAACGGCCGCTCTCATGCCAGGTAGTCCAGCGAATGACGTGCTGGTCCCACCGACACAGGCAACCGTGCGTCTCGAGCACCCGACCGGGTTCTTCGACACGACGGTCGAGGTCGCTGCATCCAACGATGGCAGCATCGACGTGCAGCGAGCGGGCATCGTGCGAACCGCTCGAAAACTGATGGACGGCACCGTGTTCCCAAGAGCGAAGGACTGAGCCATGGCCACCACAAACCCTCCCCACGAGTTCCCACTCGAACGAACCGTTCCCGGCCCCCGACTCGAAGCGAGCACGCCAACCGCCGTCGTCGCTCCCCCGCTGGCGTGTGACGCCCACTGCCACGTGTTCGGGCCGGCCGATGCCTTTCCGTTCTCACCGACCCGCAAGTACACGCCACCCGATTCGGGGATCGACGACTTCCTCGCGCTTCAAGATCGACTCGGTTTGAGCCGAGCGGTCTTTGTTCAGGCGAGCTGCCATGGCACCGACAACTCTGCGATGGTCGACGCTATCCAGCGGGCACCCGAACGATTTGCCGGGGTCGCGATGATCGACGAGTCGTTCACCGACGACGACCTTGCCGAGCTGCACGCCAACAACGTGCGTGGCATCCGCTTCAACTTCGTCGCCCACCTCGGTGGCGCACCAGATATCGACATGTTCTGGCGACTCGTCCATAGGGTCGCACCGATGGGCTGGCACATCGTGCTGCACCTCGACGCCAAAGACTTCGCCGAATACAGCTCGCTGCTCGACGACATGCCGGTGCCCTACATCATCGATCACATGGCCCGGGTTCCAGCCGTCGACGGCATCGACCAAGAACCGCTCCAGCTTCTTCTCGACCGCATGCGCACGGACGAAAAGTGCTGGGTCAAGATCTCGTGCGCCGAACGTTTGACCGAAGGCCGAATCGCGCCGTACGACGATGTCATCCCGATCGCACAAGCTGTTGTGGCCGCAGCCCCCGACCGAATCTTATGGGGCACCGACTGGCCGCACCCGAACCTCGTCGACATGCCCGACGAAGGCGAACTCCTCGACTTGCTCGGGCAGATCGTGCCGGACGAGACACTTCGCAACCAGATCCTCGTCGACAACCCGGAAGTGTTGTACGACTTCGCCCCTTCGTGAACAGTTAGGGACTGTCCCTAACTGTTCACACGGGCGGCGCCGGAGCCAGCATCCGTTCATTCGATGGGCCATGATTGATTCGCTATGCACCCAACGGACACCGTTACCGATGAACTCCGGCGCGACATCCTGGCCGGACGGTTCGAGCCCGGCGATCGACTGCTCGAGATCCAACTCGCAGAGCAGTATGACTGCGGGCGAGCGGCCGTCCGCTCTGCGCTCGTTGCATTAGCGACGGAGGGCTTGGTCGAACGGGAAGAGAACCGAGGAGCGAGTGTCCGTCGGATCAGTATCGACGAAGCAATTCAGATCACTCAGGCGCGATCGGTACTCGAAAGCCTCATCGCTGGCCAGGCGGCCCTGCTCGCGACCACTGACGATCACCAGGAGCTGCAGGAGATCATCGAACAAATGCGCTCGGCTGTGGCAAAGGACCAAGGCAAGGTGTACTCCGAACTCAATCGCGTGCTGCATCGTCGCCTACGCGAGATGAGCGGCCATGACATCGCCGCGGAGCTCGTTGCAAACCTTCGCAACCGCGCGGCGCATCACCAATATCGCCTCGCTGTCATGCCGGGCCGTTCGGCAGACTCGCTCGAACAGCACGCCGCCATCGTCGACGCCGTTGTCGCAGGAGACGAGAAGGCGGCGGCTCGTGCAATGACGGCACACCTCGAATCGGTCATCGAGGTTCTCCACCGCTGGGGAGATGCTAACGTTCGTTAGGTTTGATCGCGGCCGCTTCGGCGGGGTAGCTTCAGATTGTCGATTGTTGACAATCCTGTCCACAGCGGGTGAGGGGAATACCTAGTGAAAACACAGGTAGCGATCATTGGTGCTGGCCCAGCGGGAGCACTACTTTCGCTCATCCTCCATCAGCGCGGTATCGAGTCAATCGTCATCGAGCGTCAGTCGAAGCCCTACGTGCTCGACCGGATCCGCGCTGGCGTCCTCGAATGGACGAGCGTCGAGCTGCTCGAATCGATCGGTCTGGGCGAGCGGCTACACGCCGAGGGCCATCGGCACGACGACGTGAAGATCGGCTGGGGCGGCGACAAGATTCTCGACATCGAGTTCAAGCAACTCGCCGGCAAACCAATGATGGCGTACGGCCAGACCAAGGTTCAGGAAGACCTGTACGCGGCCGCCGAACGCGAGAACTTGAACATCATCTTCGAGTCGAGCGATGTCGAACTGCACGATGTCACCAGCGACAACCCCTACGTCACGTTCACCACGAACGGCGAAAATCAGCGCGTCGACTGCGACTTCATCGCGGGGTGCGATGGGCAACACGGCGTCAGCCGGAAGGCCATCCCCGACGACAAACGCTCCGAGTTCGAACGGGCGTATCCGTTCGGGTGGTTGGGCATCCTTTCCGAGACCCCGCCGCTCCCCTATCTGCTCTACGCCAACAACGAAAAGGGTTTTGCGCTGTGTTCGGAACGCAACCCGATGCTCAGCCGCTAT
>CALBVK010000216.1 GCA_937969345.1 uncultured Acidimicrobiales bacterium
GACGGCAAGAGTGGAGTAGAGGGTATTACGGGCGCGCGCAGCACGAACTTTGTGCTGTCCGACGTCCTGCCCTCACGGGACAAGGACAACAATGATCGATTCACTTGCAGTAACAAGCGAGACGACTTCCTGGATGGGTAAAGGGGCATGCGCTGGCGACAGCGACTTGTTCTTCGCACCGTTCGCCGAGCGACCAGAAGCTCGGGTGCGCCGGGAGGCAAAAGCTCGCGTCATCTGCGAGACGTGCAACGTCATTTCGAAATGTCGGGCCTATGCCCGTGGGAACCTCGAGCTTGGCTTTTGGGGTGGCGAGTCTGAGTCGGAGCGAGCAGCAGCTGGCTTTGCTCCAACGACGCCGATTATCGGCCGCCGCAAGGTAGCCGAGACCCGCGCTGCTGCGGCGCTTGGACGCACCGTCAAGTAACCCGCTGGCACTTAGGTGCTGCGGATACGTTTCACAATCTTAAAGTCCGCGTTTGCGTGCGCTCGGTTTCGCGCGCCCGGAGTGTCAGGGGCGCCGTTCTCATAGGCGGCATCACCTTCCCAACAGACGATTCGCTCACCGTCGCCCTTCATCGCACGCGTGTGGTGCATGCGGGCGCCCTGGGTGATCGTGTGATCCATCAGCCGTGCGATCGAGTCGAACTCGGCCAGGTCGTCCACAGTGATCCACGTGGGTACCGCGAGCGGGAAGACACCATCCTCGCAGGCCGCGAGAGCAGCACTAGGGCGAATCCATCGGGCTTCATCATTCTCAGAAATATCGACGACGACGTCCCCGCTGAACTCGGGAGCCAGAAAGAACCAGGTCGCGAATCGTTTTGGCGGACCGATTCTCGGCGGTATCCAGTGGGAGAACCACGCGAGCGAGCCAACGTCACAGCGTAGGGCGGTCTCCTCGACCGTTTCACGAACCGCTCCGTTGCCCGCTGCCGCCAAAAGCTGCGGAGCTGCCCAGTTCTGGGTGTCCTCATCAATCGACTCCGGAAGGACCCCGTCGCTCGCCTCGAGCACGCCGCCAGGAAAGGTCCAAAACCCACCGAAGCTCAGGTCGGGGTTGCGTCGAACCATAAGCAGTTCGATGTCCCCGTCTCGCTCTCGAATAGGCATACACGTGGCGGCGAGGCGAAGACTGGGAGAGGTGGTCATTCGCCTATCGTAGGAAGCTATGACCACCAGTGCTGGCCGATTCGATTCCAATGTCGTGACCGAGGCGGTCGCCGTCATCGATCGGGTGCTCACCAGTCCTGGGGCATGGTGCAACTTCGTCTTTGAGCCAATCGACGACGAGGAGATGTCCGACGAGTCAGCGCTATTCGGATTTCTCGCTGCCCGAGGCCCGGCGAACCCGCTCGCCACGATCATGGCCGCTCAGCCGGGGAAGCGACCCAAGCCCGCAGAGATCGGTATTCAGCATCGAGCTGGCACGAAGGCAGCTGCCCAGTTGAGAGAAGCCAACCTGCTACTCCCTGAAGGTGCCACCGTCGCTCAGGACCATCCTCGGCGAGGCCTTGTGGTCCGTTGGCCACAAAACGCAGAAACAGCCACGCTCATTGCGTGGCTGTTTCCTTCGATGCGTGTCCTTGGTCGTGCGCCGACGACAAACGACGTGCTCTACGAGTGCACGATGGTCGGCTAGCTCGCAAACCGTTCTTGACGGATGGTGGTTACTGTCTTCGCTGCTTGGCGTTGGCGAAACCACGAATCTGCTTGCTGGCGGGTGACACTTTGGTCTCCGGCCTGGCACAGAAGCGTGAGTCGATCGCCAGACGCCATTGTCTGGTTCATGCTCATGGCTTTCCTAAGTCTCGGTTGTAAGTAGTCATCGGACGCAAGCGCTCGGGACTGAAGCCAGTTTGTCACATCAATTCGCTGACGTCACGACAACGCACCAAAAGGCCTACAAAAAGCGGTTAGGCCTTGGGTCCAATGGTGATGACCACCACGAGATCGTCGAACTGCGGGTCGCCCAAACCATCGCTGCACCACAGACGGAGTCGGGCATCGGCGCCGTCTGGGACGTCGAGTTCCTCGACAACGACTCCGCTGTTTCCCGTCCAGGCATGCTCAGCATCACCGATCAACCACGAGTTCCATACTTGGAGTGTGACCGGCCGCGCCGGTTTCGTGACGGAGCGGGGCTCGGTGTCATCGACATCGACATCGACATCGACATCGTCTAGCTCTGGTTCGTCCGGCACCAGCCCGAACTCGATCCGGCGAGCTTGGTCAGCAACGAGTGTGATGGACGTCGAGATAATGGATTCGTCGAACTCATACGGCTCATCGAATGCGGCGACATGATCGGTGATCTGCAGGTCGGCTTTCTTGGCCCGCACATGGAGCGACTGTTCGACATCATCTCGGAAGTCTTCGATCACGATTTCGACGGAGTCGTCTTCGGTGACCGAGAGCTCGGTCATCGAAAGGACCTCAACGCCGTCGACGCGGATTCGGTCGGTACGTTGTGTTCGGAAGCGGTCAGCGAGCGTGCGTGCGGAGTTCATCTAGTCAGGCCCCACGACGTGCGGATCTTCTGCTTGCCAGGCCCACAGGAGCGTTCCCGCCGACTCATCACGCTCGAGCGCCTCAACTCGTCCGGTGATTGGGTTGTATCGCTCGGGTGCCTCACCTTTGTCGAGACGGATGCCGTTCTCGAAGCCAAAAAGTGGGGCGGAGTCCTCAGCGAATAGCCGCCAGAACGTCACATCGTCCATTGGTAAGGACGGGTCGGGGAGCTGAATATAGCGGGACGTGTCCGCTCCTGTCCCAAGGGCTGCGATCGGGCGTTGCAACGGAACCGGAGCGGCAACGAGCGGCACCGTCGACGGGACGGTCGTACCCGCAGGAAGCAGAGAGTAATTTGCCGGTGGCGTACGCCGCCCCCAGCGCCAGGCACGCGCCCGAACGGGTGGTTCCTGAGCGAGCGGGCGTGACCGTCCCAACAACGCCGTGCTTACTCGGTCGAGTCCAATGAACGCGGCGCCAGCCACCGCCCACGACAGCAACATCAACCGAAAGATAGACCAGGCCGTCGGGTCGACGAACTGCTCCCGAAACCACTCCACGGGGCCGAGGTCGTTGAACCAATCCACGACTAGGCCACCGGAGTTGGGTTGATTGCCGCCTGGACGATGAGATCGATCACGCGTGGAGCGTCGGCGCGTACAGCGACGTAATGCTCGACGTTGGTTTGTGGCTCGTGCACGAACGTCCTGCCCCGGTCCTCGTCATCGATCGTTGACGTCACGATATGCGATTTGGTCGTCTCGAAGAGATCGGGGTGGGTCAAACCGAGGAGGGCGCACGGGTCGTGCATGGGTTGTCCTTCCACATGCAGGGCACCGTTCTCACGGTAGAACTCAAGAAAGTCCGCCAGAACCGACGACGTGGACGTTCGAGCAGCGCGTAGTGCGTCGATCTCGGGCTGACCCATGAGGACCTGATGTGTGAGATTGAGCCCAAACATCGTGAGCGAAATTCCGCTCCGCAGGGTGATGTCGAGCGCGTGGGGATCCACCCACGCATTGAATTCGGCACGGTCGGTCACGTTGCCGCCTTCGGTCCCGCCTCCCATCCAATACAGATGACTAATGCGCTCGGGTAACGAGGGGTCCTTCTGCAGCGCCCGTGCGATGTTTGTCAGGGGTCCGGTCGCCACGACCGTTGCATCGCCGTCTGCGCAATACTGCAGGATCGCATCGACCGCGTCGAGACCGCTCTCG
The DNA here is from genome assembly GCA_937969345.1 of uncultured Acidimicrobiales bacterium. GTDB lineage: Bacteria > Actinomycetota > Acidimicrobiia > Acidimicrobiales > SHLQ01 > SHLQ01. The sequence continues at coordinate 3,726 of CALBVK010000216.1, forward strand.
GGGTGTTCTGAATCGGGAGTTGCGAGGTTTCCGAGGCCACTGGAACCATGGATCTCGTCAGCCGCGACCCCCTCGACCAGGAGGGGTGCCGATGCGCCTCGATGCACCGGCACGTCGGCGCCGGCGAGGTCCATCAGATAACGAGCGTTGCGCGTCGTGTTGTTGATCGACACGTTTCCGCTGACGGTCGTGATTGCTGCTAGCTCGGTGAACCGGAGCGCACAAAGGAGAGCGAAGGCATCGTCGATTCCAGGGTCACAGTCGAGAAGGATGCGTGGGGGAGTGGTCATCGGAGTAATTCGTCAACTTCTGCGGTGGTTGGCAGCGATGGCTGAGCGCCGAATCGTAGTGCGGTCGCGGCCCCAACCCGCGCAGCAACCTGCGCGGCGCTAACAAGATCGGTACCGGCTGCGAGGCCAACGGCGAGTGCGCTCCGGAATGCGTCGCCAGCTCCGGTCGTGTCGATGGCGTCGATGTTGGGCGAATCGACTCTGGTGACGACGTTGTTTGCGATGACTACCGCACCCTTGCTGCCCAAGGTGACGACGACCCGTTCCACGCCGAGAGAGGCGGCGGCAGAGCCGATGTCGTCGATGCTGTCGGGGTCGACGGGCCGACCAACGAGCAACGCAAGTTCGGTCTCATTTGGGACGAGGAGATCGACCGCATCGAGCAATCGTTGCGGGAGACCGTCGGCGGGGGCCGGAGCGGGATCGAGAAGAACAAGCCCGGTAGCTGCCTCTGCGGCTGCGATTGTGGTGTCCATCGGAATTTCCAACTGCAGCTGGAGAACGCCGGCTGTCCGAATTGAATCGACGCTGGCCACATCGGCTGAGGTCAATGCCGCATTCGCCCCTGGACTCACCACGATGGCGTTGTCTCCGTCGGGCCCGACGGTGATAAGGGCAATACCGCTCGGTGTGTCTGTGGCCGTGAGTAGCGATGTCACATCGACACCGGAGTCGATGAGCGATGCACGCAAGACCTCTCCAGCTGAGTCGCCGCCTACACAGCCGACGAAGGCGACCTCGCCGCCGAGACGTGCGCTAGCGACGGCCTGGTTGGCGCCCTTGCCGCCGGGGACCTGAACGTGGTCTTCGCCGAGAACGGTCTCGCCTCGAGCAGGGTGATGGGGAACAGGAACGACGATGTCGAGATTCGCCGATCCGACAACAACAATGCGGGATGTCATGACTCAGGTTCTGGCTCCGGGACGGGCAAGAGCGGTCCGTCTGGCATTTCCCATGCGTTCGGGTTCGGGTGTCGGCGATGCTCGACCGATGACATGGCCCGCACCGACCCATCGTCGACGAGATGCGATGCGAGTATCGAAGCAAAGAGCTGTGCGTCGATTGCCGCAGCGAGGCCGTCCTCGCGAGAGAACCAGAACGACGCAATGCTGTCGAACGGGGCATCGTCCGATCCGCGGACGGGTGTAACGATGCGAGCGCCCCCATCATCCATGCGCTCGGCGAGATCCGTAGCCGCAGCACTCAGCCAACCATCGAAGCTCGCCGGATCTACTCCAGCGCTTCTCCTCAGTACAAAGGAGATCTTCGATCCTGGAGTGGCGGTCCCAATCCAGTCCTTATCGATATCGCGTAGCTCGAGGACCGCGGCGTCCCAATGACCGTTGATCACCGCCGTATCGACAACCAGCTCGTCGATGTTTGCCGGAAGACAGTCAGCGGCTGAACCAGCGGTGAGGAGCATGGTCGCGTCCCATTCAGGGGCGAGTGTGTCCACCGAGAACTGGAGCGTCCGCTCCGTCGGTACATCTATCAGCAGACGCGTGATCGTTGATTCGTTGCGGAGTATTGCACCGGCGGCGGAACGAACCACACCGTCCTCGAGTTCAAACTTTGCGACGTCGCTATGTGCCGCCAGCGTGAAGAGGGTGTGGGGCATTGGTTATTTGACCATCGATGGTTCGAGGGAATGCAGTCGCTTGACCGCCCCGACGAGGACCTTGCGTGCGAGCTTTGGTTGATCATCGAGGAGCGCAGAGAACTCACGCCGGTTCAGCACCGAGACGGACATCTCGGTGTCGGCAGTGACGGTAGCGGTACGCGGCACACCAGCGATCACGGCGAGTTCGCCGAGGAAGTCGCCAGCGCCGACGCGGGCAACGATGCGGCCGCTGCGGCGAACGGTTGCTTCGCCGTCGAGAATGATCAGGAACTCTCGGCCTGCGGTGCCTTCGACCATGAGGTCGCGGCCAGCCTTGATGGTCACGTTCGTCATGAGACGAGAAACGGAGTTTCGCTCCTTGGCGGTCAGCTCGCTGAAGAGCTCGATTGTTTCCAACTGCTTTTGGACCGTCATGTCATTTCTCCCGCTGTTCGTGCGGTTCTCGCCGCATTAGTAGTTCCTTGTTTCTACTACAGGCGCGGGTCAGGTGACACGTTGCTCGCGCTGCGTTCGCGGTTGCGTTTGCTCTCCCGGAAGATCCGCCAGCCAATAAAGCTCACCGCGACGAGAAGAACCACAGCGAGGCCGAGCTGGGCATACCCCCCTCGATCCCCGGCATCGTCAGGATCTGGGCCCGCATCTGGGCTTCCGATGATGCTGCCCAGCCCAGGCGCGTCCTCTGGGTCGTCGTCGAGCGGCGTGACCTGAGCGGCAGCGAAATCGACGGACGCCGACACCAGAAGTGGGGTCGTCAGCATGCTCAAGAGCATCGAAGCGACCAGGAGTTGTAACACGGATTTCTTCATGCGAAGACAGCAATCTAGCGGCGATCGCGGCACACTTCTGCGGTGGCATTGGCACCAGACGACTACAGCCCTAGCGTTCGCCGCGTACTCGACCTACCCCGCCCCCGGTGGCGAGGTCGGATGCACCGTTGGATGATTCCGGTCGCTGTCTGCATTTTCTTTTGGCTGATCATCGTCGCCGAACCGGGAACGGCAAAGGTCGTCGGAGCGATCTATGGGCTGGTCTGTATTGGTCTCTACACCGTGAGCGCGGCTGCACACCTGCGGGTTTGGGACCCAAAACGCTTGCATCTGTTGTTTCAATTCGACCACTCGATGATCATGATCTTCATCGCTGGTTCGACCGCTCCGATGGCCTACTCAATCGGCGGCGGCACCGGCTGGCTGTTGTTCGGCGGCATGGTTGTCGGCACCGGCCTCGGCCTGATTGCCATCTGGCTGCCCTTTCATCCGCCCCGCGGGTTCATGAACACGCTGTTCTTCATCGTGGGCTGGTGGCCAATCTTGTTCACCCTGCCATTGCAACGCGGACTCGGCGGCGGCGGGCTTGCGCTGCTCCTTGCCGGGGGAGCGGTCTTCACGGTCGGAGCGCTTATCGTTGGCTTCCAGCGGCCAGATCCAAACCCAAATGTGTTTGGGTATCACGAGATCTGGCACATCTTCGTTATTGTCGGGAACCTGGTGCATCTCTCTCTCGTCTATTTGATCCTCACCGGTCACGCCCCAATCGCGTTATGACCGAAGCCGCCGCCGACGCGGAGCTCCCCGCCGCGTTTCGCAAGGGCAACTCGACCGAGGGCATCCTGCCGATCCTCGGGTACGTGATCGGGGATCAGATCGGGTCTCGCCTGTTCACCGATCTATGGGGCGATCGGATTGCGATCGTCTTGATGACGGTCGCCGCTGGTTGGGCCGTTGTTCAGCGGCATCGTCGCGGTGAGGGCATTGGCTGGTGGATTCCATCGATTGCCATCTACCTGTTCATCCGAGGTATCGCCGGCCTCATCTGGGGCGAGGATGTCTTCCTGGCCATCGGCATTGCGTTGAAGGTCGGGCTCGGGCTTGCCGCGCTCGGGTCGGTCATTATCGGTAAACCGCTTGCCGCCAAGCTCGCACCGCTTGTCCTGCCATTCTCTGAGGCAACTCAAAAGCATCAACGCTTCATTTCAACGATGCGGAACCTCACCCTCGCGTACGCGATCTATCAGCTCATCACCGTTGGCTTTGAGATCTGGCTTCTCGGCGAGACCGAGTCAGGAACAGGCTTCCTTATCATCCGAACCGTCATTGGCTCCGTGGCCGGATTCTTTGGGTTCCTCGCCGCCATCTTCTATGCCGATCGGCGCCTCAAGGGGATCCCCGACTTCCCGGGCGTGATGAACCAATTTGAAGAGATCGGTCTGGTGCTCGATCAGCGTCGAGCTGCCGAGAAGAACAACTAGCGCCTGTCAGCGCCGTTCGCTTCGCTCTCTACCTGAGTTGCGACCCTTCGGGCCGAAACTCATACCGAGCTGGTAGCCGATCGGTCTGTCAGCGCCCCGTCAGCGCCGTTCGCTTCGCTCTCTACCTGAGTTGCGACCCTTCGGGCCGAAACTCATACCGAGCTGGTAGCCGATTGGTCTGTCAGCGCCCCGTCAGCTCTTCTAGCCATTGATCGGCGGTCTTGAGTCGGTGCTCGAGTTGCTGTGTTGTGGCCTCGGTGATTCGGTGCACATTCGAGCGCCGGTTGAGCTCGCCATTGACGGCCCGATGCTCCCAACCAAGAATCCGGGCGATGGTACGCACGCGGTCGCTGTTGCGGTCACGTAATTCCCGCTTGCCAGCGAATCGGCTTCGGATATCGGCGAGTGCATCAGGAACAACCGACTCCGGCGCACGCCCTGCGAGGGGAGGGGGCGGCGGAAGGTCGAAGGGATGACCAACCAAGTCGCCAGCGTTCGACATGATCGGCGCCTCATCAGGGTCGATGCCATCGCTCGACGCCGATGTGCTCTCATCGAGCACGGTTGAAGACAGCGCAGCGAACAGCGACATCTGTTCCTCACGGTCGTCGAGAGCAGCAGGATCCTTTGCCGGAGTATCGGGCGTTGGACGCTTGTCGACAGAGTGTCGTCGCTGCATAGCGATCGTCGCTGCATGGTTGCGCAGCCGGTGATCGTCGGGAACGAAGAAGTAGGCCGGCTGAGTGGTGAGCCCGGGCGTCCACCGAGCAATACGACCGACCGCTTGCCGGAAGAACAGCGCCGTAGTCGTGGTGGTCGCGAACACCGCGACGCGAAGCCGAGGAACATCGACCCCCTCGGAGATCATGCGGACTGCCACGATCCAGGGAGCGTCACTGTTCGCGAAGTTCTCGATCTTGTCCGAGGCCTTTGGGTCATCGCTCAACACGACCTCGGGGGCGGTACCAACAATCGTGGCCATACGGGCGGCGATCTCGCGAGCGTGCTCATGATCGGTGGCAATAACCAACCCGCCTGCGTCGGCGTGGGTGTTGCGGATTCTCTCGAGTCGCTCCGCTGCCTTGTTCAGAACGGTGGGGAGCCAATTGCCATCGGTGTCGAGGGCCGTGCGGAGCCGTGCGCTCCAGTCGGAGCGGTCGACCTCGTCACGAAATGTCGCCTCTTTGAGAGCCCCGCTTGCATCCATCCATTCCATGTGCCCATCGAAACGAGGGAAATAGACCGGGCGAACAACGCCACCCTCCTCGAGGGCCTCGCCGTAGCCGTACTCGAAGTCGGATACGGCCTCACCGTGGTCGCCAAAGGAGTACCGGACGAATGGGATTGGGTTGTCATCGCTGCGAAAGGGCGTACCCGAGAGCAACAAACGGACGCTCGCCGTCTGAAAGGCATGAAAGACGCCGTCGCCCCACGAGCGGTCGCTCGCTGCGTGATGAACCTCGTCGAGAACGACGATGCCGCCGTCGACCAACCGGCGCAAATGGTGCCGTGCCGATGCTGCCTGGGCATAGGTAACGACGATTCCATGCATATCGCGGGAAATGCCGTGCTCGGGGTGCCATTCAGGATCGAGATGGAGACCGAACCGTGCCGCAGACTCGGCCCATTGCTTCTTGAGGTGCGCAGTAGGCACGGTGATAACGATCGGCCGAGACACGCCACCGAGCTCGTTGCGCACCGCTGCAAGCGCAAACGTCGTCTTGCCTGCACCGGGACATGCGACCGCGAGGAAGTCCGGGAGCGGCCGATCAGCGAATGCGATCAGCGCATCACGCTGCCAGCGTCGGAGGGTTACGGTCGTCGCCATTGAAGCGATCAAGTTAGCGCCCGCTACGGTCTTGGCAATGGAGCCGGTCGTCTTTCACATCATTAACGAGTCCGTCTGGGCCAACGCGCAGGGGAATGACGGATATTCACCCGATGGATTTGCGAGCGAGGGCTTCATCCATCTCTCGCGCAAGTCACAAATCCTGCGTCCAGCCAACCTGCTGTACACCGGACAAACAGACCTCGTACTGCTTGTCATCGAGGTCGCTCGACTCACTGCAGAGCTGATCTATGAACCGGGATCCCACGGCGAAGCGGAGCTATTTCCGCATTTGTACGGTCCGCTGAATCTCGACGCGGTCGTCGAGGTGGTCGCGTTCCCGTGTGAGGCCGACGGCTCGTTTGTGCTGCCGGCGACTCTTGCAGAGTCGTCTTAGAGCGACGTGCCCGAGATAGCGCTCGAATCGATCTCGGTCAGGCGGAGCTGTTCGAGCGCGGTCTGAATATTGCTGCGCGCAACTTCGAGGTTGTCCCGAGAGGACTTCTCGGCATCGATGAGTGTGGTGAGCGTGTTTCGAGCTTCTTGCAGAAGCTGGTCGCTTCGAGCTTGAGCATCGGACTCGGCATTCGCGATGATCTCCTCAGCGCGGCGCTTGGCTTCGCTGACGGTCGCATCGGCCTCTTCGGTGGCTGCTGCCAACTTGTCGGCGGCCAACTTCCGGTCCGCTTCGGTCGCAGCGAGTGCTTCGGAAGCGTCGCGTTCGACGGTTTCGCGGCGTTCTTGGGCGTATTCATCTGCCGAACGGCGCGTTTGGGATGCGTAGTCCTCGGCTTCGGCTCGAACCACGCCAGCACGCTCTTCGGTGCGGGCAATGAGTTCACCTGCGGCTTGCTCATGAGCCAGTCGGTCGGATTCGATATCGAGTCGGACCTGATCGACCAAGGTCCGGGCCTCTACCTCGGCATCTTGGCGGATCTTGATCGAGCTT
>CALBVK010000217.1 GCA_937969345.1 uncultured Acidimicrobiales bacterium
AGAATTGTGAAGACCGCAAACGTCGGTGCTCAGAGCCGACGTCGATTGTTCGGTTGGTGTATGTGCCCGGGACGGGATTTGAACCCGTACGGAGGTTGCCCTCCAGGGGGGTTTAAGCCCCCCGCGTCTGCCAGTTTCGCCACCCGGGCGCGTTCCAACGATATCCCCGCAAATCGCCGGGCGAGCGGGATTGGGAAAGTCAGCTATGCGGCTTGCTGTGCCGGGGCGCTCATGGCGGCGAGCACCGTCTCGGCCACGAACTCGGGCGTCAGTTTGAGGCCCACGCCGAGCAACTCGATGAACTGGGTGTCGGTTTGAGACAATTCTCCACCTGCGGTACCCATTCGGGCAGCAAGTTGAACCAAACCCTTCCGGCGGGCTTCGTCCAGATACTTGCCAAGGACGTGGAGGCGCGTCGACAAGTCGTTGTCGCGAACCCATGCGACGTCCTCCGCAACATCTTCAAAGACATAGTCGGATCCGGTTAAGCGGCGAACCTCATGGACAGCGGTGTGTTGGCGCGCAGGGTTCTCTCGGCCGTTGGCCACAAACCACGCACAAACCTCGCGAACAAAAGCGCGATGCTGGTCGGCCATGTCCGACAAGGTCGGTGTTGCTAGGACTTCGGTGTCGTGCTTCGTCTTGGACTCGATGCAGCGAACGGCGAGACCGTTTGGCATGAATTCGTCCTCGATGAGTTCATATGGTGCGTCCACACCCAATGCTGGGGACAGAAACATGCCCTTTTCTAGTGCCTTTGGCGAGCGGAAACCCATATCTGTCTTTCGTCAACTCAAGTCGGGACCACATAGGCCGATTGACCCACATGTCCAGCTTCTTCAACAAAAAGTCAGCGTGCGTATGGTGGGTATCGCTTCTCTTTGTGACGGGTTGTGGCTCTTTGGGGTCCCCGGTGTCGGTGAGCGACCGTCCCCTAAGCGAACGAATCGATGAGCGAAACGCCGAGCTAGCCGCGACCGAACTCCCGCCGGTGGTCGACGACGGCATTGCCTCGACGACACCGGAAGCCATTGCGTTTTCCGACACGCTCGCATCTGGAGACTTCCTTCGTCTGTATGTCTCGACCAACGGCGTCGACACGTCGTTGCGCTCGGGCCCGGGGTCGTCCTACGACGAGATCGCCGCACTCACCTCAGGAGCAGAGGTCCTCGCAACCGGAAACCAGACCGGCGAGTGGGTATACGTGGTCTACGGCGACTTTGAGGGCTGGGTGAGCAACCGGCGATTGTCGATTGGCGATGTCACCCCCGACGAAGCCGTCGTCACCGCCGCCGAGGTCGACAGCAGCGCGGTGCTCTACGTCGTCGACGGCGACAGCATTGGCGTGAACATGCGAGCCGAGCCCAACGCGAACGCCGAATTAGTCAGCGGCGCACCTGCCGGGAGCGAAGTTGTCGGCACCGGACGAATCGAAGGAACGTGGGTGGAGATTACGTTCAACGGGGTCACCGGCTGGTCGTCGGGGAACTACCTCACCAAGATCGGCACGGTCGACGGAACGGTCTCCAACGCTCCCGCCACCGATACCCCCGCTGACTAGGCCTGCTGTAGGGCCTGATCGATCAGTTCCATGGGATGGATCGTCGGCACTCCTGCGGCTGCGAGGTGCATCGAGCACCCGGGATTCGCCGACGCAACCGCATCGGGACGTTGGCGGTTAATGGCTTCCACCTTGCGTTCACGGATCTGGCCAGCGAGTTCTGGTTCAAGCACCGAGTAGGCACCACCGGCCCCACAACACAATCCGTCATCGTCGAGTTCGACCAGTTCGCGAACGTAGGGTCGCAGCACCGTGCGAGTGGACTCATGGACCTTCTGCACATGGCGCAGGTGGCATGGGTCTTGAACGGCGACCACCAAATCGAGCGGTGCAACCCGTGGCAGGTCATCCATATTGAGCGCGAGCCACTCTCCAATATCGAATACCCGCTCGCTAAACGCTTGAGCCTCCGAGGTGCCAAGCAAATGCCCGTAGTCCTTCATTGCGGCTCCGCAACCAGCGGAGTCGACGAGGATCGGCCGATCGGACTCCAAGGCGGCCATCATCGTCTCGGCTAACCCGCGGGTCGTGTCGGAAAGCCCGGCATGTGCGTGAAGAGCGCCGCAGCATGGCGCCAGGTCATTGGTCGGTGTGACCCCGAAGCCAGCGGCCTCGATGACACGCATGCCTGCTCGGTGGACGTCTCGTTGCCAGGCGTCCATCACACATCCGGTGAAGAGGTACACGTCGTTTCCGGACGCTTGGAGCGGTTTGCGTCGAATTGGCAATTCGGCCGAAATCCCAAGACGCTTTGGAACAAGCTTGAGTCGCTGTGCAACAGCGAGCGCTGATGATCCGGCCTGGAGCATGCTCGGATTCGATAGGGGAGCCAACGCGAGGCGTTGCCATCGCGGGGTGATCTCACCATGCTCGGCGAGGGTTTCGCGAGTCTGTTCCATGAGATGTCCATACGGGACATTCGATGGGCAGGCGGGTTCGCAGCCTCGGCATTGCACGCAGGTCTCGAATGACTCGAGAACCTCGGTGGTGAGCGGAGCGTTGTTGTCTTGGACTTCACGCATGAGATGAATGCGGCCTCGTGGAGACATTGCCTCGTCTCCGGTGACACGAAATGTGGGGCAGTGTGGCAAACAGAGCCCGCACTGAACGCACATATTTAGGTCGTCGGCATCGAGATGCAGGTCCATCAGCGAACTCCTACGGTACGTCCGGGATTGAGTCGGGCTGTTGGATCGAACTCGGCCTTCATCCGCTCATGAATGAGTAGGGCCCCGGCATCCAGGGGCGGTCGGCTCTGTGGTTGCTCGGCGTGGACAATCCCGACCCCGATCTCGGCGACGAAGGCTCCAGTGTTGAGCGCTGCGACGTCGGATAGGGCCGCCGGCGGCACCGACCAGCGGTGTCCGGTCGGAGCCGAAGGCGCGGCACAGTCGTCGAAGGTGCCAAGGGAACGAAGCCGGTCGATATCGGCCGCAACGGCGACCTCGTGGCCAAACAGCATCACCAGTGTCGTTGTGCCGTCCCACAAGATCGGACCGGGTTGGAGCAGGGCGGCATGGATGGCGAATGGGTCGGCATTGGTTGACGAGAGCCAGCGGGTCGTGGCCGGGATCGGGTTCGTTCGCAATATGACCTCGGCGATACAGCCGAGTGTTCCGAGCGAGCCGGTTATCAGTCGCGGCAGATCGAATCCGCTGACGTTCTTGACCGTTGGGCCGCCGCCGGTGATCAGCGTGCCTTCCGCACTCACGTAGCGCACCTGCAAGACGGCTGAGCGGACGTCGCCCCGTGCTGGCCGCCGAAAGTCGTTTTGTCCGACAGCGACGGCCCCGCCGACGGTGCCGCCACGCTCGGGGAGGGCGGTCCATTGTCCACGTTCCGCGAGAGTTCGGTGGAGTTCCTCGACCGATGTGCCGGCTCGGACGGTGACAATCATTTCCTCCGGGATGTACTCGACGATCCCCGTCGGAGCGGACAGGACACGGGTGTCGGGATCGAGCGGCCCGCCGACATCCCAGCGGGTGCGGTTGCCGGCAATAGATACTGCGCCCTCGGATCCGACCTCGCGGGCAAATTCGTCGAGCGCTGGGTCGTGATTGCGAAGCGTGGCGGTCATCCCCATACCCCCGTGGGTACCGAGCGCAGTTGCTGAATGTCCGCGCAGCTATGACCCATGGGCAGGATCTTGCCCGGGTTCGCCCGACACACCGGGTCGAACGCCCGACGAAGCCGGTTCTGATGATCGAGGTCCGCGTCGGAGAACAGCCGGTCCATATATTTCTGTTTCTCAACACCGATTCCGTGTTCGCCTGAAAGCACTCCACCTGCGGCCAGCGAGGCCTCGATGATCTCGCCACCAGCGGCGTGCACGCGTTCGAGGACTCCCTCGTCGCGTCCGTCGAACACGATGAGTGGGTGAAGGTTGCCGTCGCCGGCGTGGAACACGTTCATGATCAGCAGATCGTGACGATCGGCAATGGCGTAGATCTCATCGAGGACGTCGGCGAGTGCAGAACGGGGCACGACCGTGTCGTGGAGGTAGTAATCCGGTGCGATCTGGGCAACGGCGCCAAAGGCGGTCTTGCGCCCCTTCCACAACAGTGCCCGCTCGGTGTTGTCGGCGGCGACGCGCACCATCGTTGCGTTGTTGGCTCGGCCAATTTCGGCGATTCGGTCCGCATCGATGTCGATACCCTCTTCGGGGCCGTCGACCTCCGCGAGCAGGACTGCGGCCGCATTGGTTGGGTATCCGGCGCCGACGTAGTTCTCGACGGCTTCGGTGATTCGCTGATCCATGACCTCCATGGCCGCGGGAACGATGCCAGCGGCGATGACATCCGAGACGGTGTTTGCGGCGTCGCGAACCGACGCAAACGAGAGCAGCAATGTCCGGACCGCCGGACGGTTCTTTGTGAGTCGAACGGCGACCTTTGTGGCGATGCCGAGCGTGCCCTCGCTGCCGATGAAGATGCCGCGAAGGTCGTAGCCGTCGGGTTCTGGGTCGAGTCCGCCGAGCATCACGACGTCTCCGGAGGGTGTGACGATCTCGATCGCGGCGACATGGCTGTTCGTAACGCCATATGCGAGGCAGTGGGGTCCGCCCGAGTTGTTCGCAACGTTCCCCCCGATCGTGCAGACCTGTTGGCTCGAGGGGTCGGGGGCAAAGTGATATCCGAGAGGAGTCAGGTGTCGGGTGAGGTCGAGGTTGATGACGCCTGGCTCGACCCACGCAACACCGTTGGCTTCGTCGATCTCCCCGATCGAGCGCATCTTGGTCACCGCGACAACGATTGGGGCTCCCAGCGGAATTGCGCCGCCTGCGAGGCCGGTCCCAGCGCCACGAGGAACGACCGCACGATCATGTCGCTGCGCTACCTGCATGATGTCGACGACTTCGTTCGTGGATATCGGGTAGCAGATGGGCCCGGCGCTGCCCCCGTCGAAGACGGAGGCATCCTTTCCCAAGAGCGAGCGTTGGGCCCCATCGGTCTTTACCCGGTCGGGCGAAAGTACCGCTCGAAGGTCGTCGACGAGAGGATCGCCAGAGGTAGCTGAGCCGCTACCCACACGGTCGCGGAACCGATCGAGCAGCGACATGACTTCAGCTTCCCTTCAACTCGAGCCGGTGGGCGTGAAGTATTGGTTCGGTATACCCCGACGGTTGCTCGACACCGGAGAGAACCAACGCGCTCGCCGCCCGGAAGGCGTGGCCGTCGAAGTCCGGTGCCATCGGTATGTAGTCGGGGTCTGCAGCGTTCTGTCCGTCTACCGTGGCCGCCATTCGCTCGAGCGTCTCGACGACTTGGTCGTGTGTGACGATGCCGTGGTGCAGCCAATTCGCCATGTGTTGTGACGAGATTCGACAGGTAGCCCGATCCTCCATGAGGCCCACGTTGTTGATGTCGGGGACCTTTGAACAGCCAACGCCAGCGTCGACCCAGCGGACGACGTAACCAAGGATTCCCTGTGCGTTGTTGTCGAGCTCTGATTGAATTTCGGCGTCGGACCAGTTCGTGTCGGCAGCGACGGGGATGGTGAGGATCTCATCGAGGGTTGCGCGAGAAGACTTGGCGAGATCGTCTTGGACGGCGAGTACATCGACACGGTGATAGTGGGTGGCGTGCAGAGTGGCTGCGGTTGGGGAGGGGACCCACGCACAGTTCGCCCCGGCTAGCGGGTGGCTAATCTTCTGCTCGACCATGTCGGACATCAGGTCGGGGGCAGCCCACATGCCTTTGCCGATTTGTGCCTTGCCTCGCAGTCCGCAGGCCAAGCCAACATCGACGTTCCAGTTCTCATATGCGCCGATCCACGGCTGTGCCTTCATCTCGCTCTTGCGGACCATGGGCCCAGCTTCCATCGAGGTGTGGATCTCGTCACCGGTGCGGTCGAGGAACCCGGTGTTGATAAACGCGACCCGCGACGCTGCTGCCCGGATGCACTCGGCGAGATTCACGGTGGTGCGCCGTTCCTCATCCATAATTCCGAGCTTGACGGTGTTCTGTTCCATCCCGAGAACGCCTTCGACGAAGCTGAAGACCTCGTCCGCGAACGCGACTTCCTCCGGGCCATGCATCTTGGGTTTCACGACATACATCGAACCGGCTCGGCTATTTGTGCGATCGCCGCGTAGGTCGTGGAGTGAACACAGGGCGGTCACCATTGCGTCGAGCAGTCCTTCGAAGACCTCGTTCCCGTCGCGATCGAGAATGGCGGGTGTCGTCATGAGGTGGCCGACGTTTCGGACCAGCATCAGTGCCCGGCCGTGGAGATGGAGATCCTCGCCGTTCGCTCCGGTGTAGGTGCGGTCCTTGGCGAGGCTGCGAGTGAAGGTCTCGCCTCCCTTGACGACCTCTTCGGTGAGGGAGCCAGACATCAGTCCGAGCCAGTTGTGGTAGGCGAGCGCCTTGTCCTCAGCGTCGACGGCGGCAACGGAATCTTCGCAATCCATGATGGCGGTCATCGCGCTCTCAAGGACGATGTCGCTCATGTTTGCCGTGTCTGCCGAGCCCACGGGATGGTGAGCGTCGAATCGGAGGTCGATGCCGAGACCGTTCTTTCGTAGCAGAATCGCCGACGGAGACATCGCGTCCCCGTCGTAGCCTGCGAACTGATCGCTGTCTGCCAGTCCGACGATGTCTCCGCCGGCGGTCGCAACAGCGAGTGCGCCGTCGACGACGGCATAGCTTGTGCTGCCGACGTGGGAACCAGACGCGAGCGGAGCGACGTCGTCGAGATACGCCCGAGCGTACGTGATGACACGGTCGCCACGTTCGGCGCTGTACGGACCTGGGGTTGGGAGATCGCCGAGCGCGTCGGTGCCATAGAGCGCGTCGTACATGCTTCCCCAACGGGCGTTCGCCGCGTTGATGGCGTAGCGGGCGTTCATGATCGGCACGACGAGTTGTGGTCCGGGAATCAGGGCGATCTCATCGTCGACGTTTTCGGTAGAAATGGAGAACGCTGGGCCGTCTGGCACGAGATAGCCGAGCTCCTCAAGGAAGGCGCGGTAGGCATCGGGGTCGTGCGGCTGCTCACGTCGGTCGCGATGCCACGAATCGATCGCTGCTTGCATGGTTTGGCGGGTTTCCAAGAACTCGGCGTTACGTGCGCCGTATTCGTGGAGGAGCGTGGAAAGCCCGTCGAAGAACGCTTCTGGTTCTACGCCGCTACCGGGAAGTGCTTCGGTCACGAGGAACTGGTGCAGGGGTGCGCCGATGTGCAGTCCAGCCTCTTCGATACGTCTGTTGTCAGCGTTGTCCACTCGAATCCCTTTGTTCTGTTAACAGTTAACATTACACTGTGTGCATGGCGATCGATACATCCCGTCCGGCGATAGTCGCCGTACCCCGGCTCGAGCTTCGTGACTCGGTTACCGCAGCGCTTCGAGAGTTGATCTTCACCGGCGCATTCGCCACCGGTGAGCGGCTCGTGGAGACCGAACTCGCGGAACGATTCGGCACGAGTCGCGGGCCGGTGCGCGATGCTTTCGCCGAACTCGAACAAGTTGGACTGCTGACCTCGGGAAGAGGCAAGGGCACCTACGTGCGTGAGCTCACGACCGTCGATGTCGACGAGCTCTACACGTTGCGTCAATCGTTGGAAACGCTCGCTGTGCGCCGAGCGGTCGAACGGCTCGGTGAAACCGTGGTTGACGAGTTGAACAGTCATGTGACAGCAATGGAAGAGGCGTTTGCGGCGGACGACCCCGTCGCTGCAGCATCGGCCGACATGGCATTTCATCGGACGATTCTCGAGGGAGCTGACCACAGCCGGTTGCTCGTTGCGTGGGAGCGTTTGGCCGACCAGACGAGGCTGCTGATGCAAGCACTTAGCCAAATCCTTCCCGAGCAGCGGCTCGGTGGTCTAGATCACGGACCCATCGTGCGCGCGTTTGAGACCGGAAATTCAGCAGCGGCAGAGGCTGCTATTGGCGACCACCTCGACCAGGCCCGATCGATCGTCATGCAGAGTTTTGCGGCGCGAGATGCCGCAAGCGATCTCAGCGATTAGCGGCGAGGCGTAGTCGCAGGATTGAGTCTTCTGGGCCGAGTCCTTCGAGCAGCCAACCTGCAGCCAGCGTTGGCTCGACGGACAATCCTCCGTAGAGGGCGTCGAGCCCATCGCAGATCGACACCCCGGTCTCGACTCGCGCCCGGTGAACCAGGCGGTGAAGTTCGGCGCCTCGCCAGCGCGAATCGTGCGCTCGATGATTCTCTAGCTGATCGCCGAGCCGGCGCAGAAATTGGATTGACTCGGGAGTCAGGTCGTTGTTGGTCGAGTCCAACGGTCGATCGGCTGTTGTTGCACTGAACCATTGACCGTCGATGAAGCACCCAACTGGTTCAAGTGCTTCGTTGCCTCGGATCGACCCGGTGCCATCGCTGCAAATGATCGGGGCCTTCCGCAACGCCAACAGCGACAGGGTTGCTCGTTCGCCCACAAGGGGGCGACCCGTGGGTGCCCCGATAGCGGCGGCTGGGCCGACACTCGACCGTTCGATCGTTGCTCGAAGACTCAGACCGAGCGCGAGAAAGGAGGTCATGACCCGCGGAAGAGTCGCGATCGATGGTCGATCGCACGCCCAGCGATGGATGTCGGTCGAAATCGAATCGGGAAGCCAGCCTTGTTCCATTGCGGCGGTCGCTCGCTCGAAGCTGAGGTTCACAAGCCCCGGTGCAGCATCGAACAGCACGCCGCGATCTCGGGCGGCATAGACCTCGGGCCGGATTGTCCGATCTGCATCGATCAGCCCGCCGGGTAGCGCCGTAAAACAGTGTGTGACCATGTCGCCGCCCTGAAGGCGGTCGAGGGCATCGCCGGTGATCGGCGTTTGATCCGCCGCATGATCGAGCTCGCCAATATGTACGAGCAGCGGACGTTCGATCAACTCACTCAAATTTGTGGCATGGTCGATCCAGCCGAGTCCGGCCGAAATGGTGGCCCACAGCTTGAGGCCAACAACCCGAGATGCGTGGCGCTCGGTTGCTCCCAGGAAGTCGTCAAGCGATGCCGTTTGCATTTCGGCGGTCGTGCGGTGGGTATTGTGCGCCTCGTTCGGGTCGGTGATTCCTGCTGCCTCGATCGACATGAACGACAGCACCGTGGTGTTGACACGCGAGAGGCGATGTTCGACGAAGTCATCGATCGTGGCCGCTCCAGCTCCACCAGCATCGACCACTATTGGCACGCCGGCGCCGACCCCAATCGCGTCGATATCGGGGACACCAGCCGACCCGAATACGTGAGTGTGAAGATCCACAAGACCCGGACACAAGACGAACTCAGCGTCGGTGGGGCCGGCGATGACACGGGCCGAGGCAGTTTCAGACCAGTGAGCCGAATCGCCGGGTTGGCCAATGCGCGCGACTCGACCAGCAGCGATCAAGACGTCTACGACATCGTCGGTGTCGGTAGCCGGATCGATTCGACGAACGCGTTGGAGAACCGTTGTTTGCACAATACGAGCAACGTACCGGCCACTCGTTGTGTGTGTCGGACTTAACTGCCGTATTCGGTTACGCCCTGGCCGTACTTCTCACGGAAGAGTTGGAGTACCTCGCCCGGTTCAGCGTGGCGGCTCGTTTCGAATTTTGAGTACAGCATCTCGCCATCGACGATGACGTCGAAGACTCCTTTGGAACCGTGGATTGCTGTGGTCTCAGCGATGATGTGTTGATAGGTGCTGAGAAGATCTTGGATCGCGCTCACGGCGTGACTCGAATAGTCTCAACTAACGCAGTATTCGATGCTGATTTTGTGCATACCTGCAGTGTAGAGGGTGCAGGTCCTGCGGGCTTAGCCAGTTCCGCGTAAACCGCGCCAGGCAAGCGAGGATGCCAGCGCCGATATCTCTTCTACCGACTTTGCCTTGCCCGAACGGAGCCACTGCCCAACGATGGCCTCGAGCTGACCGGCCAGCGCAGTAGCGGCGAGTAGTCGGAGTTCTTCGTCGAGGGAGTCGATATCGATGTGCTCGGCGGTGAAATGGTTGAACGACTCGATGAGCGCAGCGTGGGTGTGGGCGAATTCGGGCTCGGTGCGTACGCCTTCGCCGTAGATCACCTGGTAGTTCGTCGGTGTGTCGCCAAAGAAGTGGACGTAGGCGTCGAAGGCTCGTTCGAGCTTGTCGCGACCGCTACTTGCGTCTGCGACCGCAGCGCTTATGGAGGTGATTAGCTGATCGCCCGCGTGGGTAAGAACTTCGAGGAACAGCTGCTGTTTCGACTCGAAGTGTTGGTACAACACGGGCTTCGTTACCCCGGCGGCGATTGCCACGTCGTTCATCGACGTCGCCGTGAACCCCTTTGTGCCGAAGGTTTCACGCGCCGCGATGAGTAGTTGCTTGCGTCGCTCGGCGGCGCCCAGCCGGACTCCTTGTTCTGCATGTAGTGACATTTACCGTCTCCGCCGCATGGCGATGGAATCTTCCTCGTGCCGCTCGGCGCCGCGAATCGCGTAGCCGACTTGAATAGCGATCGCCAGAATCACGCTGCCGACGATGAGCAGCATGATAATAAACGTCACGAGGGGCCCAGAAAAGGCAGTGGCCAATCCAATGAAGAATGCAACCGTGGCAATACCGTACGCTGCATAGCCCACGCGCTGGCCCAAATTGGCCCGTGTGCGGATGCGGGCGCGCTGGGCGAGGATGGGGTCTTCGGGCTCGGACACAGGTTAAGAGTGCCCGGTTATTGGTGCAGTTCGGCAACTCCGGCGGTGCGACGAGGGGCACGTCCCCGCCGTGGTCCCGGTGCTGGACGTTCGTTGGTCTGTGCGTCGGCGAGTTCGCGACGACGAAGAAACTCACACAACTGCTCATCGGTAGGGGAGACGGTCAGGTCGATGATTGGCCGGTGGTCGGCCGGGTCCGTTAGGTCGATGATCGCTTCGCGTTCCTGGCCGTCGGCGTCTGCAGTGAGGTCGATTACGGCTTCGTGTCCTGTTTCGGCAATTGGCTCGACGGTTCCGAGGGCGGGTTCTTTGGCGACTTCTGAAGTCTCATCGAGAGTGACGGCCTCGGGAGTGGAAGCGATTGGAGCGGCCACCGGCTCTTTGGCATGGGCCGGAACATGGGTACTCGGCGCAGCTTTTCGCCGTGGCGTGCGATGGGCGGCGTGAGCTGGACGGCTTCCCAGGTTGAGCGGTGACAAGATTTCGATTCGCTTCTGCTCAGGTTGGCTGTCTTGGGCATGTGCGGCGCTGGCGAAGCTGACGCCAGCGTCGTCATGTTCGCGTCGTCGTGCTCGCAACAGAAGATTCGATGCAATGTCTGCGAGCGCAACGAGCATGACCAAGTCGCCGAGCGACACGACGCTATTGACGATCGGAACAGGGATGACATCGCCGAAGGCGGCGAGTCTGGTGGCCGTCGATGTGGATTCTCGAAGGCCCGTGATCTCGCTCGTCCCGGATTCGTCGACGCTTCCGACCGATTGGAGCGCAAGATCCGAGACTGGCATGGCCCCGTTGGCGAGGAGGGGAGCGGTGTTCATCAAGAGACCGAGCAGCATAATGATCATGCCGGTTATCTGCAGGTTCTTGAGACCAAAGACGAGGAAGCACATCGTGCCGACCAGCGCCCACGCGAGCGGGAACGCAGGTCCGATCAGATTCAGCACGAGGATCGTGGTGATGCCCATGACGAGCCAACCGGTGCCGTGGATACGAGCGGAGGTGACGCCCGACCAGCTGCCACCACGCAGGCGACCGATGAGGCAGCCCAAACCGAAAGCGAAAATTGAGAGGAGCACGGCAGCAAGGCTAGTCAAGGACGCGCGCCGAGTGTGGGGATACTCGCGCGGACCGCGCGATACAGGTCTAGATGCCGGCACCCTTTGCCGAGCCGGTGACCATGTCCTCGGAGGGGTCGTACAGGAAGCAGGTAACCCGGCGATGTCGTCCAACCGGATGTTCAAAGGTCTCGCGCGTGGGTTGCAGGAAGTCGATCTCAAAGATTGACAATTCGTACTCCGCCTCAACAAATTCGGAGAACGCGTCGTAACAAAGTTGGGTGCTCCACTCGGTCATCTTCGTCTCGCCGGGGTACGGAGCCCCGTTGGGGGCGGGGAACTCCGCTTCATGGAAGACCTCTTTTTGATGCGGCTGGGCGCAGTCGACAGACGCGGTCAGATCGATGCGTCGTTCGAGCACTTCGTCGTACCAGCTTCCCTCGTTGAAGCACTGGCCCGAACGTAGGTCGAACGGGTTTAGTGGTGCGCCGGGGACGTCCGGTGCGACCTCGAGTTCGGGTGTTGCAGATTCGGAACCCTCTTCGCCTGAGCTGTCGCCCGCGCCGGTGTCGCCGCTGTCGTCGGTCGAGTCAGAACTACACGCCGCTGCGAGGAGCGCGACGAGGAGTATGAGGAGTCGAAGTCGAGATGCCACGGGAGCTAACGGTAGTTGCCGCACGCCAGCGACTCCTAGTCACCCGAGCAACCACTCGCTATCCGGCGGGTAGGTACCGGTCGATCTTTTCGAACGAGAGACTCATGAGGACGATGACGGGCACGAGCCCGAGTGCGATCGCTGGCCAACGCTTCCATCGGGAGGCCAGTTCCTTGAAGAAGATGTACACCGCAGTGGCGAGAAGTCCCCAGAGGATTGCTGGTCGGAGCGCGTCCTTGTCACCGTCGAGACCTTCGTCGAGGCTGACCTCGTCGGTTGCGATTGTATCCTCGGCTGCGCTATCGGTCGGCGGTGTATCCGTCGGGTCAGCGGCGGGGGCCGACACGATTTGGGCGTCTACGGAGTCCTCTCCCGTCGCCTCGCTCGCAAGGTCTTCGCTTGGGAGTTCGATCTTGTCTTCGGTCGAGTACGACTCCGGAGCGTCTGGCGTCGATACCGCTTCGCTGACGAGTTCGGCGGCCACGATGATGCGTTGACGAGCCGAGTATTTGGGGTGACATGCGGTCAGGGTGATTCGGTCGTCGCCAAAGTCGCCGAGCACCCACGTCGCACTCGGGCCGACGATGATGTGGCCGAGATCTTCTTGGCCTTCGGGGATCGCGAAGTCAGCTCCGAGCGTGCCGAGCGCGTCGGGGGCATAGGCCTCGCCCGCTGGAAGGACGCGATACAGGTGCTCGCCTTGCACGGTGGTGACCCGAATCTCGTCTCCTGGGACGAGCTCATCGATCCGGTTGAACGGAGCGCCGTAGGTGGTTCGGTGGCCAGCGATTCCCGAGTTGCCTTCCTGGCCTGGAAACACCGTTGCTCGGTAGTGGCCCGGGCCGTTGCGTAGGTCCTCGACTTGGACACCTTGAACGACGATCTTGTTGACGCGGATCTTTGGGATGTTGATGCGGGCGATTGCTTCGCCACCTTCGCGGAACAGTTTCTCGGCGAGCGCGGTCTCGATAACGGGGATGGTGCCGCCAGCTTCAGGAATGGTGGTGGTCGTCGTCGTTGTTGTTGTGGAGCCGAGCGGCGCGGTAGTCGTGCTTGTGGTCGTGGTGGCCGGCGTTGGATCTACCGAGTCGAGGAGCTCATCGAAGTCGGACCCGAGATCGCTTTGTGCCGACGCTTCTTGCAGGCCCGTACCCCAGAGCTGGTATGCCACAAACAGGAGAATGACGATGCCCGCGGTGATGAAGAATCGGCCAAGCGAGCCAAGAATGCGCGACGTCATGATGGTGAACGTATCGGAGCGCGCCGACGGCCATTGACGACACCCGTCGAAGAATTACGTAAAGGTCGGTGAGAATTGCGCAAGAACCGCCATGTTCGTTGGCCCCGGAGGCCAGCGAAGGATTCGGCAGCGATAGCGTTCAGCTGTGCCCATCGTTGATCTGACCGAGGTAGTCGTGCTTCTTGGTCGGTTCCCCGCGCTCGCCGGTGCGACCTTGCAGGTCGAGGCTGGCGAGGCCGTTTTGCTCCAAGGCCCCAACGGCGCTGGTAAGTCGACGCTGCTTCGCCTTTGCGCAGGACTGCTGCGGCCCGAGCGCGGTTCCGCAGTCGTGCTCGGACGCGATCTCCGCACCGACCGTCGTTCGGTGCGCAACCGGATTGGCTACGTCGGTCATCAGTCGATGTTGTACGACGATCTGACCGTCGAAGAGAACTTGCGATTCTGGGGTCGGGCCGCTGGCGTCGAACGTGCTCAGCAGGATGCTGCCGCGACTCGTATGCAGATCGAAGGGCGGCTGTTCGATGTTCCGGTGAGTCGGCTTTCCGCCGGGCAGCGCCGTCGCACCGCAATTGCTGTGGCCGCAGCGCGCCGTCCCGAACTGTGGCTCCTCGATGAACCTCACGCCGGGCTCGATCAGACCGGCCGCGACATCGTCGACGCGTTGATCACCGATGCAGCCGCAGCCGGGGGAGCGGTTCTTGTGGCGTCCCACGAGCTCGACCGGGTCGAGCCGGTTGTGCATCGCCGGGTGACGATCGCCGGAGGCACCGCGACCGAGACACCGTTCAACGTGGCTGCCGCCGGCCTGGACGGATCGAGCGCTGTGGAGAACAGCGAGCCCGCCCATATCGCAGCCGCCGGCCTGGACGGATCGAGCGCTGTGGAGAACACCGATGCTGTCTGAGATCTTGCTGATTGCGGGCAAGGACCTCCGCATCGAGTTCCGCTCGCGAGTGGCTCTGAACCAGGTTGCTCCCTTTGCGCTGTTGATCCTGATCCTTTTCGGGTTCGCCCTCGATGCCGACCGTGCGTCGCTGACGACCTTCACCCCCGGCTTGTATTGGGTGGCGATCTTGTTGTCGTCGGTGTTGGCTGTGCATCGCTCGGTGGCGGTCGAGGCCGGCGAGGGCGCTCGGGAAGGGCTGCTGCTGAGTGGCCTCCGACCTGCGTCGGTGTTCCTCGGCAAGACGGCTGCGCTTATCGCTCAGATCCTCGTTGTTGCCGTCGTGCTGCTCGGCGGTGTCGTGATCTTCTACGAAGCGACCATCGACGATGGGGTGCTTCTCGTCACCTCCCTCGTAGGGGCCGTTCTCGGCGTGGGCGCCGCGGGTACGCTCTACGGTGCCCTGTTGGGTGGCCAACGAGCCCGGGAGACCATCTTGCCGATCCTGCTGTTGCCAGTCCTGGCACCTGTTCTGATCGCCGCGACCCGCGCC
>CALBVK010000218.1 GCA_937969345.1 uncultured Acidimicrobiales bacterium
GCTGCCTTGAACCATGGCGTCACGCACGACGATGCGAGCAATCCAAGCGATCAACCCGGCGAGCATGAACCCGGCAAACCACATGCCCCAACCCGAGGCATTGTCGTAGGGCTTTTGTGCGGTGTAGAAGTGCCAGCTCGCAAAGGCGAACGGGATGCCGAACAGCTTGTGGGTCCACTTCCACCATCGGTACGGGATGAGTCGAAGCAGGCTGACTCCGATCAGTCCGTACAGCATGAGTTCGCCGGTTTCGGCCAGGTCTTCTGCGGCGTCGGCGACGTTGCGGCTCGCACCAGCGACGAGCTGAGCGCCCTTGGTTTTCGGTTCGATCGACGTGTGCATGAACATCGCTGGGATTGCGAGAGCGCCCGCCCAGCGGTGGCCGCGATACATCGAGTCGAGGCCACCCCAGAACCGTTCGAAGAACGAAATGCGCAGCGCGAGGATGAAGCTCCACGCCATCAGCAAGATCGAGGAGGCCCCGAACCACATGGAGAACGTGCTGGCTTGGTCGAGGCCGGCGGTGCCGGTGAACGCAAACCAGCTGGCGATGACGGAGATGACCATGGCGAGAGGGCCGAGCCAATGCACTGAGAGCTTTGGTGCGCTGATCCTGGGAGCCGTGAGGTGCCAGTCGCTGCGTCGACCAAGAAAGAAGGTAAGTACGCGATTCATGAGAGGAGTCTGACGTGAGGGTGCTGAAGATTCGCTGAAGGCTGCCCCGTGAACTCGCCACTCCCTTCAGCAGACCTTCAGCGATCGTTCGTCATGGTTGCCCTATCACGCCAATCGGTGTGTCGTACGAAAGGCAATCCAATGGAAAAGAAGACCGCACTAGGAGCCGCCGGAGGCATCTCCCTTACCGTCGCCGGCGCCGTATCGGCGCTGGTTCTCACCCTCGGCGGTGGTACCGCTGCCGGTGAACCAGCGAGCGAAGGCCCTCAAGGTCAGATCGTCGAGTACGTCGATCAGAACGGCAACCCGGTCTCTATGGACGGAGCAACCGGCTCGGTGCCCGAGATCGTCGTTACGACAGATCAAGCGCCCGCCACGGGGGCAACAGATGTCGAGATGATGGCCGCACCCGATCCCGACGCCGCCTACGGCGAAGCGGAGGAGCCCGACGCGTACGGCGAGGGTGCTGAATATGAGGAGGACGAGCACGACGAGCACGAGGACGGCGAGGAGTACGAGGAGGAAGATGATGACTGACCCGGCGACAGCAGACGCCGCTGATGAGTCGAGCGAACGTGTTGCCGCAGCGATCGCTGCGTCACGAGCGGCTCGCTCGAGACCGGCCAAGTCAGCAAGCGGTGGCCGTTTCCTGGCCGCCGGCGCTGCGGTTGGTTTGAGCTTGGCTGCGGTTGGGGTTATGTCTGCCGCCGCCGATATTGGAGAGGCAGCGCCGACGCCGGCCGCAACGGTTCAACGGGTGGTCATACCGCAGCCAGCAACACCTCAACAGATTGTGATTGTGCTGCCGGGAGCCGACGCTCCCACCGGCACTCCGGTCACCGTGGCGCCGTCGTCAGTAGAGATCACCGCTCCGCCCAAGCCAACTCCACCTCCAGCTGCAGCCGAGCCGTCGCCCGCCCCGATGACCGAGTCGGAGGCCAGTTGACAATGAGAGCCAACAACTGGCCAGTCCGACCGTCAGATGAGGCCCGCTTCGACGCCATGGGTACGCGTGCCCATGTCGTCGTTGTCGGGCCCGACGCGGCCAACCTGCTTCAGACCGCAATCGAACGGATTGCACAGCTCGAGTCGATGTGGAGTCGGTTTCAGCCAACGAGCGATATCTCTCGGCTCAATCGCTCCGGCGGTCGACCAACGGCCGTTGCCGCCGAGACCATTGGTTTGGTGGCCCATGGAGTGGCCGCGTGGCGGCTCACCAACGGAACCTTCGATCCCACAATGGTGACGCAACTCGCTTCGCTCGGGTACGACCGAAGCTTTGCCGATCTCGTCGATTCGGCTTCGAACGGTGACTCGTGCACGCCGGTCGACAACACAGAATCAACTCCGAGTTGTGGTGACATCATGATCGACCATGAACGCGGCGAGGTAGTGATGCCGGCCGAGTGTGGGTTCGATCCTGGCGGCATTGGGAAAGGCCTCGCTGCGGACCTGGTCACTCGGCAACTCATCGATGCCGGCGCCTGGGGTGTGTTGGTCAACCTGGGTGGTGACCTTGCGGTGAAGGGGCTTCCTCCGCAAGGAGTCGAATGGATCGTGACTATTCGCGAACCGTCGGTAACGAGCGTGGAGTTGGCCACCGCTCGTCTACGCGACTCGGGGATGGCGACCAGTTCGTCGTCGAAGCGACGGTGGACATCTGGAGCATCTGAGCACCACCACATCCTCGATCCCACGACCGGAAATTCGGCAACGTCGAACGCTGTTCTCGCCACGGTGATCGCTGGGGAGGCATGGTGGGCCGAGGTTCTTGCGACGTCTCTCGTTGTCGACGACCAACGCTTCAACACCGACGAAGCCTCACTTTGCGTCATGTCGGACGGCGCCGTCGAGCGTCGTGGGTCATTCGAACGGTTCGAAGCATGAATTCGCTCGTCGATAACGAACAGTTGTGGTGGTATGTCGCGCGCAGCGGAGGCATTACGGCGCTCGTGCTTTCGGGCCTTGCCGTTATCTGGGGTCTCGTGCTTTCCACCAAAGTCATGGATGGCACGCCGACGCCAAAGTGGTTGCTTTCGATGCACCGCTGGTTGGGAGGCCTGACCGTGTCGTTCACGGCAGTCCACATCGTGGCGCTCGTCGCGGACAGCTACGTGCACTTCGGGTTCGCCGAGATCTTCATTCCGTTTGCGTCCGAATGGAAACCGGGCGCCGTTGCGTGGGGGATCATCTCCATGTATCTGCTGATCGCTGTTCAGGGGTCTTCGTTGTTGATGAAGCGGCTACCCCGAAAGTGGTGGCGAGCAATTCACCTGAGCAGCTGGTTCCTCTTTTGGACTGGTGTAGTCCACGGTGCTACCGCCGGCACAGACGCCACAAATCCGATCTACGTTCTGCTCGTCGGTACAATCACGTTGCTCATCACCTGGCTTACCGCCCTTCGAATTCTTGCTTCACGTCGGTCTCGTCCACGAGTGAACGGACGAACGATGCACCCGGCGAAGGTCGTAAGGTAACGCTGTGCGCGTATTGGTAGTTGAGGACGAAGTAGCGATGGCTGAGTCCCTTCGCGACGGCCTCACGAACGAGGGTTTCGCGGTCGACGTCGCCGGAGACGGGGAAGAGGCACTCTGGTACGCGTCCGAGGTTTCCTACGACGCCATCATCCTCGATCTCATGTTGCCCAAACTCAACGGCTTTAAAGTGTGCCAGCAACTTCGAGACCGAGATGACTGGACGCCCATCCTGATGCTCACCGCAAAGGATGGTCATCTCGATGAAGCCGAAGGGCTCGACACGGGAGCCGACGATTACCTGACAAAGCCCTTTGCGTTCGTGGTGCTGCTCGCCCGACTACGTTCTTTGCTCCGTCGCAAAGGGAAGACCAGGCCAGTACACCTCGAAGCAGGAGACCTCTCGCTCGACCCCGTTGCTCACCAGGTTCGGCGCGGAGACACCATCGTCGAGCTCACCCCTCGCGAATTCGCGATCCTCGAGTACCTCCTCACCCATAGCGGAGAAGCCATCTCGAAACAGACGCTGTTGGAACACGTTTGGGACTTCGACTTTGACGGCGGACCAAACATCGTCGAGGTCTATGTCGGGTCGCTGCGAAAGAAGATTGATGCGCCGTTCGACAAAACGGCCATCGTGACCGTCCGCGGCGCCGGATACATGCTGGACCCGAGCGGTGGATAGGTTGCGCCGATTCCGTCGGTCCATTCGTGGCCGCTCCACCCTGCTCGCCATGGGTGTTGTCCTTCTGACGCTCGTCGGTGGCTCATTCCTGCTCCTGGAGGCCTACGAACGCCAGCTCACGAACAACTTGGATGTGTCTCTTCAGCAGCAGGTGGCCGATCGAGTTGCACTTCTTGAGAACGGCGGATCCAAATCGCTGCTCACCACCGTGCTCCAAGATGAGGCCTTCGTCTGGATCGGTGATGCGGACGGCACGGTAACGGCACAGGGCGGAGCGATCTTTCCGCTGGAGAACCCAGTGCCCGCCGACGTCGGCTCGACCGCAACCGTCGCCCTACTCGTCGAGGAACGAAAGCCCGACGAGATCGAAAAGGAAGTGATGGAGCTACGCATCGCCAGCGGCAGCGCCAGCACGGGCCAAGTCGTGCTCGCTGGCGCCGAGCTTGAGGTGATCGACGAGACGGTTTCCGGATTGGTCCGACTGTTCGCGATCGCCGTACCGATAGTCACGGCGATCGTTGGAGCGTTGGCATGGTTCATCACCGGTCGAGCACTGCAACCGGTTGCCTCGATCCAAACGCAGGCATCGGCGATTACCGGCGCGACACTTGGTGACCGAGTGCCAGTCCCGGACTCCGGTGACGAGATCGAGGATCTTGCGACGACGGTCAACCAGATGCTCGACCGAATCGAATCGCACGACACGGCAATCCGTCAGTTCAGCTCGGATGCATCCCATGAGCTCAAGAGTCCCATCGCCAACATCCGAGCACTGGTCGAAACCCGCTCCGCTGACGACGACGACTGGCCAGCGATCAAGAACAAACTCACGAGCGAAACCGACCGCCTACGCGACCTTGTCGACAACTTGTTGTTCCTCGCATCACACCACGACCACGATCGCGTGACCAATACGGTGGCCGTGTCGCTCGACGAGTTGTTGTTCTCCGAGGCCGAGCTTGTGGCAGCCACAACAGGTCTACGGGTTGACTTGGGGAGCATCGAACCAGTGACCATCGATGGTTCCAGCACCGACCTGCGACGGCTGGTTCGAAACCTGGTCGACAATGCCACGCGCCATGCAGAGAGTCGTATTGCTTTTGCGGTGAGTCATGTCGAGACCCACGCGGTCGTGGTCGTCGCCGATGACGGTCCCGGGATCGACATCGAGGATCGCCAACGGGTTTTCGAGCGGTTCACTCGTCTCGATGAGGCACGGGCGCGAGATGACGGTGGCACCGGTCTGGGCCTGAGCATCGTGGCTCAGATTGCTGCGGCCCACGGCGGTGACGTTGTCGTGACCCAGCACGAACTGGGTGGAGCCGCGTTTCGGGTTCGACTATCGATACAGAACGGCGCGAACTCTTCGGATGTCATGGGCAAGCGCTAGGACACGGGAGTGCTCAGATGCAGAGGCCGTCCTCGGTGACGCCTCGTGAGCACAGGGCGTAGTTCGTGATGCGCAACGCCGTGTAGCTCTCGACCTCTTCGCCATCTTCGGTCTCGTTTTTGTCGAGCAAGAAGTCGATCTCGACCTGATAGCCGTTCGACGCGTCGTCCTTTAGGCCGGTCATGATGTAGGTGACCGAGCCACCCTGGGCATCGATACCGATGACCTCACCTTCTTGGGTGATCACCCCGTCCTCATCGAAGCCATAGGCCTCGGCGATTGCTTCGGCCATCTCCTCGAGCGTGCTCCCACCTATGCCGACGTTGTCGGTGTCTTCGATCGCCTTGCCGAGACCTGGGTTGAACACGGGCAGATCGGAGAGGAATCGGCTCGACGCCCAACCGGTAAGACTTCCATCGGAAGTACTGACCTCCCACCAGTCGACGGTTCCGACAATCTCGCAGTTGCCGGTCGCAATGAGCTCGCCACTGCGTTCGATCGTGATGATGACGTCGTTCGTGATTCCTGGGCCACTACGAACATTGAGTCCACCATCGGGGTCATCGAGTGCCACGTCAACAAAGTGCGGCTGCAGCTCTGGCGCTTCACATGTTTCTACGGGGTCTTCTTCGGGCTCGGCTTCTTGGCCCTCGCTCGTTGTCGTCGTGGTCTCGGAGTCGTCGACAACCGGATCGAGCGTTGGTCCGTCATCGGAGGTATCGGCCTCGACCGGCTCTGCTCCCTCGGACACGAGTTCGGTCACCGCTTCGGCGCTCGACGAGGTCTCGGTGTCGGCCTGCTCTTCAACCGGATCTGAGCCACACGCGCCGAGGGCGAGCAGCGAAGCGAACGTGAGTGCGAGTGCTTTGGGTGCCTTTGCCATGTTCTTAGTATCGGTGATGATCACCGCACAGTTGATGGGGGGCTCCCCCCATCGGGCCCGAAGAACGCCGAAGTCACGATTTTTTCAAAGGTCACAGCGCCAAACTGACCATCGTTCCGCCGAGGCAGTTAGGTTTAGGTCATATGG
>CALBVK010000219.1 GCA_937969345.1 uncultured Acidimicrobiales bacterium
GTGTGTATGACGAGGCCAAGCGGTTCTCTGAGGCGATGACGATGGCGTATCACACCCATCATGGGCTCGATACGCGCATTGTTCGGATCTTCAACACCTATGGGCCGCGTATGCGGCCCAACGATGGCCGTGTGGTGTCGAACTTTATTGTTCAGGCGCTCCAGGGCGAGGACCTGACCATTTATGGCGATGGTTCTCAGACCCGTAGCTTTACCTACGTTGCCGATGAGATTCGCGGGTTCCTTGCGTTGCTCGATAGCGATGTCACGACACCAACGAACATTGGTAACACCAATGAGTTCACGGTGTCGGAGCTCGCCGAGATGGTGACCGAGATGGTTGGGACCGGAAGCAAGGTCACCTATCACGATCTTCCTGTCGATGACCCAACACAACGCAAGCCAGACATCACCAAGGCCCGAGAGCTGCTCGGTTGGGAACCAAAGATCCAACTGCGCGAAGGCCTCGAACACACCATTGCGTACTTCGACCAACTCCTGAAGAACCAATAGTCCTTCACCCGTCGAGGGCCGTCCGCAACTATCGTCTGGCCCGTGACACGGGCTGCGATTCTTGTTGAACAAAACTGGAATGCCGTGCCGGGCGGGACGGCGCGCGCAACCAACCGTCTGATCGACGCGCTCGCGGCTCACACCGATGTCTCTGTCGTTGGTGTCCACGGACGTCATCGCAATCCTCCGCAGCTGTCCTTGCCTGCTGGCATCGATACCGCCATGGTTCCGCTGCCCGGTCGAGTGCTGGCCGAGACGTGGAGTCGGGTTGGGTTTCCGCCGCTCGACCGCTGGGTGGACGCAGACCTCGTGCATGCGCCGGCCTATGTGTTGCCTCCAACGAAAAGGCCGCTCATCGCGACGGTCCACGACCTCGCGTTCGTGCACCACCCCGAGTGGTTCACGCCAAACGGCGTCGCCTACCTAAACAGGTTTCTCGACCGGGCTCGCGACTCCGATGCAGCGATCATCGTCCCGTCGGGAGCGACCGCTGAAGACTGCGTTTCACGGGGGATTGCCTCGGATCGGGTATCGGTCATCCCGTGGGGAATCGACGTTGAGGCAGCGGCCGAGCATGACATCGAGCGTGTCCGGCGGCTCTATGCCCTTCCGGATTCGTTCGTGCTATTCGTGGGCACGGTGGAGCCCCGAAAGAATCTCCACACCCTCGCCGAGGCAATGGCGACACTCTCCGATGTCGACCTCGTCGTTGTTGGGCCACCGGGCTGGGGCGACATCGAGGTCGCTGGAGCGACGTTGCTCGGCGAAGTGCCAGCGGTCGACATCGAACCGTTAATGGCCGCAGCGTCCGTCCTCGCGTACCCGAGTCACTTCGAGGGGTTTGGCCTGCCGGTCCTCGAAGCGATGGCGCAAGGAACGCCGGTCGTGACGACGAAGGGAACCGCACCTGCCGAGATCGCGGCCGGTGGAGGTCTCGCTGTCGATACCCGATCGGTATCAGCCCTCGCGGGAGCATTGCGTGCTCTGATGTCAGATGCGGCTCAGCGCTCCGAGCTTGGTGCAGCTGGCCGAATCCGAGCGGGGGAATTTCTGTGGCAGGAAACCGCTCGGCGCACAGCGGACGTTTACGAGGCGGTTCAGTAAATGCAGAACATCGGTATTAATCTTCTCTGGCTGCGGCCGGGGGAGGTCGGCGGGACAGAGACGTACATCCGGCGCGTGCTCCGCGCCCTCAGCGATCATTCGCCCGATCTCCAGCTGCACCTATTCGGCACGCCTTCGGCGCTCGAGGCAGTACGACCGGCGGTTCGGGGCGTCGAGGAGTACATCACCGCAGCGAGCGCACTTGCGCCCCCCAAACGTGTCGTCGTTGAACGCACGTGGCTTCGGTCGGTGATGGGGGCCGGGCTCGACGTCATCCACCATCCCGGCGGCACGGTGCCGTTCTCTAGCGCTGGCCGGTCGATCGTGACGATTCACGACCTCCAGCCGCTCGATGATCCGTCCAACTTCTCGGCGGTCAAACGTCGATTCATGGCGAAGGCAATTCCGGGCGCCGTGGCTCAGGCAGACGTCGTGGCGACCCCGAGCGACTGGGTGCGACAGCGGGTCCTGGATCGGTTCGACATTGCAGAGGACCGTGTGGTCACGGTGTCTGCGTTTGCGTTGGCTCCAGATCTGTCCGTCGGCACCGAACCGTCGCCTCGTCTCGCGGCGATTCTGCAACGAGGCCCGGTGATCTTCTACCCGGCGATGACGATGCGACACAAGAACCACGCAATGTTGTTTCAGGCTTTCGCCGAGGCGGTTCGCCAGGAACCGGATCTGCAGCTTGTCTGCGTTGGAGCGGTCGGACGCGATCACGACGACATTCGAGGTAAGGCGGCCGCGGCGTCACCGAAGATCCACCTGTTGGGCCATGTGCCTCGCGCCGACCTCGATGCGCTGTACGTCCGCTCCGAAGCGCTTGTCTTTCCTTCGATGTACGAGGGATTTGGGCTTCCAATTCTCGAAGCTCAGCACGCTGAACTGCCCGTTATTGCCAGTTCAACAACGGCGCTCCCCGAGGTCGTTGGGGGAGCGGGAGAGCTTCTCGACCCGCAGGATCCGTCGGCATGGGCGCACGCAATGGTGCATCGGGTCCGCGGCGAAGAGCGGGCGCAGCGGGTCGTTGCCGGACGCCAGAACGCGAGTCGCTACAGCCCAGAGGCGACCGCCGAGCAGCAGCGAAGCGCATACGAGCTGCTTACCGCCTAGCCTCAGAAGCCGTGAAGATCCAGGTCCTTTGCCCACACTTCGAACCAGATAGCGCCCCGACGGGCGAGTTCATGAGCGCCATCGTGAACAACTTGGGCGAGCTCGGTCACGAGCTACACGTGATCACTGCATTGCCCTGGTACCGAGAGCACGCGGTCGAGGCCGGTTGGGAAGGCAAACTCACGCGAACCGAAGAGCGGCCGTGGGGAAAGATCACCCGCGTTCACCCGTTCCCGACCGACAAGACGAACATCGCTGCCCGGGCAGCTGCATTTGCCGGGTTCACGGCCATCGGACTCGGCACGGCCGTCATCGACCGGTTCGACCCCGACATCGTCTTTGCGATGTCGCCGCCGCTGTCGCTCGGTGTTGCCGGATGGCTGGCCGCCAAGCGTCGGGGTGTGCCATTCGTGTTCAACATCCAAGACGTCTTCCCCGATGTAGCGATCGAGACCGGAACGATCTCGAATCCTAAGGTCATCGCCGCAGCCCAGAAGCTGGAGAAGTTCGTCTACGACCGCGCTGACGTCGTGACCGTCCTCAGCGAGGAAATGCAACGCAACGTCGAGGGCAAGACCGACTCGACCACGACGATCATCCCGAACTTCGTCGACATCTCAACCTTTGAGCCGCAGCCCAAAGAGAACTCCTATCGCGAAGAGTTCGATCTCGTTGGCAAGCGAGTGGTCATGTACTGCGGCAACGTCGGTTTCTCTCAATCGATCGAGCTGCTCGCCGACGCGGCGCGCGAACTCGCCGAACTCGAGGACGTCGTCTTCGTCGTGAACGGAGGCGGGTCTGCAATCGGAGAGGTCCGTCGCCGTGCCCAAGGCCTCGACAACTTCCGGATTATCCCGTACCAGCCCGTCGAGCGTGTGCCCGAGGTGCTCGCCGCTGCTGACGTTCACGTCATTCCGCTTCGTAAGGGTCTGGCATGGTCGAGTGTTCCCTCGAAGCTCTACAAGATTCTCGCCGTCGAACGTCCGGTTATTGCAAGCGTCGACGAGGGTACCGAGGTCGGCCGTGTGGTCGTGGAAGCCGAGGCTGGATACAGCGTTCCTCCAGACGATCCAGCGCCACTGACCGAGGCGCTCCGTGCGTTGCTGGCCGATGCGCCGTTGCAAACAGCGATGGGAACGGCGGGTCGAGCGTGGGTCGAGCAGTGGACGACACCCGCTCGGGCTGCGGCGCAATATGAAGAAGTGTTTATGAAACTTCGGTAGCGCGATTCCAAACAAAGTGATTGCCGCTAGCGTTGTCGCCGTGGCACGTTCAGATTCGTCGAAAAATTCATCCTCCGATTCATCGAAGATGGTTGCAAAGGCAGCAAAAGCTGGCGCAACTCCTTCATCATCGGTTGGCCGCGAACAGCGTTCGCTCGGCTTTCCAATGGCCTTTCTCGGCATCATGGTGCTCGGCACTGCTCTGGTCGTCTTCGCGTGGAACGCCCGTGACGTCGAAGCACTGTCCCCCTCGTTCGGCGACCATTGGCATCTTCCGTACGGCATCTACGACTGCACCCAAGACGCATTCCTTGCTGATCTCGAAGACCCCCAGACGCCGAACTCGGGTATTCACACCCACGGCGACGGCGTTATCCACCTGCATCCGCAGAGCTCGACCGCCACGGGCAACAACGCACAACTCGAGCGCTTCCTCGAAGCCACCCGTGCGCAATTCGATGGCGATGATGCGCTGACATTCACCGATCGCGACGCGCTCACCGAAGACGGTGCAACGTGCGATGGTGAGCCAGCAATCCTTCACGTTGCTCGTTTCGTTGCGGGCTCCGACACTCCAGAAGAGGTTGCCACCGAGGATCTCGGCAGCTTCCGCTTCCGTGCCGACCAGGACGGCATCGTCATCGCCCTCGTTCCTGCTGGGGCCGACATTCCGCCTCCACCAGCAGCATCGGTTGCGACCGCAGCTCAGGCGTCGCCGAACATCCTTCGTACCGACGGTCTTACCGACCTTCCAGAAACGCTTGAGGACAATAACCTCGGCGGCTTTAACGACGACGGTGTCCTCGTGGACAGCGAAGGCAACCCGATCCTCAACGCCGATGGTGAAGAGATCAACATTGCCGACATCCAAGCTGAGGCTGAAGCACAGCAGGACGCCGACGCAGACGCCGACGAGTAGCGCAAATAGTCAGCGCAGCGTGCTGGCCATTGGTCTGAACGAGAAACGCTTCGTCCCTTAGGCCGTTGCGGTCTCTTAGGTCGTTGTGGTCTCTTAGGTCGTTGCGCTCGGCGGAGCGCTCATCTCGTCCTCGAGGCCGAGCGCGACGTTGATTCGGCTCGATGAGTCGGCCTTCTCATCGCCTCCCACGCCAAAGCGCAGTTCGATGTTTCGCTCTTCGCAAATCTCGGCTTCGGGAACAAAGCCCGGGACACGGTCGCCGCCGTTGGCGAAGATCAACGCGTAGTCCGGGAACTGATCGGCAACCGCTGCGAGCGACGCACACACGGTGCGGTCGTCGTCGACGGCGATCAACGCGTGGTCGACGTTGCGCAACGCCTGAACAACACGAAGACGGTCGGCCTCATCGATGATGACCTTGCCCTTTTTGATCTCTTGTTGCGCGTTGTTGTTGACGATCACGATGACCTCGTCGGCCAGCTCGGCGGCGGCATCGATCATGTCGAGATGTCCTACGTGAAGCGGGCTGAAGTAGCCACTTACGATCGCTGCGGTTGTCTTGGTCACGTGAGCTCCTAGAGGTCGTGCTTATCGGAATAGGTCGTCGTGGGGATCGCGGACGATTTCATCGGCCACGCTTCCGCTTCGAAACCAGCTACTTGGGATGCCGCGAACGACAGCAGCTGGATATCCGGCGGACTTTCCCATTACCAGATCGGCAGCTGCAGCGATTTCATCAATAATCGCGACCTCGGTGACTTGTAGCTCGCGGCCGAGCGCATCGTTCGTTCCACGCAAATCGAGGATTGGACCTATACCAGCACTGCCGATTGCGACGTCGGTAACGCCTCGACGCCAGGGCCGGCCGAACGTGTCCGAAATAATTACCCCAATTTCGACACCCTGTTTTGCCCGAACGACATCACGAATTCGACGTGCAGATCTATCGGAATCGACAGGGAGCAAGGCGGCGTGTCCCGCTTCGATGTTCGAGAGGTCGACCCCGGCATTGGCGCACACAAAGCCGTGCTTGGTCTCGCTGATGATCAATTCGCCCCGACGTCGCAGAATTCGCACCGACTCGTCCTCGACGATCGCTTTGTGTCCTCGAGGGTCGTCGGTATCGATCTTGACGACCTGCCCCTCGGCTTTCGATACGACCTTTTGGGTCACGATGAGCACATCGTGTTCCTGGACAGGGGCCAGGTCTCCGAGCATCCCCGCGAGGTCGTCGCCGGGAGCGATCTCTCCGATGCCGGTGACCGGGAAGATCGTGAGGCCCTGCGGTGGCACGTCGGGCTCGACTGCATCGGCGCCGTCGTTGGTGGTGTGACTCGTCATGTTGTCGATCCTTGTTTCAAGAGACTGGCCGAGAGCACCGAACGTGCCAGGGCGCTGCTGCGGACGGGGGAGGCCATGATGGTGTCGGTGACGTACGGTGTGACGCCAGCTCGTGCGACCGCCAAAGAATGTGCGGCATCGACATCGTCGATCACCAGCACGTCGATCACGTCTGACCACAGCTGCGCCACGCCGGTTGCGCTCGCATCGAGCCCGAGCTCGTGCAACATGTTTGCCGCTGGACCCTTGAGCGCCTCACCGCCAACGATCGGCGATATCGCGACACACGGCCCGCCGCTGGCGGCCAGGGCATCGCGAACTCCGGGTACGTCGAGCACCGGTGCGATCGAAACGACGGGATTGGATGGCGCAATGACGACCACGTCGGCGGCTTCGATCGCAGCTGTTGCTTCGGGAGTGAGGCGTGCGGCGTCGATGCCGTCGAAGCGCACACGGGAAATCGGAACGCTGTGTTGGGTCCCGACAAAGTACTCCTGAAAGCTGATCTCCTCGTCGGTGTCTGCACGGGTGACCCGAGTCGATACTGGATCGTTGGTCACCGGTAGGAGCCGGACGTCGACATCCCACGCCGCGGCGATTTCGGCGGTTACTTCGGTGAGGGTGGCCCCCTCAGCGAGTCGAGCCGTCCGTTGCAGGTGTGTTGCGATGTCTTGGTCGCCCAGGCTGAACCAGTTCCGATCGCCGTACCGGCCGAGGGCTTCCATGGCTCGCCACGTCTCGTCGCGGAGCCCCCAACCACGTTCTGGGTCGATGGCGTCGGCGAGCGTGTACGTGATCGTGTCGATATCTGGGCTGATCGCAAGACCGTGCAGAACCATGTCGTCGGCGACGTTGATAATCGCGGAGATGTTGGCTGGCTCGGCGACGCGAACAAGGCCACGCAAGAAACGAGCTGCACCTACTCCACCGCAGATGACCGCGATGTTCGGGGATGTGTTAGTCACCGTCAACTCGTTTCCGTGCGTCGGCGAGAACGTCGGCGAGCGAGGTCTCGAGGGGGATTGTTGGACTCCAGCCCGTGTCGCTCACGATGCGAGTGTTGTCGCCGCGCACTACAGGAGTGTCGACCGGCCGGCGCAGTTCGTCGTCCACAACGAATTCGACCGGGTGCTCCGAGAGGCTTGCGAGGGTGTCGGCGAGGTCTTGGATGGAGCGATCGATTCCGCTACACAGGTTGTATGCCGCTCCCGATCGGCCGCGTCGAGCAACGCGGCGGTAACCGGCAACGATGTCGCGAACATCGGAGAAGTCCCGACGGGCCTCGAGCGAGCCAACCTCGATGGTCGAGCGTCCATCCCGTTCGGCTAGGGCGATGCGATGAGCCAGTCCGGCGCATACGAAGTCTGGACTTTGTCCAGGACCGATGTGATTGAAGGACCGGAGGCGAAGCACGTCCTGTCCGCGGCCGAGGTTGGCCTGCATTGCTACGGCGTCGGCGGCGGCTTTGCTTGCTGCGTACGGGTTGGCCGGCCGCATCGGCGCATCCTCGCTGATCGGGAGCTCATCGATTGAAACCGAGCCATAGATTTCGGCGCTGGTGACCACCAGGACGCGAGCCTCGCCGCTTTCGTGCGCGGCGTCGAGGATGTTTTGGGTTCCTTCGACGTTGGCTCGCAACGTCCCAATGGGATCGTCCCACGATGTGGGCACGTGCGATTGGGCAGCGAGGTGATAGATGACGTCGGCGTCGGCGTCGGCCACAGCGGCACGAATTCCGGCCCGATCCGTGATGTCTGGACCGCCGGTTCGGCGGGCGAGGGCCACGACGTCGTCGCCTGAATCGAGCAGGTGTTGATGCAGGGATCTGCCCACGAATCCGCTCGCGCCGGTGATTAACGCACGCATTGGGAGAAACCTAGGGGAGGGTGCTGGTCGGAGAGGGCCACGAACCGGTAGCGTAGCGGGGCTGTGCAATCGGCCTCCGACTCCCCTCCAGCGGATAAGACCGCGCCCCCGGCAGTACGTGTCGTCATACCGACACTGGACCCCGGACCGTGGTTTGACGATGTCGTCGCGGCCCTGGCCGCACAGGACTATCCAGCAGTCGGTGTCACGATCGTTCACGGACCAGATGACGGGCCATTGCTCGAGCGCCACCGGTCCACCCTTCCCAATGTCGAGTTTGTGACCTGCCCCCGAGACACCGGCTTCGGCGAAAAAGTGAACATGGTGGCGAACGAGGCTGGCGAAAAGCTGCTCTTGATCCACCACGACGACCTTGCCATGGAGCCGGGTACCGTCTCTGCGCTCGTTCGCGAGTGGCTCCGTCGCAACGAACCTCGCACCCTGGTGGCCGCAAAGCTCCTCGATTGGACCGAGCCTGAGCGTCTGATGCCTGCGGGATTTAACGCCGATCGGTTCGGGGCAACAAGTTCGGTCGTGCGGCCCGGCGATCTCGATCAGGGCCAACAGGACCGTGTGGTCGATCTCTTTGGGGCATCGACGGCTTGTCTGTTGGTGGACCGCGAGTACCTCGTGTCCATCGATGGCTTCGACGAGGCCATCGACTGGCACGGCGAAGCCTTCGACCTAGCACTGCGCAGCCGTTCCGTCGGTGGCCAGGTCGTCATACCCGCCACTGCACGGGCTCGCCATCGCGGTGCCTTCGACAACCGCGACGGAGCGTCAACGGCGTTTCGTGAGCGTCGTCACCAGATGCGATCAGCGCTCGCTGCGACGCCTCTGTCGTCGTTGCCCTCGCTGCTCGTGTCGTTCGCGGTTCTGCACCTGATCGAGTTCGTGGTTGCGGTTGCTCGACTCGACGTGTTGGACGCTCTGTCGGTGCCAGCAGCATGGCTGTGGAACATCGCAAACGTCGGATCGCTGATGAAGCGCCGTCGGGCGATCACCCAACACGAGTCCTTTAGTGGCGACGAACTTCGGCTCATCCGCACTCGTGGCTCGATCCGCATTGCCGAGAGTGTCGATCGCCGCGTCTCCCAGCGCGAGATCGCTACCGAAGCCGGAGAAGCAACCATCTCGGTGATTCGGGTGGCTGGCGGAATTGCCCTCGGAGCGATTCTGGCGTTCGGTGCCCGTCACCTGCTGACTCGTGACATCGCCGAGATCGGCGAGTTCCGCTCCGTGCCCGATGATCTCGGTACCCTCACCGCCGACTGGTGGAGCGGATTGCGAACCTGGGGGATGGGCAGCGAAGGCGCGGCATCGTTTGCCCTGCCGCTACTCGATGTCCTCGGTATTGCGACGCTCGGTTCGGCCCGTCTCCTTCGCATGGTCCTGATCGTTGGTCCGGTCATTGTCGGCGTCGTGGGGGCATGGAAGCTCTTTGGGCGGACATCGTCGGACTACGCCCCAGTTGCGGCTGCAACGCTGTATGCGGCCTCTCCGTTGCCCTACAACGCACTCTCGGGGGGTTCACTTAACGCGATTGCCTTGTATGCGCTGTTGCCGTGGATCCTCGGGAACCTCATCGCCACGAGTCAACGCACATCGCTCGGTCCAAACCGTTCGGTCCGGGCGTCCACGGTGGCTCTCAGCGGGCTTGTGGCGTTGCTGATCGCCGTGGCACCGTTTCTCGGGGTCATGGTGCTCGTCCTGGTGGTTGGTTTCATCGCAGGCTCATTGCTCTCGGGGGACATGCGCGGTGTCGTCACGCTGGTGTTGACCTCAGCGATTGCGTTGCTGGTCGGCTCGCTACTCAACCTTCCGTATTTGCTCGGCATCTCGTCGTGGAGCCAGTTCGCTGGTTCGCAGACCTCGCGGATCACCGCAACGCCGCTCACCGAACTCTTGACGCTCGATCTCGGTCCGATTGGTTCGCCCATCCTGGGCTGGGCGGTCTTTGCTCCGGCGCTGTTTGCGGTGCTCTCCGCGACCGGGGAGCGGTTTACCTGGGCGATGCGCATCTGGGGCGCCATGTTGCTCTGCTGGGCGATTGCGTGGGCCAATGTTCGAGGGTGGTCTCCCGTTGGGCTTCCGGTCACCGAAGTACTCCTCGTGCCGGTCTCGCTCGGTTTCGCAGCGCTCGGCGGAATCGCCGCCTTGGTCATCGACGTCGACCTCGCAGCGACGAAAAAGATGCGTCGATTCTTGCCCGCCGCAGCAGCTGTCGTCGGCTTCGTCGTGGCG
Source organism: uncultured Acidimicrobiales bacterium (assembly GCA_937969345.1). Lineage (GTDB taxonomy): Bacteria > Actinomycetota > Acidimicrobiia > Acidimicrobiales > SHLQ01 > SHLQ01. Next base: position 10,323 of record CALBVK010000219.1, read on the forward strand.
ATGGTTCCTCTGCTCGGCGCCGCCAGCTCCGGACGCTGGGAAGTGGCCCGCGTCGATTTGTCGACCACATATGAGTCGCTCGTGTCGGACCCGGGCGATGGTAGTTATCGCGTCCTATGGGTCGGCGATGCGCACGTGCTCGGAGCGGCCTCGATACCGACGGCCAACGGACTGGCCTGGACAACGTCTCTCGACGGCGTTCCCGACATCCGGGCGCTCTGGGGCGGTAGCGACGAGGGGGCCAACACGGCGCTGTCAGAGGCCGTTGCAGCCGGTCTCGACGGACGTACATCACGCCTTGGACGTTCACTCGCTCCTTTTGGTGTTCGGTACATCGTCGTCATGGATCAGCAGGCGCCGGTACCCGAAGCGTCGCGCCGTGAGGTCGTGTCCGATGTTCGTGCTGCGCCGCTCAACGGCCAGCTCGACCTCGTCAGCGATGGGGTCGTGAACCCCGCCGTTCGCGTGTACCGCAACACGGTGTGGGCGCCCGTGCACAGTGCACTGGCCCCGGCATCGCTCGAGTCACTCCAGTTCACGGACGCCGACCCGGCCGTCACGACCCGCTCTGGCCACGCAACGTTCACTGGTCAGACTAGAGTCGAGCGGAACGTCTACGCGTCCTGGGAGCCATCACCGCGGTGGATTCTCGAAGTCGACGGTCGAGTTGCCGCTCGTATCGACACGGGAGCGGTCGGCATGGGCTTCCAGACCGCCGACGTCACAAACACCGAAGCGCAGTTGACGTATCAGACCGCAGATTCTCATCGCATCATCGTGATATTGCAGGCGTTGGCCTGGGTCGTCTTGTTCGCTGGCCGTCGATGGCTTGTCGGCGAACGAGGCCGCGCCGACCGCGCCGAGAAGGCCCGATTGGAGCGAATCGGATGAACGCCTTTCGACTACCCGGATTGCTCGTCGTCATTGGTCTGCTCGTCGGAGGACTGGTCATCGACCAAACCCGCGAAGCCCCCGAGGTGATCGAACGAGCGATTGGGCTGCCCGGGACCGCCGTTGCACCAGACGACGCGATCTCCTCGACATGGCTGTGCGCTGCAGCAACCTCGGGCACGAACGATTCGGCCGACTCCGAAGTGGTGTTGGCCAATACCCGGCCGACGCCCGCACGTGCGTCGATCTCGGTATTCCGAGGGTCGTTGGAGCCGAGTGGCGGATCCGAAGTGAGCGAGCTCGACATCGACCTACCTGCTCAAGCAGCGACCAGCGTTCGTCTCGCCGACCTCGCCCCGGAGTCCGAGATCGTGTCGATCGCCGTCGAAATCGACTCCGGCGGGGTGCTCGTCGACAAGATCTCGTCGGGCCCAGCTGGCGTTGCTCGAACGGCATGTGCAACCGATGCTTCGACCGACTGGGTTGTGACCACGGGTGCCACGGTGCCCGGGGCGCGTTTGCAGCTGGTCGTGTTCAACCCGTTCCCCGGTGAGGCCACCGTCGACATCGACTTCGTGTCCGAGGTCGGCACTCGGCGACCAGAAGATCTCATTGGCGTCCATGTGCCAGCTCGCACGTCTCGAGTGATCGAGGTTGGCGACTTCGTAGCCGCGTCAAACAACATCACCAGTTTCGTACGTGTGCGTGCCGGGCAGGTCGTGGCTGAGGGAATTCAGACGTTTGACGGGTCGGCGGCACCGCTCGGCATGAGCGTGATTACCGGCGTTCCAGCGACCGCTGATTCGTGGTACTTCGCCGGAGTCACTCCGGCCGCGGGGCCAGCGCGCCTAACGGTGGTCAATCCCGGCGACAGTCAGGTGCGCGTCGACGTCGAGGTGTACCCGGCAGCCGGTGAGCGATTCGTTGAACCGTTCGAGGTGGTGTTGCAACCGGGCCAGAGCGACATCATCGACCTCGAGAGCACGGGTCGGTTGGCGGAGATCTCGTCGTTCTCCCTCATTGCGCGGTCGCTCGACAACGTGCCGATTATCGCCGGGGTAGAGCAGCGCCCTGCCGTCGCCGAGCCCGATCCAATCGCCGAGATCGTGGAGTTAGACGTCGACGCCCCAACCACCGGTTTCGCCTCATCGGCTGGACAAGCAATGCCCGGCACCCGGCTCTACACGACCGTCGACATTACCGAGGACGACCAGCGTTCGGCGCTGCACATCTTCAACCCGGCTCCCGACAGCTTCGTCCAAGGCCGAGCGACCATCGCCATCGATGGCGCCAGTCGTGACATTCCCTTTGAGGTGGGCCCCGAACGCACCGTTCGGATTCCACTGGTCGAGGTCGCGATTGGTCGCTACTCGCTGGTGCTCGACTCGTCGGGGCCCATCGTTGCGACCCGTGAGATCACCGGATTGAGTTCCCGCTCTTGGGCGCCGCTGCTTCCCGCTGCTGATTCGATTCGTTAACGGCCGCCGAGGCTCTTCTCGGCCGACGTACCGGCAACAACGACACGGTCGCGGCCCGATGACTTTGCTTCCAAGAGCGCAAGGTCAGCGACTGCCATGAGGTGGTCGCGTCCGGTCGGTCCCGGGGTGTTCGCCAAACCAACGCTGATCGTTGCCTCGATCTTGCCGACAGAGGCTTCTATCGGGGCTGAACGCACCAGTGCACGCATGTCCTCACAGGCTTGCCGGGCGCGTTCTGGGTTTTGGCGCGGAAGCACAACAAGAAACTCCTCGCCGCCGATTCGGCCAACGGCTGCACCGTCAGGCAGTGAGGTTTCTGCTCGTGTGACGATCTCTGCGAGCACTTCATCGCCTACTTGGTGGCCATAGGTGTCGTTGATCTGTTTGAAGTTGTCGACATCGATGATCGCGAGCGAGCCCGGCCCTTCGGCCCGGGCTACGTCTCGTTCGGCCGAAAGTAGAATTGACCGCCGGTTTGGGATGCCGGTCAGCATGTCGGACCATGCGTGACGATCGAGCTCGTCGAGCGGACGGGTGGCACGGGCCGCGAGAAAGGCGACCAGGAGGAACGCGATTCCACCGGCTACAGCGAGCAAGGTTCTTTCGGCGGCTCGGGCGGATGCAAGCCCACCAACGAGGCTGTCCTCGGGGCCAAACACGGCGACGGTCCAGTCGCCATCGCCTACGGCCACGGTCCGGAACGAGGCACGGGACGATCCAATCTGTTCGTTCGTAAAGGCAGCGACGAAGGGTCCTTCCGAGGCCCCTTCGATGACGAAAGCTCCAACAGCGGCGCGGGCTCGCTCGTCTTCGAATTCAGAGATGGTGACGGTGCGATATCCATCGTCGGTCTCTCGTTGAAGGAGGGAGGAGTCGGGATAGGCAATGACGACGCCGTCCTGGTTCACGATCACCGCGCTGCCATCGACGCCGCTATCGAGCGAGGTGAGGAATGTCGAGAGCGAACCGAGCTCGATATCGGCGCCGACGACGCCCACGAGCACACCGTCTTGGACGATGGGTGCAGTGGCGGTCAGGCCGAGCTGCTGGGACGTGAAGAATACGTAGGGGTCGGTCCAACCAAGACCGCCGTCCATGGCTGCAGCTTGCTGGTACCAGGGTCGGGTGCGTGGATCGTAGCTATCGGTCGGGTCGAACTCGGTTCCTTGTGGGGTGCCATCGTCATCGACGGTTGTTAGCTCTGTCGTCGACAGCCCGCCTCCCTTGGTGATGTTCTTGATGCGATAGCCCTCGACGGTGCGAGATACATAGAGAAACGAGCCGTCAGGTCGTCCAACGAAGACTCCGTCGAGGTGATCGGTGGTCTCCATAGCGGCAATGAAGGTACGTGTCACGGTGGCCTCGCCGAGCTCGCCTTCGGCTAGCGCATTCGACATCAACGTCACCACGGACTCGGCGGGCTGTAGGTGTGCTCGCATCCGGTCGATAGCCTCGGCGGTCTTCGTTGCAAGGAGCGCGTCTTGGTGGTCGGATTCAGCGGTTGCTGCGACGCGTCCGGATACAAGAAACAGGACGAGCAACGTGGCCGCCTGAGCAATCAGTAGGCCAAGGATGACCCACCGACGCGTATTTCTATTCATGCGACTCATCATCGTCGCATTGCTGACAATCTTGACACCCCGAAGGTGTGAAATGTTTGACGTTGTTGTGTTCGGCTATGCCTCAGCGGCGTCGCGGAGCTCGGCGAGCTTGGCCCACAGATCAGCCGACGTCGGGGGACCGAGGAACGAGGCCCGGGCAACCCCGGCAGCATCGGCGATCACCACCGCAGGTACGGCCGTGATGTTGTAGCGATCGTGCATGTCCTTCGCGGCACCGACCTCGATGTTCTCGATCGCCACCTCATCGCTCTCGACGAGCTGCGTCGACGTCCAGACCTTGGCGCATGTCTCGCAGGTCGCAGAGGTGAAGACCGCAACCAGCCATGGGGCGTCTGGCCGCACGAAATCGGCCCGATCTACTTGGTCGGGCGTGCTGTGGCTCTGTGGTGCTGTCGGCACATCGGGTGCTTGCTGTTGCATGTACCAGCCAACGCCGAGGGCTACTGCAGCTACGGCGACCACGATCAGTATCTGCGTCATGAACGCGGGTGATCGCTACTCGGCGGTTTCGAGGTCGCTCACCGACGCGTCGGCATCAGCGGCCACGTCACCGTCGACTGGGTCTGCTTCAGAGGCTGCGTCGGCGGTGAGCGATGTGTTGCCAGGCAAGGTCAGGTTCGCTCCAGCAAGGTTTAGAAGTCGGTAGACCTCATCGCCGCTGATGCTCTCGTGCTCGAGCAGCGCTCGAGCAATCAGGTCCAGGCCGTTGCGGTACGTGGTGAGCAAGTGGCGGCAGTGATCTTCGGCTTCGATGAGGATCCGGCGGATCTCTTCGTCGATAAGGCGAGCAGTGTCACCGGAGTGACCGGCCTTGTTCTGCATCATGTCGTCGCCGAGGAAGACAGGTCCTGAGTCCGAAAGGGACATCGGGCCGATCTTCTCGCTCATGCCCCATTCGGTCACCATGCGTCGGGCGATGTTTGTCGCCTGCTGCAGGTCGTTCGCGGCGCCGGAGGAGGACTCGTTGAAGACGAGAGCTTCGGCCACGCGTCCGCCCATCGCCATCACCATCATGGCTTCGGCCTCGTCTTTGTCCATCGAGTGACGGTCATTGGTCGGAAGTGTCATCGTGACACCGAGCGCCATGCCCGTCGGGATGATCGTCACCTTGTGTACCGGATCGTGGTTGTCCTGAACAGCAGCGCAAAGAGCGTGGCCAGCTTCGTGGTACGCCGTGCGTTCGACCTCTTCTTCGGTCTGGACCATGGAAGTACGTTCGATACCGAGCAGGACGCGGTCGCGAGCTTGCTCGAAGTGGCGCATGGCAATCTTGGAATCGCCGGCGCGAACCGCAAATAGTGCAGCTTCGTTGACGAGGTTGGCGAGATCAGCACCGCTCATGCCCGGGGTACCGCGGGCAATGACGTTGACGTCGAGTTCGGCTTCGCTGCGCTTGCCCTTCAGGTGCACGGCGAGAATCTCTTTGCGGTCTTCGAGCTCGGGAAGTGGCACGACGACCTGACGGTCGAAGCGGCCCGGACGGAGAAGTGCAGGGTCGAGGATGTCGGGGCGGTTTGTAGCCGCCATCATGATGATGCCCTCGGAGGCTTCGAAGCCATCCATTTCTGCGAGCATCTGGTTGAGCGTCTGCTCACGCTCGTCGTGGCCTCCACCCATTCCGGCGCCACGCTTGCGGCCAATCGAATCGATCTCATCGATGAAGATGATGGCTCGGCCCATCTTGCGAGCGGACTCGAAAAGATCGCGGACACGACTCGCGCCAACGCCGACGAACATCTCCATGAAGTCCGAACCAGTGACGGACATAAACGGAACACCAGCTTCGCCAGCCACCGCACGGGCGATCAAGGTCTTGCCGGTTCCTGGAGGCCCAACGAGCAACATGCCCTTTGGCGTGCGGGCACCGATCTCGCTGAAGCGCTCGGGGCTCTTCAAGAAGTCGACGACCTCGGTGATCTCGCGCTTGACGGCTGCGTATCCGGCAACGTCGTCGAAGGTCGTGCCAGGGCGTTCGGTGGTGTACGTCTTGGCCTTGCTTCGGCCAACGGACATGATGCCGCCCATCTGGCCTTGCGCTCGGCGCTGCATCCAGACGAAGAAACCAATAAGGAGGCCAACGGGCAGAAGGAAGAAGAGCAGTTGGACGAGGGCGTTCTCGGTTGGGGTGACGAACTTGACGCCGCCCTCGGAACCATCGTCTGGCGAGGGGACCTTCTCGTCGAGGAGTGCGAGCTCGGCCTCGTACGAGGTGACCGGGCCGCTGGTCGAAAAGACCGTGCCCGAGTCGTCGTCGAGTTCAAAGGTGATCTCACCCGTTGCATTGTTTCGCAGTACCGACTTGACCGCACCGTCTTGGACGAAGCTGAGATATTCGGTGTACGAAACCGGCTCGCCTGCCTCTCGATCGGTCGAGAAGATCGCCAACATCGTGAAGACGACGAGCGCGAAGAACGCCCAGGTTGCCATGCGAGCCGTGTTCGAACGTTCCGGAGTCGGAGCGGACGGAGGCTTCGGGGAAGAAGGTGCCATAAAAATACCCTAGTTGCTTGGTTGTCAAATCGGAGATCGTACGCCCGGTGTTAGGGGTAGAACCCAGATAGTTTCCGCAAATTCCCTATTTCCCGCTCATTCTTCGCTCCCGGCAATCGCACATTCGCTTCGCTCGGTGTGCTCTGCGGTCTGCCGGAGGCCGTCTTCCGCCCTCCGTCCCTCCGGGCTGGCGTCGTTCCCGCTCATTCTTCGCTCCCGGCAATCGCCGCCGTTCGTCGATCCTTGACGGATCTCCTCTCTTCCACAGCTTTGGCGCCGGGGCGCCAAAGCTGCCCATGCTCAAGAGCAGAGAGTGATAGCTATCGCGCGCTGCGCGCGATGGGTTTACTATGCTCGTTTGCATGAACCGCACTTGCGCGCGCCCGACCTGTTCCGTTTCGGCTGCGGCCACCATGTCGTACGACTATCAGGCACAGATCGTTTGGATGGAAGAACTCC
>CALBVK010000220.1 GCA_937969345.1 uncultured Acidimicrobiales bacterium
CTATGGGGCGTTGTTCGTCGCGGTCAACTGTTGGGTGAGGTCACGGGCATAGCGCCGACTCACGGGAAGTTCCGCAGATCCAATGCACACGCTGCGCCCAGCAGGCCCGGAACGAACCTCGCTAACGGCCGAGATACGAACGGCGAAGCTGCGGTGGATTCGGATGTACCCATATCGGGCCCACCCATTGGTCAGACGGGTCATGGTGTCTCGAATCAGGTACGACTCATCGTCGGTATGGACTCGCACATAGTCGCCGCAGGACTCAAAGTGCGTCACGTCGATCGGGCTAAGGAGTCGTTGCGCTCCACCACTCGTCGCGACGGCGATGCGCACCGGCTGCAGGTCGGAATCAGTAGGGCTCGATGCTGTCTGTCGCGACGTCGAGACGCGTTGCACGGCGCGCCTCAACCGGTCGGCGGCGACGGGCTTGCGGAGATAGTCGATCACACCGAGATCGAAGGCATCGGATGCCGGCGTGTCGAATGCGGTCACAAAGACGATCGCTGGCGGATCCTCAAACCGGCCGACCATCCGAGCAATATCGAGCCCGTCGAGGTCTGGCATCGACATATCGAGAAACACGACGTCGAAGCGATCAGCGCTCGTGGTATTGGTCAACAACTTGAGCGCGTCTGCACCTCCGCACGCCTCGGCGATGTCGCCGACCTCCGGCTCACGCTCGAGCATCCAGATGAGATCGTGACGTGCCGGTTTCTCGTCATCGACAACCAAAGCTCGCAACACGACGTCGACCATAGCCCTGTGACCGGCGTCTCGACCAACGGCTATGCTCCCTCAGCCATGGACGAGGAGGTGGACCCAAACCGACGAAAGATCGTCCTTCACCCGCGCACGGCAGCTGCACGACGCGTCGACCGGAACCGGTCCTACGGGAGCCATGTTCGTGGATTTACCGTTCAAAACAATGAGGTTTTTGCCCTCGTCGATTACCAGCGAAAGCTGGCGCTGCGGTACCTGCTGAGGCTCGTGACGCCAGTTCTGCTCCTGCTCGTGAGTTTCGTTTTTGCGCCGGGGCTGACCAGATTTTTTGTTCGAGGAATTCCGCTTCCGTGGCTTCTTTTGGGTCCGGTCACACTTTTCTCGATCGTCTTCATCGCATGGCGACACGACCGGAGCGCGCTCCGAAAGGAGCAGGATTGGACGGCCGAGCATCGGGGAGATGATCGATGATTCCGGTCGCCGCTGTGGGTCTCGTCGTGGCGATGACACTGCTGCTCGGGACGACCGGTTTACGGTACGCGCGCACGACCTCGAACTTCTTCGTCGCCTCTCGAACCGTCCATCCCGTGTGGAACGCGTTCGCCGTGTGCGGCGAGGCAATGTCGGCGGCGAGCTACCTTGGCGTGCCCGCGTTGATCTTTGTTTTCGGCTTCGAAATGCTGTGGCCGCTCGTCGGTTGGACGATCGGATTCCTGCTGCTCTCACTGTTTATCGCAGCCCCAATTCGCCGTTTCGGGTCGTACACCATTCCGGAGTTCATCGAGGGTCGACTCGACAGCCCACGCCTCCGACAAGTGGTCGCGATTATGGTGATCGTCGTCAGTTGGTTCTTCTTTCTCGCTCAGCTCAAGGGCGCCGGCGTGGTCACGAGAGCGCTGCTCGGCACGCCGTATTGGGTCGGGGTCCTCGCGGTCGGCGCCCTTGTTGCGATCAACCTGAGCGCCGGCGGAATGCGCGGTATCACCTTCGTTCAGGGCTTCCAGTTCTTCTTCATTTTCCTTGGCATTCTCGTGCCGTTCGCCGTCATGAGTGTCGTGTGGTTCCGTGGCGACCTCGATCCGATCATCACCGACTCAACACCGGTCTTTATCGAAGCGACGACGGTCGAATACCCCAACGACATCACCATCGACCTCTCCGAGACCACCGCTGTCGTCGTCGAGGGACAGGTGGGCTCGAATCGTTCGGGCTCTTTGGTCCTCGACGCAGGGTCACACGACGTCTCGGCAGGGACAACGATCGAGTGGCCTGCCGGAGCGCTCGCCCCCCACGCGTCGAGCATCGATCCAATCTCCGGCGAGGATTGGTCAGAGCCGCTCGGTGACAAAGGGGTCGGCGGAGGACACCCCCTGTACTTCTCGTTCGCCATCGTGCTCGCCAACATGTTTGGGCTGATGGGGCTTCCCCATGTGATCGTCCGCTTCTATACGAACCCCACAGGCCGAGAGGCGCGTCGAACCAACCTCATCGTGCTCGCACTCATTGCTCCGTACTACGCAATGCTGCCGCTGTTCGGCGCCGCCAGCCGAGTCCTCAGCCCCGGGCTCCTCGGTGCAGCGACCACCGACTCGGCCACGGTGTCGGTCGGTGAACGTCTCGTCGATGGGGTCGGAGGCGAACTCATCACCGCAATCGTGTCCGCTGGCGCAGCAGCAGCGTTCCTCTCGACGTCATCGGGACTACTTATCGCTATGGCCGGCGCGGTGAGTCACGACTTGATGTCGGCTGGCGTGCGCCAGTTCCGCGTCGCGGTGTGGATCCTCGCCGCGTTCTCGGTCATGACTGCATTGGCTGTGGAGCGAACCGATATCAACGTCTTGATTGGGTGGTCGACCTCGATTGCAGCATCGTCGATTGCACCGTTACTAATCCTCGGCATCTGGTGGAAACGACTCACTCGCAATGGTGCTCTCGCCGCCATCCTCGTGGGCGGCGGCACGAGCACCACAGCAGTCCTCACGACCATGTTCGGATTCGTGGATTCCGGATGGCCCCTCGCGATTTTGGGTACCCCAGCGGTCTGGAGCGTCCCGATCGCG
>CALBVK010000221.1 GCA_937969345.1 uncultured Acidimicrobiales bacterium
GAGGCGGTCGGCCCGACCGTTGAGCACCGCGTCGATCGCCAACGGCGGCAACGTGAAGTTGTAGATCAAATGTGCTTCGTCGCTGTCGCCGAAATAGGTGCGGTTCTCGCGGTCGGGAACATTGGTCTCGGTGATGATCGAGACCTCCGGAGCGCGCGACGCCAGCAACGTGTGCAGCATCTTCACCATCTCGTGGGTCTCGGGCAAGTGAATACTGGTCGTCCCGGGAACCTTCCAGATGTAGGCGACGGCATCGAGTCGCAACAGGCGAGCACCGCGGCTGATGTACAAGTCGATAACCCGCAGCATCTCCGCGACCAGGTCGGGGTTGCTCCAGTCGAGATCGACCTGGTCTTCGCTGAACGTCGTCCACACGAGCTGAGGGCCAACAGCGGTGTCGAACTCGGTGAGCAGCGGAAGCGAGCGTGGCCGGACGACCTTCGACAGGTCCCACTCGGGCTCACCGGTCTTGATGAATGCGTTGCCCGGCTCCTCATCGGCCAGGAACTGCTGGAACCACTCCGATTTGGCCGAACAGTGATTCAGCACAAGGTCGAACATGAGCGCAACGTGCTCGCTGAGCGCGTCCATGTCCTCCCAGGTTCCGAGGTTCGGGTCGACCTCGGTGTAGTCGATGACCGAGAAACCCCGATCGGAGCTATATGGATTGAACGGGAGCACATGGACGATGTTGATCGCATCGGCCAAGTCGCCCGACACCAGCGCCGTGAGGGCGCGCAGAGGCGCATCGGCCCCCGACACGATCGAATCGCCATAGGTGATCAACGCAACGTCGCGTTCGTCCCATCTCGACGCTGGCCCGGGAAGTGCCGACGTCGGGTCGATGCCGACCGCGTCGATCAGCATGGTGGCGATATCGGCGTCGCGGTCGCCCCAGATTCGCTCGACGTGGTCGAGAACCCGGTCATGGAGTTGAGAGGCCGACAGCGAAGTCACGCATGCAACAATACGAACCCCATACTGAAGTGTGCGCGATACGGGACTACCGATCGAAGAGGTCATCGGCGAGGTTCGCAGTGCGCTGCTCGAACCGGGCATTGGCGTGCTCACCGCTGAGCCTGGCGCTGGTAAGACCACGGTCGTTCCGATACGGCTGCTCGACGAAGCCTGGAACGACGGAACCATCTTGGTGCTCGAGCCCCGGCGCGTCGCCGCCCGAGCGGTTGCACGGCGAATGGCCGAACTGCTCGGCGAGTCCGTTGGAGACACCGTCGGGTGGCGAACACGCGACGACAAACGGGTGAGCTCGCGCACTCGCATCGAGGTCATCACCGAAGGCATCTTGACCCGCCGGATTCAACGCGACCCAACATTGCCCGGAGTGTCCGCGGTGCTCTTCGACGAGTTCCACGAACGGTCCGTCCATGCCGACTTAGGCCTGGCACTCTCCCTCGAGGTACGAGAGAGCATCCGTCCGGACCTCCGGCTCTTGGTGATGTCGGCGACGATCGATGCAGCCGCTGTGGCCGCACTCATCGGCGAAGGCGAATCCGCCGCTCCGGTCATCGAGTGTGCGGGCCGCACGTTCCCAATCGACGTTCGGTGGCGACCACGAAAAGGCAAGGACAAGATCGAACGGGTCGTTGCAGGGGCCGTGGCCGAAGCCCTCACCGAACCGGGCGACGTGCTCGTGTTCCTGCCCGGCGTCGGCGAGATCAAGCGGTCCATGTCGGAGATCGCCCGGGTCACCGACGCGGCAATTCTGCCCTTGTACGGGGCCCTCAAACCCGAAGAACAAGATGCGGCGCTTCGAGTTATCACCGGACAACGGCGCGTCGTCGTGTCCACCGATGTCGCCGAGACATCGTTGACCGTCGACGGTATTGGTTCGGTGGTTGATGCTGGGTTAGCGCGCCGTCCCCGATACGACGCCGCATCGGGCCTGTCGAAGCTCGTAACGATCAACCATTCCAAGGCGTCGGCCGACCAGCGCGCCGGACGTGCTGGCCGCCTCGGGCCGGGCGTTGCGTTCCGGCTCTGGTCGAAGATGGAACATGCGAGTCGACCCGCCCATGAAGAAGCAGAGATTCTTCAGATCGACCTCGCCAGCGTCGTCCTCGAATCGCTGGCATGGGGCGTTCGAGGGCCCTCGGCGCTGCGGCTGCTCGACCAGCCGAGCGAAGATGCCGTCGGCGAAGCGTTCACCGTCTTGGAAATGCTCGGCGCCGTAGACGACGAATGGCGCATAACCGCCGACGGTCGTCGCATGCTCGCGCTGCCACTACACCCCCGGCTCGGGGCCATGGTCGCCGCTGTCGGCGATGGGCCACTGGGTTGGCCTGCTGCAGTTCTCGCCTCGCTGCTCGAGGAACGAGACGTCATCGGCGGTCGACCCTCGGAGCGGCCCGTCGACTTGTGGACCCGTCTGAAGCTGGTCGTCGAAGACGACTACCGAGTACCGAACACCGACGTCGCCGCGCTGCGTCAGGTTCGACGGCGAGCCCGCGAGCTCATCGGTCGAACCGGAGCCTCCGAAGGCGTCGTGTCGATCGATGACTTGGGCCGCTCGCTGTCGCTTGCCTATCCCGACCGGATCGGACAAAAGCGAGCCGGCCAGGGCGGCCGATTCCGATTGCGCAATGGCATGGGCGCCGAGGTCGACAAAACGGACCCGCTCGCCCACGACGACATGATCGTGGTCGCCGAACTCTCCGGCGACAAGCGCAACGTGCGTATCCGGCTCGCTGCAGGCATCGACACACTCGACGTCGAGCTCGGGTTCGCCGCCGACATGACCGAACGAACCTTCTTTGGTTGGGACGATGACCGCGACGATCTGACCCGACGAATCGAGCGGCGGCTGGGTGCCCTCGACTTCGGCACGCATGTGCAGCCCGTCGAAGCTTCTGCGGAGACCACCGAGGCGCTCGTCGATCGCATCGTCTCCACCAAGCTCGACGTATTGAACTGGACGACGAACGCCCGCACGTTCCAACGGCGGGCAGCGCTTGTCGCCGAGCATCGGCCCGACCTCGTGACCACCAACCTGGTCGACAGGCAGCTGATCGCCAATGCGAGCAACATCTTCACGTCGTGGCTAACCGGAGCCACCGGGCGCCGTGACATCGAGGCTCTCGATCTGCTCAACATCCTCCGGGCGGCAATGCCATGGAACGAGGTCGAAGCCATCGACCGTCTCGCACCGACACACTTCACCTTCGCTGGCGGCCGCCGCGCCGAAATCGATTACCTCGCCGAAGTGCCCAAGGTTTCGGTGCGCGCTCAGGACGCCTACGGAACGAGCGCGACGCCCTCGGTCATCGACGGAGCGGCCCCGATCGCCGTCGAATTGCTGTCCCCAGCGAACCGTCCCATTCAGATCACCGCCGACCTCGCGTCGTTCTGGGCCGGAAGCTGGGCTGAGGTGCGCAAGGACATGGCTGGGCGTTACCCAAAGCACGACTGGCCGGTCGATCCATCGGCGTGACAGCGGCCGGAATCTCTTGGCGCTCAGCGTCAGCGAGCGGGCGCCGGGCTGGTAGAAAAGAACCATGCACGTCGTTGTTACCTATGAATCACGCACCGGAAACACAGAGAAGGCGGCCCATCTCGTCGCCGAGGGTCTGCACAACGCTGGCGTGACCGTCTCGACATTCCCCGTCGACGCCCCCGACTATGGGGCGCTCGCCGCCGCCGACGCAGTTGTTGTTGGAACGTGGTGCGGCGGACTGTTCTTCTTTGGTCAACATCCTGGTGGCGCAGGCAAGATCGCAGGCGAGCTCCCCGACCTGTGGGACAAGGCCACGTTTGCATTCGTGACGTACGCGCACAACCCGGGCAAAGCCGCCGACAAACTCGGCGAAGTGCTCGAAGCAATGGGTTCGGTGAACCTCGGCGTTGGAACTATCCATCGCAACAAGCTCGAAGACGACGCAGCAGCGTTTGTTGACAGCGTCCTTCGCGAGTTCGCCGCTACCTGACGGCCGGCGAGTCGAGTGCCACGCCTATTCCGGAATCTGGATAAGGCCGTCTTCGCTGATCAGTGAGCGAAACGTGGGCTCGCCGTCGACCACTTCGAGCAGTCGGTAGGCCCGCTGCTCGGTGACCGAGTTGGTCGCATCGATTGTCAATGCGCCACTCACGCCAGCGCTGGTCGTCGTGCGTATGGTGTCGGCTAGCCGGCGAGAACCCACAGACCCGGCTGTGTCGGCGACGTTTGCAAGGATCGCAACGGTGTCTGCAGCGACAATGTCGACCGCCTCTGGGCCATCGACCTTGCCGAACAGCGCCTGGACCGCCGGTAGCGGGTCATCGTCGTAGCGGCTCGCTGTCGCCAAAATAAAGACGTTGCTGGTGTCCTGCGGCCATTGTTGGGCATCACCGAACCACGGAACCATGATCGGCTGCTCGAAACCTGCAGCGCGCAGCGAAAAGACGACATCGCCAAGCGACGGAGCGAGCGCACACACCACGATCGCGTCGGCATCGGCGAGCGGCTCGGCGATCGATGCCACGACCGACTCTGCATCGTCGACGAGCCCGGTGAACGTCGCCGTCGCGGCGAGTGCGATGTCGACGTCGTCGAGCGCTCCAACAATGTCGGTGCAGGTATTGGATACATCGGGAATCAGCTCCGAAGAGATGATGGCGGCGTTCGCGAAGTCTTCGATGCTCGCCCACCGAGCGAGAGCCCGTGGTGAGTCGTTCAGGCCAGCGAGGTCGATGAAGAGCCGTGAGCTCACCGTGAGATCCGGCCGCGGAATCGTGACACAGCCAGTGACCGCGAGCAGCTGTTCTTCGATAGCCGAATCGACCACCGCGGGCATGCTCGAGTCATCGCACGAGGTAGCGATCACCGTGACGCCACGGTTGACGAGCGTGCGAACCGAAGACGCAACATCATCGAGATCGTCGATGGTGACCGTCTCAAGATTGACCTCGACCCCCAGCTCTTGTGCGTCGGCGGCAACCGAAAAGACCTCAGCGAGGCGGGCGTCTCGTTGGGCCGTTGGGGCCGCCGAGTTCAAAATCATGCCCACATTTACTCGCAGGAGCCCGGCATCGGCTTGTGATTCCGCTTGGGCTACAGCGGTTGGTTCAGGGGCGACGGCTTTGGGCGTCGATGAGCAACCCGCCGACACGATGGCCGCGACTGCGAACACCGCGAGCACGCGGGGGAGCGGAACCGACTTCAGCACGTGGCGTTGCCATCGACCGGGGCCGGTCGATGCAGGACGGCTCCGGTCACCGCGAGGATGAGCTGATCGCCATCGATTTCGCCGGTCCCGTCCGCGATCAAGCTAAAGCCAGCCGGTTCGCGGGATGGCCAAAGCAACGAAAGCGTTGCGCCGTTGGCAATTCGGCCAGCGACCCCTCTGCCAAACCCGCTGATGATGACGCGGGCCGGGTTGGACTCCACCAAAGCCACGACATGGTTCACCCGTGCAGAACCATCGGCCGCGCTGTACAGAAGAAATGGTGTCTGCCCGTACGGAGCAGACGTGACGGCGAGGTCTTCGGGTGCAACGGCATGGCTCATAGTCATCAAGTGTCGCAGAATCCGGTCATTATCGGGAGCCACTGGGCATTATCTGTGAAATCCGTTGTCATATTTCCTGCGGACATCGCTGCAGGGTGGTGACGTTGGTCTCAGAAAGTGCCGATCTCAGACGTTACGTGCTTCATGGTGACAAAAAATCACCGAGGGTGAGGTCGCTACTTTCTTGGTGTTGTGAAGTTCGAAATGGAAGTGAAATACTCTCCCTGAACGCACCCAGCGCAAACCTGCGTGCGCGCACAGGACAGGCGGCCAGAGGAAAAATGGCGAATAGCGAACTCCCGCGGAAAGAAAACAAGAGAGGTGGACCCGGTTGGTGGATGGACCTGGATGGCGCCTGGCGGTCTCCGTCGGAGTGGCCTGAAGACACACCACCTCTCGACGGTTGGCAGCGCGCCTCCGATGGCACCTGGCATGCACCAACGCTGACCGCCAACGACTTCGATCACGAGTCAAAGCGGTCGCCGATCGCAGTAGCCGAACGCACGGCCGCAATCGATAGCGATGCACCTCGGCGTTCTCGACAAGCCACCGCCGACCGGCGCGCAATGCTCACCGTTGCTGGTGCGCTCGGCGCAGCCGCACTACTTCTCGCTGTTGCCCTGGTACTGATCACCCAAGCGGGTGCCGAAGACCCAGTTCAGGCTAAGGATTCCGCCGGAACGGTGATCTTTGCAGCCGAGACCGACGAGGTCCGGATGGAACGGCGCCGCGCCGAGGCCGCGCTCGCACCAGCCGCCGCCGCTACCCAGCTCGACGCACTGGCGACACGCACGGGTGACGATCCCACAGGCTTTGATGCATTGTCGTGGGTCGCACAACGAACCGATTGCCTCGACATTGCCGAGCAGGTCTTGGTGGCCCGCTCCGAACGACCTGTGGTTTGGGCAGACCAGCTCGAATGCGTGCCCGATACCGGACGATGGTCGGATCGATATCTCGATACCACGATCACGCGCACGCTCGATGCCGAAGTTACGCCACTCATCCCAACGGCGATTGCGTACTCCTCGGGCGGCGACCAGTGGACCGATGCAACCCGCCAGGCGTACCTCACCGACACCTGGCACCCAGCGACACTGCAGATCGTCGCCGCAGGCGCCGGACACAACCCTCGAAGTCAAGACCCATCGACGTGGAAGCCAAGCAACCGTGCGTTGTGGTGTGCGTACGCCGTCGACTGGGTCGCGGTGAAAACCCGCTGGGAACTCTCGGTCACCGCAAGCGAGCGCAGCGCACTCCTCGAGATGCTCGAGACGTGTGCATCACCAACGTCGGACGGCGCTGACCCAATGTCGATGGTGATCGATCCGCTCGGCGCCCCGGCTATCGAACGAATCATCGGTAATAGCTGAGGCTGACCCGCTACGGGCAGTACCGTTTGGCATCGTGACGAACCCGGAACAACAGCGGCTGCTCGACGACTATCGCGCCTGGACGGCGTGGGGACCCTACGTTGCTGAACGTGCTTGGGGGACCGTGCGCGAGGACTACAGCGCGAACGGTGACGCCTGGAACGCGTTCACCTACGACGATGCCCGCAGCCGGGCGTTTCGATGGAATGAGGACGGCCTTTTCGGTTTCTCTGACCGAGACCAACGGTGGTGTCTTTCGCTCGCGTTGTGGAACGGACGCGACTCGCACCTGAAGGAGCGGCTCTTTGGTCTCAACGGCCATGAGGGCAACCATGCCGAGGATGTGAAGGAAGAGTGGTGGTACCTCGACGCAACACCAACCCATTCCTATGGCCGGGCGTCCTACGCGTACCCGCGGGCGGAGTTCCCCTATGACGAGCTTCGCCAAACCAACGGTGCTCGCAACCGTCTCGAGCCCGAGTTTGAGCTACTCGACACCGACATCTTCGATAACGGCTGGTGGGACATCGATGTCACCCACGCCAAAGCCGACGCCGACGATCTGTGCCTCGAGATCCGAGCGACCAACCGGTCGAACGAACGAGACACACTCCACCTGCTGCCAACCGTGTGGTTCCGTAACCGCTGGAGCTGGGGTCGAGAAGAAGGCGACAAACCAACGCTGACCACCGCCGACCACGGCGGCATCACGCTCGACGAGACCGCGACGGGAACCCTTGAACTCACGTGTTCACCGGGGGCATCGGCGGTGTTCTGCGAGAACGAAACAAACCGTCCGCTGGTCCACGGGCAGGCCCCGTCGACCCCGTATCCCAAAGACGGCATTAACGACCACGTCATCGACGGCGCGCCGACCATCAACCCCGAGCAGGCCGGTACCAAGGGATCCCTGTGGTACCGACACGAGGTTGACCCGGGCGACTCGATCGTGATTCATCTGCGGTTGGCTCCCGACGCCCGGCCGATCGACGAGGTCGAGCAGATCGTGCAGCAACGCCGTGAAGAGGCAGACATCTTCTACGGCCAGGTAATCCCGGCGGACCTCACCGACGAACGGCGAGTGATCACCCGCCAGGCGTTGGCCGGCCTGCTCTACAGCAAGCAGTGGTACCACTTCGACGTCGATCAGTGGCTCGAAGGCGATCCTTCGTCGAATCCACCTCCGGAATCGCGGCTTCATGGCCGCAATACCCGATGGCGCCACCTCAACAACGCCGATGTGATCGCCATGCCCGACACGTGGGAGTACCCCTGGTACGCCGCATGGGACACCGCGTTCCACTGCTTGCCGTTCACCCTCATCGATCCGACCTTCGCAAAGAACCAGCTCACCTTGCTCGGCCGTGAGTGGTACCAGCATCCAAACGGCCAGCTCCCCGCCTATGAGTGGAGCTTCAGCGACGTCAATCCTCCGGTCCACGCGTGGGCAGCGCTGCGGGTCTTTGAGCTCGACGGCGGCTGGGACAACCACTTCCTCGAACGTGTCCTGCACAAGCTGATGCTGAACTTCACGTGGTGGGTCAACCGTCGCGACGTCGATGGCAACAACGTCTTCGACGGCGGCTTCCTCGGCCTCGACAACATT
>CALBVK010000222.1 GCA_937969345.1 uncultured Acidimicrobiales bacterium
GCTGTTGCCGTTTCCGAAACTGGGGAACCTTCAGCGTGGGAGAACGATGCAATGTCGGCGTTGAACACCGGCGGGGTGTTGACGCGAATCGTCAGCGAGACTTCAGACGTGCCGCCGAACGTCGATGGAGTGAATTCCTCGGTGGCGGTCGCGCTAACGAGATCGCCAGCGCTCGCCGTGATCGTGTGTGAGAAACTCTCGACCCCTCCACCCGTATGGGTGATCGTGGTCGATCCCAGCGAGGTTTCAGCTTCGCCATGACCGGAGGGGTCTGCGATCGCCGTGGAGAAGAAGTCGATCCGGTAGTCGCCAGCGGGCACGTCGAGATCGAACCTGGCCGTTGACGTGCCAGCGACGTCGTTCAGTTCGGTGATCACCGGGTAGTTGACGACACCGTCAACATCGGGGCTGTCGTTGGCGGTCACGCCATCGTCGTTGGCGTCGATCGATAGGCCGCCGTTGCTATAGATCGTGTTGTCGATGATCGACACTGCGGAGCTCGACGTGACCGTGATGCCGTTGGTTGTGTTGAACGCAATTTCGTTTTGGCTGCCGACCGTGGTGCCGCCGATCATCGAACCATCCCCGGAGAGGACGGTGATACCCGAGGCGCCGTTTCCGGCAGGGTTACCAGCGGCGTCGACGCCAACCGAGTTGCCGGTGATCTGGTACTGGGCGTTCTGGACGGAGATACCGGCGTCGGTGTTTCCTGACACGATGTTGCCGTCGATGATCGTGTTCGTCGACAGATTGGCTTCGATGCCCCGAGCGTTTGGAATGACCGTCACGCCGTCGGAGCCGACGCCTACGAAGTTGTTGAGAATCTGGGTGCCGTCAACCGAGGCGACGTCGATACCCGACGTCGTTCCCGTGCCGTTACCAGACACCACGTTGTCGCGAATGAGCGTTCCGTCAGCGGCCCACACACGGATTGCGCTTTGTGCGCTGCCGAGGTCGACGAGGCCCGAGACGTCGGTACCGATCAGGTTTCCTTCGATGGTGGTCCCTGTGACCCCAGCGGTTTCGAGGCGGATGCCGCGGTTGCTCGCCGAGATGAGGTTGCGGTCCGCTGGAAGCGTCCCGCCGATCGTCACGTCGCTCGCTCCAACGTCGACTCCGCTGTCGCCGTTGCCCGCAGCGGTGGTGCCCGCAGCGGTGACGCCGAGGTAGTTGCCGACAATCTCGGAGCTGTCAGCGCCGGTATCGACGAGAATGGCATCTCCGGAGAACGCGTTGATCACGAGGCCACGAATCGATGTGGTGGCTTGCAGGTGAAGACCATTCGCTCCAACGCCAGCGGCGCTGCCATCGAGCTCGACGACGAGCGAGCCGTTGAGGCCGAGCGGCGCCGGGTTGGTGTTCGCTACAGCTGTTGGTTGTGTCATTGCGTCGATCGTCAACGGGAGGGTGACCGGGGGAAGCGCGATGGCTGGAGCGATCGTCCACGTTCCCGCAACTCCGTCATGGCCAGCGTCGGTGTCCGGAATCGCGAAGACGATCGAGGCGATCGATGGCGATGCGTTGCTTTCCTCGATGGCAGCACGCAAAGTGCACTCAGGGGCTCCGGTGCTGTTGGTCGCTCCCGTCGCGCATAGCCCATCGCCGGGCAGGACATCACCAGCGTCGCCGGTCGAATTTACGAATACCTGTCCGACGGTGAGGGCGTTCGAGAACTCCGACGTTCCGCCGTACACGCCGCCGCCGAGGTCGAGGGTCGCGGTTGCGGTGATCACATCTCCGGGGGCACCGACGAGGGTCGTGCTGTACGCAACATTTCCGCCAGGGTGCACGATCGATTCAGCCGAAAGGAACCGTTGGCCCTCGCCAAACAGCGTGGCGTTCGGACGGTCGCTATCGAAGAATTCAACTCGATACGTTCCGGCCGGAACGTCCAGGTCGTAGCCGATGTCGAGGGTTCCTGCGCCGATAGACGACAGCGAGAGTACGGGGTAGTTGAGGCGGCCGTTCGGGCCGCTGTCGGCGTCACCGGCATCGTTGGGAAGGGGGAGTTGATCGTTATTGGCAAGTTCGAAGCCAAGCCCGGCGTTGTCGTAGATCGAGTTGCCCAGGAGTGAAATCGTTCCCGAGTTGTCGAACACGATGCCGCTGTTGCGGTTGTTGAAAATTTCCGTGTTGGTGATGGTGGCGGTCATCGTCCCCGAGTTCGACGTGACGCCTGTGTCGAATCCGGCGAGCCGGGAGTTCTCAATGATGAGGTCGTCCGCCCCGGAGTAGATGATGATGGCCTCGCGTCCACTGCCCGCAGCTCCAATGTCGTTGCCCGCCGGATCGATGCCGATCCACAGTCCGTCGAGCCGCGCTCGGTCAGCGTCTACCTCGACGCCGTCGTCGCCTGGATGACCCAGGGACAGAGAACGGAGGGTGACGTCGTCGGCAGCGATCGTGAAGTGGTTCGTCCCGATGAGGTTGTCGTCGACGAAAATGACCGGGCGAGAACCGTCAAAGCCGGGCTGAGTGCTGCCGTCGATGGTGGTTGCCGAACGGATGTCTTCGTAGTCTCTGGTCTGCGAGATCGTCCAGTAGCCCGAGGCGTCGTAGTTCGGATCCGACGTCGGAATAGCGAACGCAATGGTCGATGCGTCGCTGCGGTTGGTTTGTTCGATAGCGGCCCGGAGCGTGCATTCGGGTTGGCCTTCTGAGTTCAGTGCGCCGGTGTCGCACACCCGGTCGGAAAGATCCGCATCGGATGCGTCAGCCGTCGAGTTCACGACGGCGGTGCCAACGCTGGCGACGGAAGCGAGAGATACCTCTGAGGTTGAACCAAACAGGCCGCCGCCAAAGTCCTCGGTGACGGTCGCCGCAGTGCCCTGCGGCAACGTGCTCGAGTACGTGGTCGAGAAGGTCTGTGGCCCGGCACCCAGGTGCGTGACAGTAAACCCGTGGGCGAGCGTCTGTAGGGCGCCGGCTCCGCCAAAGCTCGCGCCGTCGTTGGTGTAGATCTCAATGCGGTAGTTGCCAGCGGGGACGTCGAGTTCGACATCGATTCCGACGGTGTAGTTGGTGCCATCGGTGGTGCTCAACGACGTCACCGAGGGCGTGGGGTGGTTCATGTAGTCGTTGGGGCCACCATCGACATCGAGCGGGTCGTTTGGTGTATACCCGTCTCCGCCGAGATCGATCGCCAGTTCGTCGGTGAGAATTGTGTTGCCGAGGATGGATACGTCATCGGTCGATAGGCCAGTAACGCTCAGCGCGGGACGGTGATCGATGTCCCACTGGATGTAGTTTCCGTCGCCGGGATTCGTTCCACCGATAGCTACTTGTTGCGCTGCGCCAGCGACGAGGATCGATCCGAACGATGTCGGGTGGTCATTGAGCGTCGTCGAGTCAGCGCCAATCGTGTTGCCACGAATCGTCACATCCGATGCCGTGCCGGCGACTTCGACGCCATAGATCGCATTGCCGATCGCATTGTCGAGGATCGTTATATCCGACGCATCAACGACGGAAATGCCCGACCCGCTCATAAACGCCCGGTGCACCCCGTTGCTTCCGATGCCAATCCAGTTGTTCTGGATCAGCGTGCCCGTCGTACCGGAGCTTCGGATCTCGATGCCGTCGTTGTTGGACGCACCGATGAGGTTGCGAGATCCCGGGAGTGTTCCGCCGATGACGTTGTCTACGCCACCATCGATCAGCACGACCGAGTTGCCGATGTTCTCCGACACGATTCCCGACGCGTCGAGTCCGAGGTGGTTGCCCACGATGAGGTTCGCGTCACCGGTGATATCGATGGCGCTCTGCGAGAAGTTACCGATAGCCAGCGAGCGAATCGTCGAGCCGCTCCCGGCAGGAACCAGTCGGAGCGCGTCGACGGTGCCAGCCGAGGTTCCGTCGAGCTGGATCGTTGGAGTGCTGGCGAACCCTGGTTGGGTCGACCCGTCGATCACGATCGCGTCCGAGATGTTGTCGTACCCGGCCGTCGGAGAGATCGTCCAAACGCCGGCGTCATGGCCGGTCTCGGTGGTTGGTATCGCAAACTCGACAGTATCCAAGCCGGCCAGAGCGTTGGCTTCTTCGATTGCAGCGCGCAGCGTGCATTCGGTCGCGCCGGCACTGTTCGTAGCGCCGGTGTCACAGACTCCGTCGCCGGGGTTGGTGTCACTGGAGTCTCCAGTTGAGTTGACCACGACGATGCCCAGAGATGGAGCTGTCGAGACCGTGGGAGAGAACTCAGAAGTTGCGCCGAACGCACCGGCACCCAAGTCTTCCGTGGCGGTGAGGCTGACGTTGCCGCCGACCCCGGTAAACGTGAGTTGGAACGATTCGCTGCCGGTTCCGGTGTGGGTGATGGTGGTCGCTGCTTCGAAGACTTCACCTTCGCCGTATCCAGAGGGGTCGGCGCCTGATGGGTTGGTGAATGCTTCGATACGGTAGTCGCCAGCGGGGACATCGAGATCGAAATCGACGGTGATTGTCCCCGCCGCATCCGTTATTGAGGTGATGACGGGATGGTCGAGAACCAGGTCAGCAGAGCTGTTGGCGGTGGGGCCGTCCTCGAGGACGTCGATTCCAATGCCGGCGTTCTGCGAGATGGCGTTACCGAGGATGGTGGCCGTGGTCGCCGCCGAGGAGATTCCGACGCCGCCGTTGTTCACGATCGTGTTTCCGGCGCCTGTCGTCGCTCCGCCGATGCGTGCGTCCGTTGCGGCGTTAGTGACCTGGACGCCGAAGCTATTGTTTCCAATGTTGGCGGTCAGTGTCGGGTCAGTTCCGATGAAGTTCCCGGTTACTTCGGTGTTGGTATCGGCGACGACGATTGCTTCTTGCCAGTTGCCGATGACGTTGTCGACGATCGTGTTGTTGGCGCCGTACACGCCGATTCCTTGCCAGTCGCCGAGGTCGGCGGTGTGGGCTGCGTTTGTACCGATGAGGTTGTTTTCAATCACCGAGTCGGTGGCCGCAAACTCGAGACCCCAGCTACTGCCGATGACGTTACCGGCGCTCGCAGAGCCGACTTGGATACCGCTACCACTCCATGCCTCGATTCCGGTTCCGAAAGGTGCGAGGAGGGCGTCCGCATCGACGTTCGTGCCAATGAGATTGCCATCGATTGCCGAATTCGTGACCGCTTGCAGGTTGATTTGGCCGTTGTCGGCGCCGGTGATGAGATTACGATCCCCGGGAGAGGTGCCACCGATCGTGATGCCGTCGCCCGTGGCATAGATGCCATACGCGATTGGTGCGGCTGTCATACCGGCAGGGTCAACGCCAATCGCGGTGGCCGTTACCAGCGTGTTGTTCGCATCGATCTCCAGGCCAAAGCCATTGGCCCACTGAAAGTTGCCGACCGTCAGTCCCGAAATCGATACGTCGTTGGCCTGCACCCAAAGTGCCCGCGCTCCCGCAGGTGCTGACACCCCATCGATCATGATGACCTGGGTCCAGTTGATCGGCAGCGGCGCTGGGTTCGTGTTGGCGACGAAGCCGGCTTGTGTCGTGCCATCGATGCTGACCGCCGCCGTGATGATCGGGAGTTCCGCGAGAGGGGCGATCGTCCACACGCCAGCGCTATGGCCGCCCTCGCTGGTCGGCATGTCGAACTCGACCGTGTTGATCGACGCTGAGGCGTTGGCCTCTTCCATCGCCGCGCGGAGGGTACATTCGGTAGCGCCGACGCTGTTGGTGGCGCCGGTGTCACAGACTCCGTCGCCCGGGTTGGTGTCACTGGAATCTCCGGTCGAGTTGACCGTCGCAACGGTTGGTGGGGAGACCATGGCAGTCTCGGAAAACTCTGACGTCGACCCATACGAGCCTCCGCCAAGGTCTTCGGTCGCGGTCAGACTGATCGCGTTCGGTAGGCCGGTGTAGACGAGCTGGAAGGATTCGTTGCCGGTTCCGGTGTGGGTGATGTTCGTCGCTGCTTCGAAGACTTCGCCTTCGCCGTATCCGGAGGGATCGGCGCCCGACGGGTTGGTGAATGCTTCGATGCGGTAGTCACCCGCTGGGGCGTCGAGATCGAAGTCGACGGTGATGGTTGCTCCCACATCGGTCACGAACGTAATCACCGGGTGATTCAGGTAATCGTTGGAACCGGTGTCGCTATCTCCGGCATCGTTTGGGGTTGGGCCGTCAGGGTTGTTGATCGCGCTCAGGTCGATACCAAGGCCAGGCCACGCTCCCGCAATATTGCCGAAGATTCGGTTGCCCAGGATGGCGCTGCCCGTGCCCCCGTCGACGGCCACACCGGTGCCAAAACCGCGAATCACATTGGCGGCAGAGGCCGTATCGCCACCGATGAGGTTGTTGCTGCCTCGGACGATGACGCCATCGTCAGCTCCGGAGAGAATCGATGATGCGTTGACGTCGGTTCCGATCAGGTTGCCCTGCACGGTATTGGCCGCACCGCTGAGGTAGAGCGCCGAATTTGCCACGATCAGGTTTCGGTCGGCGGGGGCGAGACCACCGATGGTCATTCCGTCGCCGAGGGCATGGATCACGTTGTTCGTACCAACACGGGCGACCGTGCCAGATGGGTCGGTTCCTATATACGAGCCGGTGATTGTGGACCCCGCTCCATCGAGGCGTATGCCTCTATTTCCGTTGATGACGAGACCGTGCACCGAGGTGGTAGGGGCTGTGGCATCGACGAAGATGACTTCCACGACCGTAGACGTCGGTCGGATCTCGATGACTTGCGTGCCATTGAGCGGGTCCGGAGCGAGAGCGGTGTTGGCCATGTATCCGCTCTGGGTGGAACCATCGATAGAGACCGTCGCGGTAATAGCTGGCAGGTCCGTCGCCGGAGCGATCGTCCATACTCCGGCGCTGTGCCCGGCCTCGCTGGTCGGCATGTCGAACACGATGGCATTGATCGATGGCGAGGCGTTTGCTTCCTCCATCGCAGCGCGAAGCGTGCACTCGGTGGCGCCTGTGCTGTTGGTGGCACCGGTGTCGCAGGTTCCATCACCAGGATTGCTGTCTGATGCGTCGCCGGTCGAATTGACGGTATTGGCCCCGGACTCGGCAGCGAATGCTTGAGAGAACTCCGAGGTCGACCCGTACGCCCCAGCGCCAACTCGCTCGGTTGTGGTGAGGGTGATGATGTCGCCAGTCGACCCAGCGAAGGTCAGTTGGAACGACTGGACCCCGCCTCCGGTGTGCGCGATGTCTGTCGCCGCTTCGAAGACTTCGCCTTCTCCGTATCCGCTCGGGTCGGCGCCCGATGGGTTCGTAAATGCTTCGATTCGGTAATCGCCAGCGGGGACGTCCAGGGCAAACTCGACGGTCACCGTCCCCGACACTGCGAGAGCCGACGTGATCTCGGGGAAGTTCAGATAGTCATTTGATCCAGTGTCGATATCGCCTAGGTCGTTCAGCGTTACACCGTCGTCGGGGTTGGAGGGACTCAGATCGATGCCAAGCCCGGGGCTCACTCCGGCTGCGTTGCCGAAGATGCTGTTGCCGATGATCGCGTTACCAGAACCGCCGTCGACGCTGACCCCTGTCCCACCACCCGTGATCACGTTCATTGCGGCAGGTGTGTCGCCACCGATGAGATTGCCTGTGGAACGGACCGCTACAGCGTTTGAGGAAGCAGCCAGCGTGGTTGTGCCGGTGACATCGGTTCCGATCAGGTTGCCCTGCACAACGTTGTTGGGTCCAGCGATGAAGAGTGGAACCGTCGCGACGATGAGGTTTCGGTCCTCGGGCTGCAGACCGCCGATGACAACTCCACCGTATGCCTCGACCGGGTTGCTCGACGGCGTCGCCGCGCCCGTACCGGCGACATCGGTGCCGATGTACATGCCGGTCACGGTGGTGCCGCTACCGCGAATGTCGAACCCTGCAGCCTCGCTGACAACGAGGCCATGAATCGAGCTATTGATCGCCGCAGTGTCGACGTTGAAGACGTCATGGAATCGAGATGAGGGATAGATCTGCACAACCTGCGTGCCGTTCAGACCAGCAGGTGCCACGGCGGTGTTTGCCACAAAGCCGGTTTGTGATGAACCATCGATCGAGATCGTCTCGGTTATCTGCGGGAGGTCGGACGTTGGCACGATCGTCCACACGCCCGCGAGATGGCCAGGTTCGGTCGTCGGCATGTCGAACTCGATGGTGTCGCTGCCGGCGTTCGCGTTTGCTTGTTCCATCGCTGCTCGCAATGTGCACGCGACGTCGCCCTGGCTGTTAGTTCCGCCCGCATTGCAGATCCCGTCAGCGGTGTCGGTATCACCAGCGTCCCCCGTCGAGTTGACGACGTAGGTCTGCGGTGCTGCCGCGCTCGGCGGTGCGAGCACGGCGAGAAGCACGAGCATCGCGAAAAGAAGACCGCCTTTGGTGACGGTCTCGCGCTGCAGCGAGGGACGAATGATCCGCACGGCCGGTCCTAGGCCTGGCCGAACACGAGCGAGCGCGCGGTCTTTCGGTCGGCAACCGGTCGCGGCAGATCGATGACGAAGCTTTGTTGGTCGCCGACCTCGACGAGGTCGAGGGAACCGCCAAGATCCTCAGCGAGATGAAGGGCCGCGACGACGGAAGTGTCAGGCCCGCCAAGGAGCGTGAGCCGCTCGGCGACGGTTCCTTGCTTGGAGAGCATCCTGACTTCGGCTGGCGAGCGCACGGCTCCGTTCTTCGCTAACCGGATGGTCACGAAGTCCTCGCTAGCAGCGACGGAGAACCCGATTCGGTCGGCACCAGCTGCGACGCAATCGGAAAGCACGGAGGCGAGAAGAGCATCGAGTGCGTCGGGGTCGGACCAGATCTCCAGCTCGTCGTCACTTTTGATGGTCACCGTGTGGTGTTCGCTGAGCCGTTTCGTCGCCCGATGCAGTGCCGCGTTGAGATCGACTGATGAGAACGTGGTTTCGTGTGCGCTGTCCAACGTGAGGATCGTTCGACGAAGTGCATTCACACGGTCGGTGGGCCGCATGCCGAGATGTTCAGGAGTCGGCAGCTCAGCGACGACCGCTCCGAGGTCATCGACTTCGCGTAGGAGGAGGTCTCGCCGGAGGGCTCGAAGGACGGTGTCGCGAACGAGCTGAGCGTCCGTCAACAGAAGTTCCGCTTCGGGTTTCGTGAGTGCTCGATAGATGCCGAACGCCGCGGTCGGGACAACGAAGGCCACCAAGAAGTTGACCAAACTGCCGATCTGCGACAGGTCGTTGTCGGTGGCTGCGACCGCTTCGAGCGCTCGGTCGCGCTCGTCGGCGACGAGCGAGATCGTTTCATCGTAGGAACGGTCGAAGGTCTCGATCATCTCTTGTGTGGCATCGGGCCGGTTTGGTTGGTCCAGCTGGAGCGAGATGACGGTCGAGCGGAACTGGTCGAGGGCGGCTGTGGTCTCCGTGTCGAGCCCAGCGAGCTCATCGTCGATAAAGACGAGCGCCTGCTCGAGATCCGAGATCGATGCCGTGACGTCATCAGCGGCCACCTGGACCGCATCGGATGCATCGATCGCCGTGGAGTTGTCGAGATCGGTAAGGACGATGCCAAAGCCAAGCTGGGCGCGGATGATGGTGACCGACTTCAGGACTTCATCGAGCGCGTGGATGCGAGATGAGTCCTGGGCAACCGACCGCGAAAGAGAAGCCACCGAGAAAACACCCATAACCAGAACGACGACGAGAACGCCACTGATGAACGCGATCGTTGCACCACGTCGCCGACGAGCGTTCCTGCCGGTTTGCCTTCGCCTTCTGAGGGCGCCTACATCCATGCCGTTTCTATCGGCACGAACACCAAAAACGCATATGCGCCATATGGCGCAGTTTTGGGCTACATGGCCCTTTAGTTCTCTGCGCTCAGCTCCGAATTAATAGACGTGATACGACGTACCGAGCGACGTGAGATTGGAGCGGGCAGCGAGCTGTCCCGCCTCAGCTTTGAGTCAGCCATACGTCCGCAACGCTTGCTCTTGTCCGGCATTGCGGCTGTCCTGGTCGGATTCGCCAATGTTGCGGAGAGCGCCGCCCTCGGAGCTGACCTTCGCATCATTATCGTTGTTGTGGCCCTCGCGAACGCCGTCTGGAATTCGGGTCAGCTTCTCCGTCTGATCACACGACGAACGAGTCGTCGAGTCGAAGTCGCTCAGGCATTGGTCGATGCGTTTCTTGCGCTTGCCGCAGCAACGGTGGCGAACGCCGCGAGCTCACCACTCGTCTGGATCCTGATGCTCGTCCCGATCATTGATGTCGCCGTTCGGTTCGGTGTCGCTGGAGCGATCATTGGTTGGTTGGCCGTTGGCTCCAGCTATGTCTTTCTGCTCAGCTCCAGGAGTTCGGCCGGAGGTCAGGATCCTGCAGCTGTCGGTGCAGGATTTCAACAGGTCGCGGCGGTCGCAGTGATTGCGGTGCCGATGCTTATCATCATTTCTCGGCTTCGATCCGAGCTCGAGGTGAGTGCCCGTTCTCGAGCGCTCGCGGATGCCCAAGAGTCGCACCTGCGAGGTATTACTGACGCTGCGAGGGAGTTCAGCGAGGCCGACTCGCCGTACAGAGCATTGCAGCTCGCTGTCGACAGCACGCTCCGCTTCGGGTTCGACCGAGTTGACGTCTGCACACGCCAACATGACGAGCCGTGGCGCCTCGCTATCGCCAGTGGAGCCCCGGCTGCGGTACCGCCTCATGACGATGGCTTGCTCGTCCGATCGATGGCTGCAGCTTCGCGGGCGTCCGTGGGTGTAAGTGAGCCGTCCGTTCCAGAGATGCAGGCCCTGCACAAGCTTGGGTATCGCGCTGGAGTTGTCGCAGTCGTGCACGTCTCCGATGACGAGTCGGTTGGCCTTCGTGCGTACAGCATCGAATC
Source organism: uncultured Acidimicrobiales bacterium (assembly GCA_937969345.1). Classification (GTDB taxonomy): domain Bacteria; phylum Actinomycetota; class Acidimicrobiia; order Acidimicrobiales; family SHLQ01; genus SHLQ01. The sequence goes on from CALBVK010000222.1 coordinate 10,771, forward strand.
GGTGTCCGATGAGTCGCCCGTTCTTGACTCCATCGAGACCCTGGTCTCGTTGTGTGCGTCGGCCTGGGTCAGCGCCCGTAAACGTGAGGTGCTGGAGCACGAAAAGCATCAGGCCGACTATGAATCGAAACATGACAGCCTGACCCGCATCCCGAATCGATCAGCGGTGTACGACGCCCTCACCGAAGCCATCGGCGACGAACGGACGCAGACAGCGGTGATGTTCATCGACCTCAACGGCTTCAAGGCAATCAATGACGAGCTCGGCCACGCCGCTGGCGATGCCACCTTGCTCGCTATCGCTGCGAGATTACGTACCCTCGCTAACCCGCGAGTTTTCGTTGCCCGACTCGGTGGCGACGAGTTTGTCCTCATCGTTCGAGGTCACGGACGCAGCGAGCTGGACCAGATCGCCAACGACGTCATCGAAAAGGTCACCGAGCCGATCGAGATCGACGACGATGTCGTCGTGGTCGGAGCGAGCATTGGAATTGCCGAACACGACGGTGAGGATGAGTCTGCGCTGTTGAATCGTGCCGATGAGCTCATGTACCTCGCGAAACAGGAGAGTCGAACCGCAGGACGCTCGATATATCGATTCGGTTCGTCGGTGGCTGCGTAATCAAATTGTTCCGCGCGCGGAAAGAATGAAAATGGGTATCCGCTAACCTCACAACGATGCCCCGCGTGCTCGTCGCTACTCCAGAACCAATTGGCCGCAGACTTGCCGGCCCTGCGATTCGAGCTGCCCAGATCGCTCGCATCTTGTCGTCGGAGCACGAGGTGACCCTCGTGTCGCTGGCTGGAGAGTCCATCAGTCCAATCGATGGGCGGGCAGTCCGTGGCCCCGACGCAGTGGCAACGGACTACGATGCCGCCGTCGTCCAAGGAAGCGTGACGGTCAAGCATCCCGAGCTTCTCGATTCGTCGATGGCCTTGGCCATTGATTGGTTCGATCCCTTTCATGTCGAAGCGTTGCACCGAGGCGGTGAGGACAAGGTTCTGCGAGTCGATCTGATCGAAGGAGCTCGACGCACCCTCCAAGAGCAGGCTCGACGCGGTGACTTCTTTTTGTGTAGCAACGACATCCAACGCGAACACTGGCTCGGGTGGCTCGCTGCGGCAGGCCGTCTCAATCACATTGCACACGACGACGACCCGCTGTTCGAATCGTTGATCGCGGTGTCCCCCTTCGGCATTGGCCGAGAACTCCCCGGCGCCGGCACGCCGATTCGCGACGCCTTTTCAGCGATTGGTGATCACGACCCGATTTTGCTGTGGGCCGGGGGCATGCACGATTGGCTCGACCCGCTCACCGTCATCCGAGCAATGCCGACAGTGCTCGATGAGAATCCCGATGCGCGCTTGGTCTTCTTGGCCGGACCCCATCCGAACACCTCGATCGAAACAATGGGAGTTCGTGGCGAAGCGATTCTGCTCGCTCGTGAAATGCGGATGTTCGGGAAGAACGTTCTGTTCGTCAACCAATGGATCGACTACGGCGAGCGACTCACGTGGCTCCAAGACGCAACCATCGGCGTCCTGGCCGATCGAGCTCACCTCGAGTCTCGGTACTCGCATCGGACCCGACTCCTCGATCATTTGACCGCAGGACTGCCGACAGTATCGACGACAGGGGATCCGCTGAGTGCCCAACTCGAATCGGCCGGTGCGGCGATTACGGCCAGCCGCAACGACATTGCATTGGGCGAGGCGCTTGCTGGTCTGGTCAACAACGATGACCGCCTCGGCGAGATGTCTCGTTCCGCGCGGACACTCGCCGCTGGACTGACGTGGGAGCAGACGCTCGCTCCCTTGGTCTCGTGGCTACGGGAACCAGCGGCAGCCGCCGATCGGCGATCAGGCTTTTTGCCGGAAGTAGGAGCCGACGCGTCGGCCCTCGAACGGATCGGCGATCGCATCAAGTTGCACCTCGACGATGGTGGTGTCCGCCAGGTTGCCCAGCGGGGTCTCGCAGCAGGAAAGCGACGTTTCCAACGATGATCCGCGCCGACGCACGGCTACGGGTCGTGTTGGTCAACTACAACGGTGGAGCGCTTCTCGAGCGTGCTGTTCGCTCGGTGCTGACAGCACAGTGGCCCGGTGACATCGATGTGGTCGTCGTCGATAACGCCTCCACGGACGGCTCGCTGGAGCGTGTCGAGACGCTCGCCGGAGTCTCTGTCATTCGCCGGTCGACCAATGAAGGCTTTGGCGCAAACAACCATGGCTTTGCCGACTTGGTCGGTGATGAGCTTGAGGTCGACCTGCCCGAGCCGGGCGTTGTTGCGCTCATAAACCCCGACGCAATGGTTCGCCCCGACACATTCCGCCTGCTCGCGGCAGCGCTCGACGATTCGGCAAAGATCGGCGCTGCCTCCCCGCTTATCATCTTCGATCGTTCCTTTGTCGAGTTGTCGATGTCGGGCGAAACGCTCGTTATTGACTCGGTAGTGTCAGGCAGCGACGAACTGGCATCGCAATGCCATGGGATCGATGGTGCCGAGCGCTTGCCGGGCGAGCGTCAACCGGTATGGCTCTGTCCAGCGGGTTCGACCTTGCGTGTTCCAGTCGCTTCGCTCGGTGACGGGATTGTCGTCGGCGTCCGGTCGGGTAATGGGCGCATCGACGGTCATCAGGTCGCTGGACCTACCGAACTCGCACTCGACGCTGCTGCGCAACGAACATTTCGGGTGGTGCAGAACGCGGGTGTTTCCGTTGGGGATCGTGGCGTCGGAGTCAATCGTGGCTTTGCCCGTCGGGTCGATGAAGACCTTGGAGCACCCGCCCCACTTTGGTGCGGGGCTGCCGTCGTGTTCCACCCTGAATATTTGCGGGCGGTCGGCGGGTTCGATCCGGACTACTTCCTCTACTACGAGGACGTTGACCTGGGGCTTCGTGGACAGGCACAAGGCTGGTCGACGGTTCACGTTCCCGCCGCCATCGTCGAACATCGCCACTCCGACCGGACGACACAAGGAACCGAACTCGTCGAGGTCCTCCAACATCGCAACCGTCTCCTGACCTTGGTTCGGCACGGTTCTTCTATGGATATCGCGACAGGGTATGCCCGCGCTTTTGCGACGCCGATATCGCTTGCGGTGTCGGCTGTTCGCTACAGCGACGAACGCGACGAACGTCTTCGCCTCGCCAAATGGAGGGCACGGGCCGTAAAGGAAGCCGTCGCCGGAATTCCGAAGGCGAGGGCGGCAAAGGCTGAACACCGTGCGCAGCGGCCGTAGCTGATCGGCTCTAGGATCCCTGTCGTGCAGATCGTGTATCTTTCGGCTCGCCCCGACCTCCTTCGCGAAACCCTCGAGCACGTTCGCCACTTCGCTCCGTTTCTCGACGATGTGGTGATCGTCGCCCCAGAACGGTTAGCCAAGCGATTTGACGGTCTTGGCACGGTTCTCACCGACGAGTCGCTCGCAGGTATGTCGGCCGCTTCACTCGCTGCGCTCGCGCACACGTCCCGCAACTATTTGCTCAGAGCTCGGGTCGCCGCGCACGATTCGGTCGACTCGGTCTTCATCATGAGCGATGACGACAGTCGGCCGCTCGTGTCGACCGACGAGACAACCTTTGTCGACCCGGACGGCCGTCATCGCCGGCGCTGGTTCCACACCATGGGAACGTGGCGCCGGAGTAACTCCGAGTTTGATGAGAGCATTCTCAACACCTGGGTGATCCTGCGGCAAATGGGCTTCGCTGATCCGGTCTCCTATGCCTGTCACATGCCCCAGGTGATCGACAAAGCTCTGTACCTAGAAACGGTTGAGCGGTTTGCTCGGTTTGCGCCGGATTACGCACTCGAGGAGTGGTCGAGCTACTTCACTGTCGCTGCCGCCGCGCATCCGGAGCGGTTTGCCGATCCCGAACCGTTTGGAACCCTTGGGTGGCCCCAGTACCCAGGGGAGTGGCCGCATCAGATTTCGCCTCCACGCCATATCTATGAGAATCACCATCCCGAGCTCCACCAAGACGGCGGATTGTACGATGGACTCCCAACCGGTTGTGACCCCGACACGATCGACGCCACCAATCTTGAAAAGATCATGCGGTGGTACCGCCTCGATATCGCTGTGCGAGATTTGGCGTTTCCCGACGATGTCGATCAGCCATGGACATCCCCCAGCTCCGGACGCAAGTTTGCGTTCAAAGGCCTCAAGGCTGCGCGCAGTGCATATCGCTACGTCAACCTCGACGAGCGAGCTCGCATCGCAGAGCTCGAAGGCCGCATACATCGACTTGAACAGGAACGATGATCGGCCGCGTCGAAGGCGATAGCGGCGAGTCGCCGGTCGACGAAGCCGAGGCTGGCGAGATCATTGCGCGAGCGAAGCGGATCACGGTACTGACCGGTGCCGGAATCTCGACCGACTCCGGTCTCCCAGATTTTCGTGGCCCGAATGGGTTGTGGACCAAGAACCCCGAAGCCGAGAAGGCGTCGAACATCTCGAACTATGTGAACGAACCGGAGGTTCGCAAGATCAATTGGGCATTGCGCGCCGATGGCAAGCTCTGGGCAAACGTGCACCCAAATGACGGCCACCGTGCGTTGCTGCCTCTCCAAGAACGCGGCGTCCTGCATACGCTCGTCACACAGAACGTTGATGAGTTGCATCAGCTGTCCGGTATCGCCGCCGACAAGGTCGTCGAGATTCACGGCACGACGCGCAAGGCCGGTTGCTTATCGTGTGATTACCGAACCGAGATGGAAGCCGTTTTGGAGCGGGTGCGTTCGGGAGAGCCCGATCCGGACTGCCCGGTCTGTGGAGGCATCATGAAGTCCGCCACGATCTCCTTTGGGCAAGCGCTCGTGGCCGAGGACTTGAGCCGAGCACAGCTCGCCGCTGACGAGGCCGACCTGCTCCTGGCCATTGGTTCATCGCTCACGGTGAATCCGATCGCGAGCATCGTGCCCCGATCGAAACGTCGTGGGGCAGCACTGGTGATCGTGAACGGCGAACCAACCCCCTTCGACACGATCGCCGATGCCGTGGTTCGCGGCTCGATCAGCGAGGTGCTCCCTCGGCTCATTGGGAGCTAGCCGGTTCGGAGGCGTCGGCTCTACGATGGGGCAATGGCATCGTTCCGAGACATGTTGGCCAGCGCAATGGCCGAGATCACCGAGGTTGATGTGCCGGCCGCAGCGGCACTGATCGATGCTGGTGCGCGGCTGATCGATGTCCGAGAGCCCGACGAAACCTCGGCAGGAAGTATTGCTGGGGCGCTGATCATTCCGCGAGGAATGCTCGAACTGCAGATCGAGGGCAAGGTCGTCGACCCCGACCAGACGCTGGTCGTGATGTGCGCTGGAGGGACCCGATCCGCTCTGGCCGCTCAGACCTTGCAATCCATGGGCTTCACGTCCGTCGTGTCCCTCGCTGGAGGATTCAACGCATGGAAAGACGCCGGGTTGCCGTGGGGCGATGACGGATCGCTCTCGATGGAACAACGGGCGAGGTACGGACGCCATCTGAACCTGCCCGAGATCGGCGAGGCCGGCCAGCTGCGGTTGCTCGACTCCAAGGTCCTTCTTCTCGGTGCGGGCGGCTTGGGTTCGCCGGCCGCCCTCTACCTAGCAGCGGCGGGGGTCGGGACGATCGGCATCGTCGATATGGACGTCGTCGATGCCTCCAACCTGCAACGTCAGGTCATCCACAACCTCGATCGGCTAGGGCAGAAGAAGGTCGACTCCGCCGCCGAGACCATCCGTCGCTTGAACCCCGACGTCACCGTCGTGACGCACCCGGTTCGCCTCGATGCATCGAATGTGATGGACATCATCGACGGATACGACGTGATCGTTGACGGTGCCGACAACTTTCCCGCGCGCTATGTCTTGAACGACGCGTCAGTGAAGCTCGGCATCCCGGTCGTGCACGGATCGATCTTCCGCTTCGAGGGGCAGGTCACCGTCTTTGACCCGACGCGTGGGCCCACGTATCGAGACATGCTGCCCACACCACCGAGCGCGGAGCAGGCACCGAATTGCGCGGTCGCTGGCGTGCTCGGTGTGCTGCCCGGGATCGTTGGCTCGATCCAAGCAATCGAAGCAATCAAGCTTCTCGTGGAATTGGGCGACCCGCTCATTGGTCGGCTCCTCATCTTTGATGCACTCGACATGGCGTTCTCTGAATACGTACTCGCCGCGAACCCGGAGAACCCGGTTACCTACGAACGGCGCGACGAAATCTCCATCGTCGACCTCGACGGGCTATGCGCCCCGGTCATGGCGCAGTCAACGTCGGGGACGTGACAAGTTCGCCACGATGACGGGGGCTCGATCACGAAACGGCTAATCTCTCGCCCGTGAAGGGCCTCATTCTCTCCGGTGGTGCAGGTACTCGTCTGCGTCCAATTACGCACACGTCGGCCAAGCAGCTGGTGCCGATTGCGAACAAGCCGATCCTCTTCTACGGCATCGAAGCAATGGTCGAAGCAGGTATTGACGAAATAGGCATCATCATTAGCCCGGAGACAGGCGGCGATATCCAGACCGCTGTTGGCGATGGCCGGGAACTCGGTGCGTCGATCACGTGGTTGGTTCAAGACCAGCCGCTCGGACTTGCACACTGCGTGTTGATCGCACGCGAATTCCTGGGCGATGACGACTTTGTCATGTACCTGGGCGACAACATGCTCGAGCAGAACCTGATCGGGTTCGTCAACGAGTTCACCTCCCGTCGTGCAAGCCCTGAGCTTGGCAGTACTGGTGGTCGCGTCGCCCAGATCCTGCTCGCCGAAGTCGATGACCCTCGCTCGTTCGGGGTCGCCGAAGTCGCCGCCGACGGTTCGGTTGTGCGGCTGGTGGAGAAACCAGAGAATCCTCCGTCGAACCTCGCTCTGGTGGGCGCCTACCTCTTCGATAAGACCATCCACGACGCTGTCGCGGCTATCGAACCCAGTCCTCGCGGCGAACTCGAGATCACCGACGCAATTCAATGGTTGATCGATGAAGGCCACGAGGTCGCCCACGACATCCTCGTTGGCTGGTGGCTCGACACGGGCAAAAAGGACCCGCTGCTCGAGTGCAATCGACTCGTTCTCGACACGATCGAACCGCAGCTCGATGGGTCGATCGACGAGCGGTCCGAAGTGGTTGGACGTGTGCGCATCGACTCCGGAGCAACGATCATCAACTCAACGATTCGGGGTCCGGTCGTCATCGGGGCGAACACGACCGTGACGGACTCCTACATCGGGCCGTATTCATCGGTCGCCGCCGACTGTCAGATCACCAACGCCGAACTCGACCATTCGGTTATCTTGGCGAACTCATCGATCGCGAACGTTGCCAGAATCACCGATTCCTTGATCGGCAGCCACGTCGACGTGGATCGAAGCGCCCATGTACCAGCAGGAATTCGATTGATGCTCGGGGACCACTCCCGAGTTGAACTGGAAGGCTAGACAATTGGCAACGCTGATCGAATCCACCGTGATCGACGGGGTAGTGGTGGTCGAGCCGACCATCCACTCCGACGATCGTGGCTACTTCATTGAGACATACCGCCGCGAGTGGTTTGGATTGGGTCGAGAAATGATCCAAGGCAACCGCGGGAACCGGCAGGCCGGTGCCGTTGTTGGTCTGCACTACCACCTGCACCAAGCCGACTACTGGTACGTACCGTTCGGCCACGCCCGCGTGGTCTTACATGATCTTCGTCAGGGTTCGCCTACCGACGGCGCAACGCAGATGCTGGATATGGGCGAGGTCGACGGGGCCGAGAACAACCATCTCGGCCTGTTTATCCCGCCGGGGGTCGCCCACGGATTTGCCTCGATTTCCGACTGTGTCATCACCTATTTGGTCGACGGTTATTACAACCCGGCCGACGAGCTCGGTGTGCTGTGGAACGATCCAGCGCTTGGAGCGGACTGGGGTATCGACGCCCCGATCCTAAGCGAACGTGACGCTGCGAATCCGCTGCGCGCGGACATTCCGGCATCGCGAACGCCGTACGCTTCTCTTCGTACCTAGGGAGACACATGAGACTGTTCGTCACCGGCGCCGCCGGATTTATTGGTTCCAACTACGTGCGTTGGCTGATGGACAACACCGACGCTGAGGTCACGGTTTTTGACGCGCTGACCTACGCCGGCGTGCGCGAGAACTTGGCCGAGTTCGATGGTTCGTCTCGCTTCTCGTTTGTTCACGGCGATATCACCGATCGCGATGCCGTCGCGGCCGCCATGCCCGGGCATTCACATGTCGTGCACTTTGCAGCCGAGTCGCACGTCGACCGGTCGATCATGGGCCCTGATGCGTTCATCACCACCAACGTTGGCGGGACAAATATCGTGTGCGACATCGCACGTCAGAATGAGGTGGAGCGGTTTCTGCACATCTCGACCGACGAGGTGTACGGATCGATCGAGGAGGGGAGCTTCGTCGAGACCGATGGTCTTGAGCCCCGTTCGCCGTACTCGGCATCGAAGGCAAGCTCGGATCTCGTCGCCCTCGCTTACCGCGAGACCTACGGCTTGCCGGTCCTAATCACCCGGTCGGCGAACCAGTTCGGCCCGTATCAGTTCCCTGAAAAGGTCATTCCGCTGTTCGTCACGAACCTGGCCGATGGCGTGAACGTGCCCCTCTATGGCGATGGGCTGAACATCCGCGACTGGACCTATGTACTCGACAACTGTGCTGGAGTGCAGACGGTGCTCGAACGTGGAGTCGAGGGGGAGATTTACAACATCGGTGCCGGCAACGAGCTGACCAACAAGGAACTGACCCACGCGATTCTCCATCGATGCGGTAAGGACGAATCGTCGATCGAATACGTTGAAGACCGCCTTGGCCACGACCGTCGGTACAGCATCGACACGACGAAGATTCGAGCGCTCGGCTGGGCTCCGGAGCGTTCATTTGAGGATGCCCTCGACGAGACCGTTGCGTGGTACAACGCCAACCGGAGCTGGTGGGAGCCACTCAAGGCTTCGGTGAAGAACCGCTAGATGAAACGTGTTTTGCTCACGGGTGCTGGTGGTCAGCTCGGTACCGACATCTCAATACGCGCAGCGAGTCGGTCCGACGTCGAACTCGTGTCGCTCGATCGTTCCCATCTCGACATCACCAATGCCGCACACGTCGCGGCCGTCGTCGACAAATATCGCCCCGATGTCATCGTGCATGCGGCCGCGTACACGGCAGTCGACGACTGTGAACGCAACGAAGAACACGCATTCGCGGTAAACGGCGCAGGAACGTCGAACGTGGTGTCGGCCGCACGCTCCGTACAGAGTCGGGTGATCTATGTGAGCACCGACTATGTCTTTGACGGCACAAAGCAGTCGCCCTATGTCGAGAGCGACACTCCAAACCCCGCCTCGGTCTACGGAGCATCGAAGCTGGCCGGTGAAACCTCGGTCGGTGAACTCGAGGAGGACGGACTGATCGTGCGTACCTCGTGGGTCTGTGGATCGCATGGGTCGAATATGGTCAAAACGATCCTTCGCGCCGCGCAGAACCATCCAATGTTGACATTCGTCGACGACCAGATCGGCAACCCGACCTTTACTGGCGATCTCGCTCACCAGGTATTGGAGCTCAGCGTTCGCAACGACGCCGGCGTGATGCACGTGACCAACGAAGGCTCCGTCTCGTGGTATCAGTTCTGCCAAGACGTGCTCGAATTTGCTGGGCTCGGGAGAGAACGGGTCCAACCGTGTGCAACCGACGAACTGCAACCGCCACGCCCAGCCCCGCGGCCCGCAAACTCGGTCCTGGCGAACACTCGGTATCGCGATCTTGGACTCGACCTGTTGCGCGATTACCGAGAACCGCTGAAGGAAGTCATTCGCGATCTGACCTTCTGAGCGGACTCTTGTACCGTTGGTGCGGCACGGGTTTTGTCTTTGAGGAGTCCACAAGCGAATGCACACGAGCGCAGCGATTCATCGCGGCTGCAGCACACGGAACTGGCGGCGAATGTCGCGCTCGGTTCTTGCTGCAGTAACCATCACGTGCACCTTGGCTGCCACCACCGCCTCGGTGGGGGCACAAGACGATGCCGCAGACCCCGATGCCTCGACGACGGTGACCGGACACGGATGGGGACACGGTCGGGGAATGAGTCAATACGGGGCGGTCGGTTATGCCCTCAACTTCGGTTGGTCGAGCGAGCAGATTCTCGATCACTACTACGGCGACACCACCGCTGGCGTTGTCCCAAACTCGGAGATGACCGTCCGCATCGAGAGCGCCAGTGATGCGCCCACGGTGGCCCAGGTCGATTCCGGCGTCGTTGTCCTGCTCGATGACGACGACAACATCACTCATGTGAGCACCGGTAGGGCAGTGCGCCTCACGGCGGTCGATGGCGGCTTCGTACTCGCCGATGCGCCAACGTGCGCCGGCCCCTTCGTCGATCGCGACGGCATCATCGCCGAAGATATCGTTCGTATCAGCACCGCCGACACGCCACAGTCCACGGGCCTCTCTGGGAACGTCGGTGACGGCACGGTCGTCATGGGCGACTGGGATGGTGACGGCGACGACGAAGCCGCAACGGCCAACGGAACGAGCTGGACCTTGTACAACGGCTCGATCACGAACCCGGCGGCTTCAGTTCGCACAACCTTCACCATGCCCGCTGGAACTCCGGTCAGCGGCGACTGGGACGGCGACGGAGTCGATACCGCTGGTGTATTCGCTGACGGCACCTGGTCCCTTGGAAACGGCACGGCCAATGTCTCCACCCTGTCGTTCGGTCAAGCCGGCGACACCCCGATTGTTGGCGACTGGGACGGCGACGGAAACGATGACCTCGGCGTGCGGCGCGGCAATACCTGGATGCTCTCTCCCGGCGGCGGTGCCGCAATCATCGAGTTCGACTGGGGTTGGCTCGGCGACACGCCACTGGTCGGCGATTGGGACGACGACGGCATCGATGATGCTGGCCTTCTACGCGCAACGACCTGGATTCGTCGGCCTCGCATTGGCGCAACGCTCGGAAACCCGCTGCCGCAGTTCGACTACGTCAACAAGACCCGATACCTCGTTGGCGACTGGGACGGAGACGGAGTCGACGAACACGGCCGCCACGACGGTGGAGTCATTACCCTGCCAAACCCAAACGGTGGTGACGGCCCAGTGGAGGAGATCGCTCCACGACTGAGTCCGAACCTTGACCTCGACGAGACGATCCAGCGTTGTGTGTCGTCGAGCGAGCAGCGGTACTACCGCGGTGAGCTCCGTGCCGTGCGGAACAACGGCGCCCAACGTACGGTGAACGCCTTACCTGTCGAATCGTACTTGCGTGCGGTCGTTCCTCTCGAGATGCCTGCGAGCTGGGCGCTGCTCGGCGATGGAGCGGGCGCAGAGGCGCTGCAGTCACAAGCTGTGTCTGCTCGGTCGTACTCGCTCGCCGAGAATCGTGCGAGCTACGCACTGACCTGCGACACCATCTCGTGCCAGGTATACGGAGGCCGAGCTGTTCGACGCAACGGTTCTCTCACCTCGAACGAGAACGTGCTGTCGAATCAAGCAATCGCCGATACCGCCGGCGTCGTTCGAATGCGCGACGGCGAAGTAGCCCGCACCGAGTTCTCCTCATCGACCGGTGGTTGGACCGCCGGTGGGGTGTTTCCCGCCGTCGAGGATCTCGGCGATGCCGTCGAGATCAACCCGAACCACAACTGGGCCGTCGAGATCGACATCGACGACATCGAGTCTCGCTTCAGCAACCGCCAGCTCGACCGGGCATACATCTCCGAGCGCAACGGTCTTGGCCAAGACGGCGGTCGTGTCTTTGAGGTGACCCTCGAGTTTGGCGAAGAGACCTTCACCATGACCGGCAATGAGTTCCGTCGGGCGTTTGGTCTAAAGAGCGACTGGTTCACCATCGACTGGGAGCGCAGCTCATCGCTCGAACCGTGCATCTGCCCCGACGGCTGGCCCGATCAAGACCTGATCGACATCGCCGAAGGCGCCTAGCGTCGCACGGAACGCGGTGGTTGGAGACTTAGTCGGCGGGCTCGATCTCGAGAGATCGAAGCACTTCGTTCACGAGCGGCACGAGTACCTCGCGCTGGCGGTGTGCTCCGAGCACGACGTACAAGCAGAACGCTCGGCCAGCGACGTTGAAGAAGACCTGACGGCCCGATTGCCCGGACAAGGTTCGTTGCATTTGTTGTGGATGAAATTCATCTGCGGTGAGCTGGGGTACACCTGAGCGAGCGAACAGCGGGGTGTCGACACTTTCGGGACCGTGCTCGAACAAGATCACCAAGACCGCGCCGGTGCTCATGAGTTCGACCGCTCCGCTGCCGAAGTCGCCGCGCTCGGCGGGCAGCGCGAAGTTGGCGAGATGGATGACGTTCCGAGCAATCTCAGTGTCTGCTGCTGGACCACCAAGGCTGCGGCCACCGAGCTCGGGAGCTCGATTGAAGATCTCGCCTTCCCAGCCGGTAGGAAGACCAACAGATACACCACCAGAGGTGAGTGGGGTCATGATTCTTGTGTCCTTTGCCAGATGGCCAGAGTAGAGGAAACGAGGGGCATCAGAGTACGACTCCAACAACGCCGACGGCGCTTGCGACGGCCAGCGACGCTACCGCTCCGCTGCGAGAGCGAGCCCGGAGTCCGTCGAGACGCTGGTGGAACTGGCGCAACCCCTCGGGCGAGTCGACGTTACGTGCAGCGAGCACGGTAGCGCCACGGACGAAACCGAACGTGGCTCCGATCGTGACCGCCAGCGGGAACGACCCGACGAAAACCATCGCAACGACCATCAGGTGCACGAGCGTCGTGGTGATGATCGTCGACACGCCGAAACCTAACTCGGCGCCAAAGCCACCGCCATAGACCCACCCTCGATAGCTCTGGATCCAGTTCTCGTTGACTTGACGACTGCGAGTCGGTAGCAAGCGTTCACGACTCGTTGCCTCGAGCACGAGCGCTGCGACCGCTGCCGTGAGGACGATGCTGGTTCGGACAGTCTCCGAAGGGGACAGGAATGCGGTGACGGCGAGACCGATGGCGCCTGCGATCATGCCGAGCACGGCGCCGCCGAGCACGCTGCCCAGAACATGGGCAACAGCGGTGCTGGCAAATGAGTTGTTGCGACTCCGCTCACCGAACGGATGGATGCTCGACAGCATCGACTCGCCTCACGGAGACCACGTCGAGCGGAGCGCTCCGGCGACGGCGGCGACCAGGCCAACGATCAGTACAGGTGGCATTAGCTTTCGACACCCGGAAGATCGTGGGGGTAGAGGGACGGGTCGTTTGGTGTAATTCCCGCAGCGTCGAGGTCAGCGTCGATCCTGCGCTCGTTCTCGGCCTCGACGTCTGCCTCTGCGCGGCCGAGGAGCGAGCCGACTTGTGTCCAGGTCGAGGCCGCGCCTTCACCTTCGATGCTTCCGGTCGGTCCGTCCACCAGCACAAAGTAGGGCGAGACAGGCACGCCATAGTCGTTCCATGCGTCGGAGGACATCACGACGGCATGGCGTTCTGGTGCAAGGTTGACGAGCGCTGCGGGGCTCTCCTCATCGTTGCTGCGGGTGACGATCACGAGCCTGTCGACCGATCGGGGAAGCGCAGGGTCGTTCCGGAAGGCATCCCAGAAGTTCTTGCAGGTTGTGCAGCCGCTCGTCAGGAAGGCCAGGAGCGTGCGCTCGTTTCGATTGACGAGGCCGATAGCGAGGCTGCCGCCGCGCGGTGTTGTTCCGGAGATGTCGCGCACGGTCCCGTCGCCGGTGCCTTCGACGACTCGTTCGCTCGCGTGGGGGACGGGCTTGCGCTGTGGGTCCGGCAGAAGGGCACTGGTTGTGTCCGCTCCGTCATGGCCAAAGGTGACACCGAGTTCGTTGAAGGCACGGAGCATTTCGCCGTGGCTGCGAAGTAGGCCGAGCACGACGATGGTGAGCAGGAGCACCACGACGGTGAGTGCGCTGACGAGAATGACCATTACGGCAGCGACCCCGGAGTCCATTCACCGGCTTGCCAGGTAAGCGGAATGGCGTCGGGGTGTCCGAATTGGAAGTGCGCGGTGAGGCCACCGCGAAGCTGCCAGTTGCCTCCGGCGCGGACCATCCCGAGGCGGGTGCTGCCGTCTTTACGCCAGTCGCCAACGACGTACTTGGGGTTGTAGGAACCCCACCAGACACGAATGTTCGGTGAGCCTTGGTTCGCTGCGGTGCGAAGCAGCCAACGGGTGCTCGGTCGAAGGAAGCGGGCTCGCTTGCGAATAACGCCAATGCCGAACCGGCCATCGCCGTTCCAATCGCCCGCGAGTGGGATGTCGGACTTGCGACCGAACCAAAAGGTGCGATCGTCGTCGCCGGGTGACGCTGTTTCGCGGAGATGCCAGCGGCGCAGGTTTGCTTCGCGCATGCCGATACCGAACACGCCATTGCCATTCCAGTCGCCAACGACGGGGATATCGCCGGGGTTACCGAAGGTGAAGTTGTAATCGGCGGGACCTGATGAGTTCTCATTGCGAAGGAGCCACTGGTTGCCGCGAACCACGCCGACGGTCCAGGTGCCGTCGCCGTTCCAGTCGCCCATGACCGGGATGTCGCCGGGTTGGCCGAAACCGAAGGTGACCGTTTCGACCTCTCCCTCATCGCCAATGGAGTAGGCGAGCGTCCACGAGCCGTTGTGGAACGTCGCTGGAAGGGCACCGCGCTGAGGAGTGGGGCGCTCGAGGCATGGCCGGTTGTGCCAACGGGTGTTGTTGTCGGTGGCGGTCGCCGTGGTGCACGTTGGGTCGAAACGCCATGGCGGGGTGCAGGTGACGACGCGGCACACGATTGGACCGAGGCACGAAATCGACTGGTTGCACTGGCCGTATCGGAACGCCGTGCAGCACGCCTTGCGATTTCCGCAGTTGCCATCGGCACAGGAGCAGTCGCACTGGTCGGTGAGGCGGGTGACACCACCCGGGCCGCATGGACCGGCAGGGATGGCGTTGCAGTCGAGGTAGTAGCGAGGACCGGGTGCGCCGCTCGCCGTGCAGAACGATGACCCGTCGACCTTCCACCAGCCGGCGGGCACGGTGTCGGTCGGGCAGGTGTTCTCCCCGGTCATCGTGCAGCAGAACTCGGTGTAGCCGTCACAGCAGGTCGAGCCACATTCGCAGTCCTGGTTGTTGCAACGACATATCGCCGCGTAGGCGGTGCCTGGCTTGAGGACATACGCAGTGGGGACGGTGGCTAGTGCACTGCCGGCGAGCGCGGTCTTGGTGATAAACCCACGACGCGACGTGCGGGTGGCGATTGCGGTTCCGGCTCGATCGACGAGTCGAACGGTCATGATTGTCCTTGTGGGGAGGGAGCGGCGTTCTCGATGGAGAACGTTGGGACGATTGGGGCCGCCGTGCCCCGGGCGAGTGCGAGCGTGCGAGGGAGCGAGGTGAGCGCCGCGATGACGAGAGCGACCGCGGTTGCGATGAGAGCGGTTGCGACGAGCGCTTCGAACCATGAACCGTCGAAGTCACCAAGACGAACCGGACTTGCGACCGCGAGTCCAGCAATCGCTGCTGCGGCGGCGTTGAAGGCCGCATGGCCTGGCGTTGGTGGGGTGTCCTCGTGTCCGAAGCACCCGCACGAACCGACCGCGTTCTTGCCGCCGAGTGCCCACAGGATGAAGATGGTGAACGAGGCGTACGCAAGTGCGATCAGGGCCCACAGGACGGCCGCTCCGGTGGCGATCGCGGCGATACCGAGCACGATCTCTGCCGCACCCATGAACCGTGCCATCAGGAGCGGTCTGGGGATCTTCAGCTCGCGAAGAGCTGTCGCCGTCGGGGACGGGGAGCGCACCTTTGCGGCGCCAGCGAGGATCAAGACGCCGGTCACGATGTAGAGAGGCGCAGCAAGACTCGTCACGAGGTCAGATCGTAGTAGGCCAAGACCCCCAATACGTGGTGGGGCAGGGGTAGTCTTTCGCGCTATGGCTATGCGTTTCGTTGTTATCGGTGGTGGGCCCGCGGGCGTTGCTGCTGCCACCCATGCTGCCCGACTCGGCGCCGACGTCGTCCTCGTCGAACGTGACGTGATCGGCGGGGCCGCGCACCTGTGGGATTGCATCCCCTCCAAGGCAATGATCGCCACCGGCGGCGCGCTGTCGTTCCTTGAACGCAGCGAGGGTATGGGGCTTGAGACGGTCAACCCGCACATCGACACGCTCAATCTTTCGGACCGTCTCGCGAGCATCACGAGCCACCTCGAGACCTCGAACAACGAGCTGCTCAAGAGCCAGAACGTGCGGATCATGTGCGGCACCGGCAAATTGGTTGGTACCCATGAGGTCGAAGTAACACTCGAAGATGGCGTCGTCGAAGTCATCGAGGCCGACGCAATCATGCTCTCCACGGGCAGTCGCCCCCGAGTTCCCGAGTGGTGTCATCCCGATGGCGAGCGGATCCTGACGACCCGCCACGCCTACCCGCCACCGGAGATTCCCGAGCACCTCACCGTTGTTGGTTCCGGTGTGACCGGTGTGGAATTCGTCCATATGTTCAGCTCGCTCGGCTCGAAGGTCACCCTGATCGTTAGTCGACAGCACGTGCTCCCGGACAAGGACCCCGAAGTCGCATACGAGCTCGAACAGAACTTCATCGATCGCGGCGTGAAGCTGTTGAAGGGCGCTCGGTCGACCAGCATCGAGCGCGAAGGGGACACCGTTGTCGTCAAGTGCGATGACGGTCGCATTATCGAGAGCTCTCACGCGCTGTTGGCTATTGGTTCGATTCCGAACTCGGACATGTTGAACCTCGAGGCCGCAGGCGTCGAACACGAGTGGGGCTTTATCCCCATCAACGACTTCGGCCAGTCGAACGTGCCACACATCTATGCCGCTGGTGACCTCTCGGGCAAGCTGCCACTGTCGTCGGTAGCGACCATGCAGGGTCGCAAGATCGCCGAACACATGATGGGCAAGACGAACGATCAAGACCATCGCTACATCAGCTATAGCAAAGCTGCGTCGGCAATCTTCACCGAGCCAGAGATCGCCGACGTCGGTGTTTCTCAGGCCGAGGCATTCGCCCATGGGCGCAAGGTACGTGTGACAAAGGTGCCGTTCTCGGCATCGGCCAAAGCGCTGATCAACGATGACCCACGTGGGTTCGTCAAGCTGATTTCGGATCCAGCGACCGGGGTAGTGCTCGGGGGATCGATCGTTGGACGACACGCGGCGGAGCTGATCTCGATCATTGCGCTCTGCGTACAGAATCAGCTGACGGTCACGGACCTCGCCGAAACGCTCTTCGTTCACCCAACGCTGAGCGAAACCCTCATCGAAGCCGCCGAGTAACGACCGCTCGATCAACTCTGGGGTCTGACCCCGAAGTTGATCGAAGGGTGCTAGCTGGCTTCGATCTTGACGAGCAGGTCGCCTGCTCCGACGCTGTCGCCGACAGCCACCGAGACCTCGGCGACGGTTCCGTCGATGTCGGCTGAGATCGAATTTTCCATCTTCATTGCCTCGAGCACGACAACATCATCGCCCGCCGATACCGTGTCGCCGACAGCTACCTTGACACCGACGATCGTTCCCTGCATCGGCGCTTCGATGACGCCGTTGCCGCCGCCTCCGCCGCTGGAGGACGCACTAGCGGAACGCTTCTTGCGTGCTGGTGCGGCTGCTACCCCGGCCGTTTCGGGCACCCACATTTTGACGTCGTAACGACGGCCGTTGACCTCGACGGGGACGTGCTTTTCGACGAGCGGCTCGTCGTCTGACGCCGCCGACGGAGCGCCCGAGTACTTGACGCCGGTGAGGTCTAGGCCATTTTCGACCCAGTTGGTCGAATGGGTGTTGGCCTGGAACTCGGCTGCTTCGAGAATCGCGATGTCGGCGGGAATGGTGGTTGCAACGCCTTCGATCACCAGCTCATCGAGAGCACGAAGCGCTCGGCGAATGGCGGTGTCACGATCACGACCCCAGACGCAGAGCTTGCCGACGAGGTTGTCGTAGAACTGGCTGATCTCGTCGCCCGCGTTGTAGCCGGTGTCGAAGCGAGTCCCGAACCCATCGGGAGAGTCGAGCCGAGTGATTGGGCCGGGCGACGGCAGGAACGCACCTTCGGCGGGGTCTTCGGCGTTGATGCGGATTTCGATCGCGTGACCGCGAATCTCGATGTCGTCTTGGCTGAACGAGAGTTCTTCGCCCGAGGCCACACGGATCTGCTGTTCGACGAGGTCGATGCCCGTGACCAGCTCAGAGACGGGGTGTTCGACCTGTAGCCGAGTATTCATCTCGAGGTAGAAGAACTCGCCGTCCTCGTAGAGAAACTCGACCGTGCCGGCGTTCGTGTAGTCGCAGCCGACCGCAACGTCGATCGCCGCTTGGCTCATCGCGTCGAGAATCTCCGGATCGATCCCGGGTGCTGGGGCCTCCTCGATCAGCTTTTGGTGGCGACGCTGCGCCGAGCAGTCGCGGGTGCCAAGCGACAGGCAATTGCCATGGGTGTCGGCGATGATCTGCACCTCGACGTGGCGAGGGTTCGACAGGTACCGCTCCATGTAGATCTCGTCGCGGCCGAAGTAGGCGAGCGCCTCGCGTTGAGCGGATTCGATCGCCGCCTCAACCTCGTCTGGCCCTGCAACGACTTTCATGCCTCGACCGCCACCGCCGTACGCGGCCTTGATGGCGACCGGCCAGCCTTTGTCTTCGCCAAACGCCAGCACCTGCGCTGGATCGGTAATGAGTTCGGTCGTGCCGGGCACCCCGAACACTCCGACCTTCTCGGCGGCCTCACGCGCCGAGATCTTGTCGCCCATGACCTCGATAGCCGCCGGGGGAGGGCCAATGAACGCGACGCCCATCTCGGTGATGGCTCGGGCAAAGTCGGCGTTCTCGGAGAAGAACCCATATCCCGGATGGACACCGTCAGCGCCGCTCTCAGCGATGATCTCAAGCATCCGCTCGGTGTTGAGATAGCTCTCGGCTGCGGTCTGACCCCCGAGGGCGTACGCCTGGTCGGCGAGACGGACATGGAGCGCATCGCGGTCGAGTTCTGAATAGACGGCGGTTGTCGTGATGCCGAGTTCCTTGCATGCGCGAATGACTCGAACAGCAATTTCTCCGCGGTTGGCAACCAAGACGTTAGAAAGCATCCTCGCTTTTTAGTCGACCGAGGAGTTGATGAGGGAGTTGGCAGGCTGAGACATTCGAGACACACTCTGACGATGGACGTAGCAGGGCTCGCCGCTGGACGGTTTTTCGACGTGGTGTGGGTTCCCGAGACGGGTTCGACGAACGACGACCTGACCCGTCAGGCCCAGAGCGACTTCGGTCAGCCAAGGGTGCGATTCACCGATCTGCAGACCGCAGGGCGCGGTCGGCGAGACCGACGCTGGGACATGGAACCCGGCGGCGGATTGCTCATCTCGTTCTATGTGCCGTGGACGTCGACCTCGACGGCACATCTGGTTCCGACCGCGCTTGGCGTTGCCGCGGTCGACGCATCGACCGCTGTTGGTCGGAGAGTTGGACTGAAGTGGCCGAACGATCTCGTCGTGTCCTCGGGCCAGAAGCTCGGCGGCATGCTCGGCAATACCGTGCTCGACGGATCCGAACTCGCGGGAGTTGTCGTCGGCCTCGGCTGCAATGTCAGTTGGCCGCCACTTGGCCAGGACGGACTCGACGCGGCGACGAGCCTCGATCGCCTCGGGGACGAGCCGGTCGATCGGTGGAAGCTGGCGCAGGCGTTGATCGCCCGCTTCGACAGCGAGCTCACCAGCATCGAATCCAGCGGCCCGAACGCGCTGCACCAGCGGTACCGCGAACGGTGTCTCACCATCGGGAGTGCGGTCCGGATCGAGAACAGCGACGGGTCGTTCACCGCCGGAATCGCGACCGATATCGATCCGTCCGGAGCTTTGCTCTTGGACGTCGAAGGGGTCCAGCGACGGATCGATGTTGGCGATGTCGTACACCTGCGACCCGCCTCGCATGGAGATGGCTGATTCTCGGCGCACCGGCGGACTACCGTTGTCCGTGAAATGACCGCCTCATCAACGCGCCCGTTCCCCCGCACCGGGTTTCGAGGACGTCCACGCCGAACCTGGCCTCAGCGGTTGCTGCTGCTCTCCGGCATCCTGGTCGCCGGAGCGTTCTTTCTCGCTGCGCAGTTCTTTTGGGAAGCAAGAACCGTGCTCGCTGATTTGCCCCGCATAAGCGTTGGCCCCGATGTCCTTGCCCAGAGCGGCGGTACCGGCGACCCGGTGAACATCCTGCTGGTCGGCGTCGACAGCAGCGAGGGGCTCGATCCCGACGATCCTGTTCGCTCCGGTCGTGAAACCGAGGACGAGGCTCGTGGGATCGTACGGCCTGACACCATCTTGTTGCTTCGGCTCGATCCTGCCACCGGGACAGCGTCGGCGTTGTCCTTGCCGAGAGATCTCATCGTGGAAGTTCCCGGCGGCGCCGTGACCCGAATCAATGCAACCCAGGCCGTTGGCGGCATCGGGGCCTTGATCAGCGCGATCGATCTCAATTTTTCGATCCCCGTAAACCACTTCGTCGTCGCCGACTTTGCGGGGTTTGCCGAGGTGGTCGAGATCGTGGGCGGTGTTCCCGTCTACTTCCCCTATCCCACCCGAGACGTCGGATCCGGCCTACGGATTGGCGATGCTGGCTGTTGGTCGCTCAACGGGTCGGAGTCCCTCGCCTACGTTCGGGCTCGAAACCTCGAAGAGGAGATCGATGGCGAGTGGGTTTCCCTCGAAGCAACGTCGCCCGACTTGGCACGTATCGAGCGGCAGCAGGAGTTCATGGTCCTCGCTCTGGAGCAGGTGCTCGCGGTTGGGCGGTCCGATATCAGCCGGATTAGCGACTTCATCGATGCTGGTTCGCAAGCGGTCCAGCTCGACGAGGCGCTGACCCCAGGTGACATGTTGGACCTCGCTTCGGCATTTGCTGACTATGACACCGAGGCGCTGGAGGTCTCGACGATGCCAGTGGCCGCCGAGTTCTCCGAAGATGGCCGATACCTGGGCGAAGCACTGGTCGCCGATGAAGCCCAAGAGCTTTTGGCCCGGTTCCAAGGTCAGTCCGATGGCATCCAGCCGGAGGAAATTTCGGTCGACGTTCGATCCAGCAGCGACCGCCAAGCCGAACAACTCGTCGAGCGCGGATTCGCCGCAGCCCGTATCGACGGCGACGGTGGATCGATCGCAACGACCGTCCGGTTCGATCCGGCCGACCGCGACTCGGCGTTGCTTCTTGCCCGGTATTTGGAAGGGGTGCCCCAGCTCGAGGTCGCGCCAGGACGATCGCTCTCACTCGACGTCGGGAACGATTTCGCCGGAATTCGCCAGTTTCCCCGCCCTGTGTCCGATATCGCACCGGGCCTCGATCTAGCGGTTCGACAGGCTATAACCGTTGAATCTTCAACAACTTCGGCTCCGACGACCACCTCTGAGGCGGCCCTAGCACCGCCGTCTTCTTTTGCGCCAAGTGAACAAGAGGATTTACCCTCAACTTCTGCACTCGAAAATACCGATGTGCCAAAGGACCCAGCGACCGCCGAAAGTCCCCCTTCTACTCTTGTATTGCGAGGGAGACCGCCGGCAAACGCACTATGCGGGCCAACGGGCGGCTGAGCGAAGGAATTCATATTCAATGGCAGTTACCGAGATCCAGTCGACGTCGCGTATTGCGGTGGTTGGAACTGGTTATGTAGGGCTTACGACGGGTGCGTGTTTTGCACAGTTGGGTCATGACGTGTTGTGCGCGGATATTGATCCGGCGAAGGTCGACATGTTGAAGCGGGGCGAGATCC
>CALBVK010000223.1 GCA_937969345.1 uncultured Acidimicrobiales bacterium
GGCCATGCCGCGAAAAGAGAAGCTCGCCAGGCGCTCCCCGGTTTCGAGTGCTGCCATGTTTGCGAGCAAGGTTGCGGTGAGTGGACCGTGGAAAACGAGGTTCGGGTACCCCTCGACATCCCTCGCATAGTCGCGGTCGTAATGGATGCGATGCCCGTTGAACGTGAGGGCCGAGTAGCGAAACAACATGACCTCCGACGGCGTAACCGTCGCGGTGAAGTCGGCGTCGTCGGGAGCTGGCCTTGGCGTTGGCTTTGGGGCATCGGGCGCTGGGTCGTCGCGGTACACCAGGTCTTGTTCTTCGGTGATTCGAAGCTCGCCGCCCACAGACAACTCGTGTCGCACCGAGACAAAGCACAGCGAACCGCTTCGCCCCTCCTTCATCTCGACGCCCTCCACCGTCGACCGCTTGGTCACCGTGTCACCCACCAAGAGATCGCCGTGGAAGGTGAGCCGGCCTCCCGCCCACATTCGACGAGGCAGCGCGACCGGAGGCAGAAACCCACCGCGTTGGGGATGACCGTCGTGGCCTACGTCGCCCATCGGGACCACGTCGACATGGTTGATGAAGTGCCACAACGGCGGCAGTACGTCGCCCACCTCGAGCATTGCATCTCGCCCGAGGGTGTTGGCCAACTTTTGACACGCCACGGGCGACACGACGTCTTCACTCTCGGTGGTTCGGCCCACCCAGTTGCGGAGGGTGTCGAGGTCGTTGGTGTACGGGATTGCGCTCACGCCAGGACTTTACGGGGTCCAATGCGGACAGGGAGAGTTCGACGCCGGTCCCGTTGGCGTCATAGCCTGAGCCATGGCCAACAACGAACGAATCACCGTCACGATCGAAGGCGGCGTTGCCGATGTCCGCCTGAATCGCGCCGACAAGATGAACGCTCTCGACGGCGAGATGTTCGACGCGCTTCTCGCCCGGGCCGAAGAGCTCCGCTCCAATGGGTCCATTCGAGCCGTGGTGCTGTCCGGCGAGGGAACGTTCTGCGCCGGGCTCGACTTCAGCGGCTTCGAGTCGATGGCCTCGCAGGGCGAAGGCGGAGACCCCTCCGCCACGACACTCGGCGATATCGCCGCTGGGCAGATCACCCATCGGGCCCAGCAGGCCGTCTACGGATTCTCCACATTGCGCGTTCCCGTTATCGCGGCGATCACCGGCGTTGCGTTGGGAGCGGGCATTCAGCTTGCCCTCGGCTCCGACATTCGGATCATCGCACCCGACGCTCGTATGTCGGTGCTGGAAATCCGCTGGGGCATCATCCCCGACATGACCGGGACCCGCCGTCTGTCGGAGGTCGTTGGCGTTGACGTTGCGAAGGAACTCATCTGGACCGGACGGATGGTCCACGGTCCCGAGGCTGTTCAGCTCGGCCTTGCTACTCGGTTGTCCGACGACCCCCACGCCGACGCATTGGCCCTCGCTCACGACATTGCGAGCAAGTCGCCCCATGCAATTCAGGCGGGAAAACGTTTGGCCAACCGAGCAGCACAGCTCGATGACGCGGCGGGCTTCGCCGCCGAGCGAGCCGAGATCGGAGCGTTGATCGGACGCCCGAACCAGGTCGAGGCGATCACTGCCTACTTCGAGAAGCGCCCTCCGGTGTTTGTCGACCCGGAGATCTAATCGCGAGCTCGGCCACCTTGTGCTCCGGCTAAAGTCCGTTGGCAATGCATCTCGATGTTCCCGATATTCAGTTCGCTAACAGCAACGGCGCCCGCATCGCATACCAAATATTTGGCGACGGCGAACAGACCATCGTGGCAATACCGCCCATGGCCCAGAACATCGAAGCAGCATGGGAGCAACCGTTGGTTCGTGCGATGCTCGAACGCTTCGGGAGCTTTGCTCGGTTCGTGATCTTCGACAAGCGCGGCACCGGTGCCTCCGACAGATCCAGTCCGATACCGGGAATCGATGAGCGGGTCGATGATCTCCGTGCCGTGATGGACCACGTCGGCCTCGACCAGGCGCACCTCCTCGGAACCTCCGAAGGCGGCCCGATGGCGATCCTGTTCGCGGCCACGTACCCCGATCGTGTCCTCAGCCTGACCCTGCATCATTCGGGAGCACGCACGCTGCCAGACGAAACGTTGGAGATCGACGCTCAGCAACCCGAGCGCCGCTACTACATGGCCGACATTTGGGGTACTGCTGAGTCCGAAATCGCCGAACGCTTCGCCCCCAGCCTGGCCGACGATGAGGAGTTTGTTGCCTGGCATCGACGTTACGAGCGGTTGTCCGCAACCTCGGACTCACTTCGCGACCTCATCGATCTCATGTTTGTCATGGACGTGCGTGGCGTGCTCGGTGACATCACCGTGCCGACCTTGATCATGCACCGCACCGACGATCCAATCGTCCCGGTCGAGTTGGCCCGCGAGGCTGCGGCAGGCATACCGGACGCACAGCTGATCGAGTACGAGGGCAACGATCACTTCCCGTACGCGGGCGACACCGAGGAATGGCTTTCCGACCTCGAACGATTCGTCACTGGAACGGTAAAGGACCGGCCGCGGCCACGACCTCTGGGAACGCCCAAAATCGTGTCGCTCGGACGATTCGCGGTCATCGCGGACGACGCCGAGGTAACGGCGTCGGAATGGGGAAGCCGTCTCGCTCGCCAGCTCTGCAAGCGGCTCGTAGCAGCCCGAGGTTGGCCAGTGCCTCGCGAGCTCTTGATCGAGCAGTTGTGGCCGGACGAAACCGACATGGGCAAGCTGGGCGCACGACTCTCGGTGCACCTCTCCGCCGTGCGCCGTGTGCTCGGAGGCGGTGTCATTGCCGACCGCGAGACCGTCCGCCTCGACCTCGATCATGTCGATGTCGACCTCGAAGCCTTCATGCGCGAAACCGACCTCGAACGAATCGCGTCGAGCTACCGACCGTTCTTACCCGAGGACCAGTACGAAGATTGGCCCGTCGGTGTGCACAACGAAGCGCGGGCGCGGTTCATCGATGCAGCCAAGACACTCGCTGCGGCTGCGTTCGAGGATGAGCGCTACGACGACGCTGGCGCATACGCCCGACAGCTCATCGCTATAGATCCCTTTGACGAGACCGCACATCTGCTGTTGATCGACGCGCTCGTTGCGTCACAGCAAAGGGGCGAAGCAAGGCGGGCTCACGCGAGCTACGCCTCTGCCATGGCCGAACTCGACGTCGAGGTTGGCCCGTTCACCGAAAGCACCTAGCGAGACCTTAAGGATTCCCAAAGGGTCGTGGCCAAGAATGTTGCCATGAACAACACACGCACACTCCCATCGACCGATTCGCCATATGCCCTAGAAATGGGCGAAGGCGAACACGGTCACTTTCTCAATCATCTCGCCACCACCAAGGTCCGCTCCGGCGACGGTTCGTTGCTCTCGGTGGTCGAGTTCGTGGCGCCCAAGGGCTTTGGCCCGCCGCTCCATCAACACGACGACGAAGACGAGCTGCTCATCGTGCTCGACGGCGAAATCGCCTTTCGGAGCGGTGATAACGAATTCACCGCCGGAGCAGGCGGAATGGCCTACCTGCCTCGCCGGGTGCCGCATACGTTTCAGGTTTTGTCCGAGACGGCGCGATCGGTTTCGGTGACCTCTTCGGAGACGGGTACACCCTTGTTCGATCAGTTCGTTGAAACCCTTTCGGTACCAGCCGATGAGGCCGTGCTCCCCGAACCCGTTGAGATCGACGGCGGGCAGGTTGCCAAGGTGGGGGCTGAGCACAAGATCTCCATCCTCGGACCTCCACCGGCCCCGCTGCCATAGCGAAGCTTGTCGAGCGGCGGGCGGGGTTGGGCTCGCCGCTCAAAAGCCCAAGGTCTCGCAGGTACAGGAACCGAGGGCATCCCGATCGGCATCACCGATACGAATTTGGCCATCGAGGCTCGGGTCGAGGATCGTTCCATCGCTCACATGGGCGGCACCGATGAGTACGTGTCCGAGCTCGTGAGCGATGACCTCCGCGAGCGCTGGCTCCATCGTCGAGCCGGGGTGATTCGGGTTGATCAGGATCGAACGCTTCGATGGGTCGGTCCAGCCAAGCGCTGCGACGTCGGCTGGCCATTCACCGCCGAAACCAATGGTCACGGTTCCAGAGGTCGCCAGTACTAACCGGACATGGACGAGTTCGGCGTTCAGCGCGTTGAGCGCGTTGCTCGTTGCGCTGCGAAGCGTCGATTCGGCGGCGATCGGAATGGTGCACTTCTCGATGGCCTGCGTAGGTTCGGGAACCGACAGTGACCGATCCTGCGGTACTTCAGTCTCACTGTCTGCCTCGACGTCGAGCTGGGCACGTCCCTCATGTTTGTGGCCGTCGGCAGCAGCTATGGCTGGAAGAGTCGTCGCTGCTGCCGTTGTTGGCGTGGTCTTGCTAGCGGCCAGGGCGACTGTCGTCGAGGTCGAGGTAGATGACGTCGAGGTCGATGACGTCGAGGTAGATGACGTCGAGGTAGATGACGAAGGCGCGACTGCAACGACGTTCGTCGTCGTCACGGCAACAACGTCCTCTTCGGCGAGATCCTCGTTCGCTATCACCGCGGATGCGAGTGGGCTTGCACTTACTGGTTGCGCAGAGAACGCTCCGACGATCGACAGCGAGAGTGTTGCAATAACCAATGACGCCGCGAGAAAGCTCAGCGATGTCGTGCGCTCAGGGGCTGGTTTCATGCGTTGACTATTTCGCAATTGCGGCGATTCTGGTAGGGACTTTGGCCCTCTCACGGCAGGTTCTCTGAAACGGTGAGGCTGGCCAGTAGTCGATATTGGTGAACTTTTGTTGAATCGCACAGGGCCTTAACGGCGGGGGAACTCAACGGGATCGCAAGTGAACCTCAAGACTTCGTCAAGACCACCCTCTGAGCGCAGATCCTGGCTTATCTAACAGATCCGCTCAAGGTCACGTCCTGGTGGAGGGCCGCCCCGAAGTGACCTTGCGGTAACCGAGCGGTCCGCATGGCGGTAGCTACGCTCAAGGCTGCTTTTCTCCCGAGGACTCGCTGTGAAGATTCTAAAATACAAAGCAGACCGCCTACCAGTGACCGTGTTCTTCTCGCTCACGGTGCTCGACCTCGCCGTGTTCTTTGCCGTCGACCGGGTCTGGTTGATCGTTCTCTACTGGTTGGCAATGATTCCCGTGAAGGCGATCGTCAGCGCATGGAATCATCACCATCAGCACGTGCCAATGTTCTACTCAAAGCGACTCAACCGGCTGCTCGAGATGTCGTTCGCGCTGCACACTGGTGCCACGACGCATGCGTGGACGCTTCACCACGTTCATGGACATCACAAGAACTACCTCGACCAGGACAAGGACGAGAGCCGATGGCGACGCCGTTCCGGCCAGCCTTATGGATACATCGGGTACACGGCGATCACGGCGCTGACCTCGTATCAGCGTGCCTATGTCGTGGGCCGCAATCATCCGCGTCTGCAACGAGCGTTCGTCGGTTACGGACTACTGACCCTGGCTATCGTCGCGACGCTCGTCGCCATCAAACCGCTGAGTGGGCTACTTCTCTTCGTGCTTCCGATGATCACCTCGCTCGTCATCACAATCGCTGCGACCTACCACCACCACTCCGGGCTCGATACCCAGGATCACATGTTGGCGTCGCATAACTACACCCACCGAATTCGCAACATCCTGACCGGCAACCTCGGGTATCACACGGCCCACCACTACCGACAGGGGCTGCATTGGTCGAAGCTCCCTGAGCTCCACGAATCGATCGTCGACAAGATCCCCGACGAGTACATCCGGGCGTAATGCGCAACGACGGCTACGACGAGTGGTCGATGGGCCGTCGAGCAGTCCCCGCCCACCACATCGAGATCAGCCCAACGCTCGTATAGATCGCGAAGCCCAACACCATTGGCGTCACGGTGTTGTCGATTTGCGCGTCGAATATGGCGGCGAGTCCTGCACCGAACGCAAAGCCCGAAAAGTACAGCAGCGATGACGCTGTTCCCGCTAGCTCCCCCATTGGCTCAAGGGCGAGTGCGCTGAGCGCTGGAGAGGCGACCGTGATCATGCTCGACGTGAGCGCAAGCCACACAAACCACAGCCAGAACGCGGGTTGAACGTCCAAGACCAGGATCCCGAGGGCAGCCCCGACCGACAACACCACCGCTGCAGTGCCAGCGAGCATCGACATTCGTCGGGCCCCGAACCGCCCGATCAGTGTGTTGTTCAGCAGCAGGGGCGGAATGGTCAGTGCACCAATAAGCGCAAAGAGACGTGCGAATTGCGAGGACCGATCAAAGACCTGGTCGAAGACCGGCTGCGAACTCCCAAGAAAGATGAAGAACGCTCCGGAGAAGAACACGTTGGCGATCATGTGCCCGAGCGTCACCCGAGTGCGGCCGATCTGCTTCAGCGCAATGACGAGCGACGAGTAGTCAAGGGACCGACGATTCTCCTCGGGCAATGTCTCGCCGAAACGAACGGTCCAGAACGCTCCGGCGATGGCGAGCAGCGCTGCGAACCAGAAGATGCTCTGCCAGGGAGCCACGCTGATCATCAGGTCACCGAGCAGCGGGATGAAGATTGGCCCGAGGAGAAATACCGCCATCATGATGGTGGTGACGCGAGCCATAGCATCACCCGAGTACAGGTCTCGGGCGATCGCGGTTCGCAGACCTGCAGGGGCGGCAGCGCCCAAGCCCCACAGCAGCCGAGACACGAGCAAGAACCCAAAGGACGGGGCGAGCGCAGAGAGAACCGCACCCAATGCATAGAGTGCGAGACCGCCAAGAATGGCCGGCTGTCGGCCGAAGCGGTCGGCGAGCGGGCCATAGACCAACTGCCCAAGCGCCATACCGACGATGTAGAGCGTGATGACGAGCGAGGTGTTCCCTGTTCGATCAAAGCCCTCCTCGATCGCGTCAAACGCGGGTAGGGCAATGTCGATGCCGGTGGCCAGCAGGACCCCCATAAACGCGAGGTAGCTGATCACCGCACGTTCGGACCGGACACGATTCACCAACAGACCCTACAGACGACCGGCCTCGTGCCCGCCGACCTGTGAGATGATGGAGGATGCACGACCTTCTTCGCTTTGCTGGCAAAACGATTGCGCTCACTGGCGCTGCGAGCGGGATCGGCGCTGCCACACTCAAACTTCTGAGCGAGACGGGTGCGGACGTTCACGCAATCGATCTGGCCCCAATCGACCCCGGCCCCTATGCGAGCTACCGGGCCGACCTCGGCAAGCCGGACTCGATCGACGAACTGGTCGGGCGGTTACCCGACAGCATCGATGCGCTGATCAACTGTGCTGGCTTGCCTAATGGAGGCCGTTTCACTCCGGCCCAGATCATGGCCGTGAATTGGTTTGGGCTACGGATGCTTACCGAGAAGCTCATGGAGACAATGCCGAAGGGCAGTGCCGTTGTTCATGTGGCGTCCACAGCGGCGCGGAACTGGCACGAGCGACAGCCCGCGCTCGCCGAGTTGCTCACCATCGAGTCGTTCGACGAAACCATGGCATGGGTTGCTGCGAACAGCGACGTGGTCGGCGATGGCTACGCGTTGTCCAAGGAAGCCGTCTGCTACTACACGTATCAACGATCGGGATCGGCGGTTGCAAACGGTGTTCGGATGAACAGCGTGAGCCCGAGCGTGACAGACACCCCAATCGCCGCCGACTTTGTGGCAGGCGTCGGCGCAGCAGCAATCGACAAGGCGATCGAGTCAGCCGGACGGATCGCCCAACCCGAGGAGATGGCACCGGCGATTCTGTTCCTCGCCGACGAGCTGAGCTCGAGCTTTATTAGCGGCATTGATCTGACCGTCGACCGTGGCGTTGGCGCAACTCGATTGATGAGCGGTTTCTAGATGGCAAATCATCCAGATCGGCACGAAGGGTCAGCCCAGGAGTACGACGTTGTCATCCAACGAGACGTCCCCATCACGATGGCCGATGGCGCGACCTTGTTTGCCGACATCTACTTTCCTGCACTTGGCGGCGAGCAGCTCACCGGAACGTGGCCAGTGTTGCTGGAACGCTCTCCGTACGACAAAGGCCGCGTCGTGTACTCGGCGAACAGCCGGTTCTTTGCAAAGCGCGGCTACGTCGCAGTGGTTCAAGACGTGCGCGGCCGGTACACCTCGGAAGGCGAGTTTGCGTTCTTGCGCAATGAGGCCGACGACGGCCTGACGACGATGGAGTGGCTCGCTGCGCAGGACTGGTGCGGCAACATCGCCACCCTTGGCATCAGCTACACGACGGCAACTCAACAGGCGCTGGCAGTTCGCCAGCCGCCCAAGCTTGCAACTCAGGCTCTCTTCGATGGCCCGTACAACTACTTCCGCCAGACGATGCGACACGGCGGAGCCTGCGAGTACGGCATAGCGTTTCAATACGTGGTCTTCATGGCTCGGGCATCGAAGCAAGCTGCCGAAGACCCAGTGGTTCAGCATGGTCTCGACGCCATGTGGGCATCGCTCACCGAATGGCTCGGGCATCAGGCCATCACCAAGGGCGAGACGCCGCTCAGCCTCACTCCGGACTATGAACAATGGTTCTTCGACATGCTCACCACGTCGGAGTACACCGACTACTGGATCGGCCCGGGTCTGAGCATCGAGGAGTTCATCGACGACTACCCCGACATTCCGCTGCTGCTCGAAACGTCGTGGTTTGGCCATCACATCACGGCGACCTTGTGGAAGTACGAACAGCTGAAGAAGCGTCACCGCACGCCGAAGAAGCTCGTCATCGGCACGTGGCTGCACGGTGGCGACATGTTCACCCAGTCGGTCGCTGGCAACGTCGAGTTCGGCGCCGAAGCTGCGCTCGAAGATAACAACAGCTTGCGGCTGCGCTGGTTCGATCAGCACCTCAAGGGACTCTCGACGGGGCTCGATGACGAAGCCCCAATCCAGCTCTTCGTGATGGGCGGTGGCCCCGGTACGAAGGACCGCGCTGGCCGGTTGCTGCACGGCGGCCGTTGGCGCGACGAGTACGAGTGGCCACTTGCTCGCGCTGTAGATACAACCCTGCATCTTCACGCTGACGGTTCGCTGTCGGAGTCGTCGCCCGACGCCGATGAGGGGCCCACGACGTATACCTTCGACCCCACCGATCCGGTGCCGACGGTAGGCGGCAATTTCACAAACTACGGAACGTCCGGGTTCCTCGAAGGTGGGGGCTACGACCAGATGAGCGGCACGATGTCGGGCGACCGTTCGACCCCAGCGCCGCTTGAGGATCGCGCCGACGTCATCGTCTTTCGGACAGTTCCGCTCGAGGCTGGCCTCGAAGTCACCGGTGTCGTCACATGCACCCTGTGGGTGAGCTCCACGGCGGTCGATACAGACTTCACCGTGAAGCTGATCGACGAATACCCACCGAATGAGCACTACCCGAACGGCTATGCCCTAAACCTTGGCGATTCGATTTTGCGCATGCGCTACCGCGATGGTTTCGATCGCGCCAGGTTTATGCAACCCGGTGAGATCTATGAGGTTGCACTATCGCTGCAAGCAACGAGCAATTACTTTGCGCCCGGACATTGCATTCGCGTCGATGTCTCAAGCAGCAACTTCCCGCACTACGACGTCAATCCCAACACCGGCGAGCCCTTAGGGCTGAACACCGGCTTCACCCGTGCTGAGCAGTCGCTCTACCACGACCACGAACGACCTTCGTGCGTGGTGATCCCGGTTATTCCGTCGTAGCCCTCAGGAGGAGCGACCCTCGTCGACGTCTTCGTGCGAAAGAAACGCTTCGAGCCCAATGCGAGCGACATCGACGTTCGCGGCGAACAGGGTTGCGAGGCGGTCGTCGTCGAGCGGCGGGTTGTCGCCGAGAAGGACCAGGCTCGCCTCATAGGTCAGCCGGCTACCGGCGCCGTGTGGCTCGATAGTCACGATGTCGTCGGCTTGGAAGTCTGAGTGCGATCCTCGAATGGTGAACGAGGCCGGGCGGTCGACGGTGGTCAACTCGTAGTCGACGCTGGCGGGTTGGCCGTCGAAGCCCCGAACGGAGACGTCGTAACGTGCCCCGACTTCGCCGACCTGTCCATACACCAACGACGAGGCACGAATGCCCCGGTCCCATTCGGTCACTCGTGACAAGTCGACCACGCGGTCGAACGCGGCATCAGCCGAGAGGGAAGAATCGACAACGAACGTCACGGTGGCCATGGCGTGATTGTTGCACAGCCAACCGTGCAAGAGATTCACTCGGGAGATTTTAGTTGCGCCTTTAACCATTCTTCGTTATGTTTATGGTTAAACCTTTAACCATTCACCCACCGACCATTCACCCACCGACCAAGGACACACAATGAACATCGCTCTCTGGATCATCGCTTCGGTTCTCGGCATCTGCTTTGCCGGAGCGGGAGCAATGAAACTCACGACCGCAAAAGACGACCTTCTTGAGAAGATGCCGTGGGTCGATGACTTCTCCGCATCACAGGTAAAGGCGATTGGCGCCGCCGAACTCGCAGGGGGCATTGGCCTCATCCTCCCACCGGTAGTCGGCATCGCAGAATTCCTCGCGCCAACCGCGGCCGCCGGACTCGCCGCCACCATGGCCGGCGCAGCCGTCGTCCACCTCCGCCGCGGCGACGGCGTCGCAGCGGCACTTCCGGCAGTGGTACTCGGCGGACTCGCTCTCTTTGTCGCCATCATGCGCTTCGGCGCTGAGTCGTTCTAACGGAGCGCTCGAGAGAGAAATTGCCCAGGACTGAAGGAGACACGTGACCCAGAACCGACTGCCAACCTATTTCATAAGTCATGGCGGCGGACCATGGCCATGGCTACGTCCCGATGCCATGCCGGTCAACTTCGCGCTCCTTGGCGACGCCCTCGCCGCGATCCCCGAGGAGGTGGGCCGGACACCTCGCGCCGTCGTGATCATCTCGGCACACTGGGAAGAGCCCGAGTTCACCGTCCAAACAGCTGCGGCACCCCCGATGATCTACGACTACTACGGCTTTCCGCAGCACACCTACGAGATCAACTATCCAGCGCTCGGCGACTACGAGGTCTCAAGCCGCGTGGTTGAACTCCTCACCGACAACCAAATCGCCGTTTGTACCGATGCTGCTCGTGGCTACGACCACGGGGTCTACGCACCGATGGTGAAGATCTATCCAGACGCCGACGTTCCCATCATCCAACTATCGCTTCGACACGGCCTCGACCCCGCAGAACACGTTGCCTTGGGCCGTGCGCTCGCACCGCTGCGCGACGAAGACGTGCTTCTCATCGGCAGCGGCGTTCCGAGCTTCCACAACATGCGAGCTCGCGACAAGGGGCTTGAGTCCAAAGCGTTCGATGGCTGGCTGACCGAGACGATGGTGTCGGTGAGCCCTGCAGAACGAATTGATCGACTCCTCGACTGGGAGGCTGCCCCATTTGCACGAGTAAACCATCCCCGTGAGGAGCACTTCATGCCGGGCCTTGTCATTGCTGGAGCTGCCGACGGCGATATCGGCGGACGGCACTATCACGAGGAAAACGTCATGGGCTGGATGTCGAGCTCGGGCTACCGCTTCGGCTCCCACCTCGATTACCGCCCAAGCGACAGAATTAGAACATGACAGACAACGAAGAACCCCGATGGCTGGACGACGACGAACGCGCAGCGTGGATCGGCCTGATGGCCGTCCTGCTACGGGTTCCAGCTGCGCTCGATCGTCAACTTCGGACGGACTCGGGAATGAGCCACTTCGACTACCAAGTAATGGTCATTCTTTCTGGAGCACCCGACCGAACGCTTCGCATGAGCGAACTCGCGAACGGCACAGAAGGTTCGCTCCCCCGGCTCTCCCAGGTCGTTTCCCGACTCGAGAAGGCTGGCTGGATCACCCGCAGTCCAGACCCCGAGGACGGACGATCGACGCTCGCAACGCTCACCGACCTCGGGTTCGACAACCTCGCAGCCGCAGCGCCTGGACATGTCGAGGAGGTCCGCCGGGCCGTGTTTGACCCGCTCACTCGAAGCCAAGTACTCCAACTCGCTCGCATTACCGATCGGATTCTGCAATCCCCCGGCGTCGAGCCAGACCCTCGCCCCAACCACAGCCGCCCGCCCAATCACTAGATTCGCCTTCAACGCAAGACCGGCGCTTTGCCTGAAGCACGCGTACCACGATCAGCTCGAGACGGCGAGCGCACCTACGCCTTCGTTCCCCTCGAACCAGAAGCTTCCGTTGCAGTCGAAACCAAAGTTCTCGTTGAAGTCGGCTGCGTTGTCTACGAACGTGTCGAGCACGAAGGTGCGCTCGCCGGTGGCGAGGTCCACGATTGCCACGTACTTCTCGCCGAAGAAGCCAAGGGTGACGGCAAGGTTTCGATTCGCGCAATCGAGCAGCACGGGTTCGGCGTCGTCTTCGCCAGATAGCCCAACGCTAACGACCTCGCCGCTGGCGGTGTTGGTTAGGTAGTAGCGATAGAAGAATGAGCCTCCGAGGCCAACCGCGGGACCCGACACTCCGTAGCGCCAGAACACGTTGGTGCCGCCGTTCGTTGCCGGTGTTGCCGTCAGAACTTCGACATCGACGCGCCCGATACCGTCGGCCTCATTGGGCCGTTCGATGACAACATCGCCGGTCCACCCGCGCCCACAGTCGTAACTTCCTTTTCGCTCTCCGCCTCGCACCTTTATCAATGCGATTCGACTGTCGTAGTCAGCCCCGATCGCGTCAATCGAGCCGAGGAACGACGTCTCCGTGCGGGCGTACACGACGCGAGCGTTCGCTGCGTTGAGGATGGTCACATCGCTGATCGTTGACCCATCTTCGAGCTGGCGGTCGGCGGCCCAACAACTGGTTGCCATCGACGAGACCGGTACGTTCCCAACGACACCGTCGGGGATGACCAACTCGGCGGGTCCGCCAATCTCGATGAGCGAGCCTGAACCTTCGCATCCGGATGCCCGGTACAGCCGCTCTCGGTCGCTTGGGCGGCGGACAACGACCGTCTCACTGCTGTCGACCACGAGTTCGCCTGACTCGCCACTCGCAAGCAGGACCTGGGTGACTTCCTTGCCGTCGACGACAATCTTGAGCTTGATGTCACCGGTCTCGTTGTTCGCAAACGAGTACGTGCAGTCGTTTGTGGCGGCGTTCGCCTGGGCGGTTGTCGCCACCAAGACGCTAATGAGCGCGAGGACAACCGTCGAGACCAGGCGGCGTTGGTGCATTGAGGCCATGAGTTAAGTTCTCCCCGAAGCGCTACGACACACTTCCTTGCGACGACCGCAGTGGGCGTCATTGGAAGGCAATCGTCTCACAAATTGTGAGGAATATCACTTTCACCAATCGCTGATGGTGTCCTCGGAGACTTTCGTCGACGGAGTCACCGGCAGTTCCGTCTGCGTTTGACGATCTTCATTCCGAGCTGCGACGTCAGGGGCATCGAGCCTCTGGTGACCGCCTCGAGCGTGACCCGTCAATGGTGAATACTTGTGTATATGGAACGCGCTGAGTCCCGGGAACCGACCTACGACGTCGTCTGGCCGCGATCTCCGCGAGGTGTTCAACAACATCGACGTGCCGGTCGCCTCGATACGTTGTGTGGCAAGCGCGTGGCCTTTCTCTGGGACTACTTGTTCCGAGGCGATGAGCTGTTCCCGATCTTGGCCGAGCAACTCACCGAGCGCTTCTCCGACATTGAGATCGTCGGCTTCGTCGAGTTCGGCAACCTTCACGGTGCCGACGAGAAGGAACGGGTCGGGCGACTGCCAGACGACCTTCGAAGCCGTGGGGTTGATGCTGTGGTGTCGGGGATGGGCTGTTGAGGCAGCTGCACGCCCGCCGTGATGCGGGCCTCTATCGCTGCTGAGTCAGCTGGCATCCCGTCGGTTTCGATCGTTTGCGAAGGGTTTGCTGGCCAAGCGTCAGCCACTGCCCGCGGCCTGGGTTTCGATGGCCTACCGCTGGCGGTAACGGTTGGACACGTCGATGCCCAATCTGTGGACGAAATGACCACGAACTTCATTGCGACGACCGTTGATGACATCGTGTCCGGACTCACCGACGACGACACGTTGGACGCCGCGACCAACACCGAGCCTGCGGCCCTCGACATCGCCGTCAGTGGATCGATAGATGCGGTCAACGAACACTTCATCGCAATGGGGTGGAGCGATGGCAACGCGATCATCCCGCCGACCCAGAGCCGGGTCGAGCGGTTTCTCGACGGCTCAGGCCATGACCCCTGGAAGACCCTCGGCACTTCGCCATCGTCGGGCAGGGACCTGACGATCTGGTCCATTGCGGTCAACGCCGTGATGGCGGGCTGTCGGGCCGAGCTCCTGCCGATTCTCATCGGGCTGACCGAAATCCTCGCCGACCCCGCGTACGGGTCCGAGCACTCCGGCAACACCACCGGCGCCGACGCACTCATCGTGCTCAACGGACCGAACGCCGACGCCCTTGGCTTCAACGCCGGGCCGGGAGCTCAACGTGAAGGAGTTCATGCGAACACGAGCGTTGGCCGCTGGCTTCGCCTGTATTTGCGAAACGTGTGTGGGTTCACCGCCGACGAGCACGACAAAGCAACGTTCGGCAACCCCGCCCGACCCGTGCTCGCCGAGGACGACCGCTCTATCCGTTCGATC
This sequence comes from uncultured Acidimicrobiales bacterium, assembly GCA_937969345.1. GTDB lineage: Bacteria > Actinomycetota > Acidimicrobiia > Acidimicrobiales > SHLQ01 > SHLQ01. The sequence goes on from CALBVK010000223.1 coordinate 14,574, forward strand.
TCCGAGGGGGTCGTGTGGCCATCGCTTGCCGAGCAGCTCGGCCATGCCGCTAGCGACGACGTGGTGTCCATGGCACGAATGAACAGCGGCCTGCTCATCGGCAGCGTGTTTGGCTCTACTCCAGAGGAGATAACCCCGTATCTGGCGAACGGACTCGCCCGAGTCGCCGCTTGGGACCTCACCCACATTCACGGCCTTGGGACAGACCAATTCCAACCCCTGCTGGTCGTGTCGCCCCTGCTCGCTCGCACCTATGCGAACGCTGGCTGGGGACTCGCTGAGGTCCAGGCTCGCTTGTTCGACCTGGCGCGCATTCCCGCGAGTACGTTCGAGCGCTTCATTGGCGAGTGGACCAACCTGACCGCCGGCCGCCAGAAACTCATCGACCTCGCCACCGCAGGCGTGCTTCCACCAGTGTTCGCCGAGTCAGACGACCCCGACCGGCTCGTCCCAATCGTTACTCGACCCGAGCGACTGCTCGTGGCCGTCGCCGGAGACCCGAACCGCGCCAATGCCTATGCCTCTAGCAACGACGGCCCCCATGGATGGTGGACCTCCAAGCGCATCGACCACACTCCGGCGAGCGATCTCGTCTGCAAGATCTAGGCTTGCCTGAAAGGAGCGTGACGATGGAACTATCGCAAGAATTCGACGCATTCGTCGAGGCATGCATCCCTCTGGCGGCCAATGCAGACCACGCTGGCGTGCAGCGTCTGCTCACCGATCTCATTTCGGATCACGCGGACTTCGCTGCCAACGTTCCGCAATTCGGCGAGGTCAAGCCGTCGCCGCTCGGTTGGACGTTGGGCGGCGAGTACGTTCACCACACGTCCGACGAACTCACGGTGATGGTGCTGGACACCCTGCCGGGAGTTCTTCAGCCGCCCCACGACCACGCCATGCATGCCATCATCGGTGTATTCCAGGGCTGTGAGGAACAGCGCTTCTTCGCTCGGACGAATACCGGTGTCGTGCCCGCCGCGGGTCGAACGCTCGAAGCCGGCGATGTCGTGGTGCTCGGCGAGCAAGCCATCCACGCGATCAGCGCTCCGCCCAGACAACCCGCTCGAGCTGTGCATGTGTATTTCGGCGACATTTATGCCGCCGAGCGGTCGCTCTTCGACCCGGACACCCTCGAACCGCTCCCCTACACCGCCGAACGGTACGACGAGCTCTGTCGCCCAGCGAGCTAAACGTTGCCACTGTTGCCCCGCCAGGCTGGTGCGCTTCAGATAGTGCCGCAATCCAGTTCAAGAGAAATGCCACCAGGCATGCGCACGCGAGCCATGTACGAACCGTCGTGATTGACGTCGGTCCACACCGTCGTTGCCTGTTCATCGAGCGTGGCTAGCCAAGTACCGTTCCGACGAAGCACGAGCGACCGGGGAATGTCATCGAGCTTCACGGTGACCACAACCCGACCATTCGCGTCGGTGCCCAGTAAGCAGACGGGTGTGGGCGCCGGCGGTTGCGGCGGCAGAACGTCAACGCGTACACAGGCCAGTTCGCGGGTGACACCGTTCTCGCGAAAGCGAATGAGGTAGGTATCGTCGTCGGCTCCGATCGGATCCGTCCAGGTCGCCACACCCTCGTCTGCGGTGAACGCCCAGGAATCATTGCGGCGAACGACTGTGCGCTCGTCGTCAGGCGTATCGAACCGGAGGATGTTGCCGTCGACGGTGCATGTTGCGTCGCCCGGGGTGGGTGCCGGAGGAGGCGTAGGTGCAGCCGGAGGAACGATCGGGGCGACTTCCACTAATGGCGTTCCCTCCGTACAGACAAGTTCGAGGCGAGGTCCGCCGTCGACGCTCATGCGGGTCAGGAAACTCCCCTCCAACGGGTGTTCGTGGGGCACGCTCCACTGCGTCGTATACCCGCCACCGAACTGATCGAACTCGGTGAACACCAGATCGTCGATTGCCGGCGACGCGAGCCACGAGCCGTTGTGCCGGATGACGAATTCGTCGGGCTGTTGGAAGGAGACAACGGTGACCGTGCGATACACGCCGTGGAACTGGGTCGTGCATTCCGCGTCTGGCAATGCAGGCGGCTTTATGGCCGGCGGCGCGGCAAGCGGCGCCGGCAGTGGACCGACGAAGCGGGCCAGGTGACCCTGCGGGAACCAATTCACGCGGTCGAAGTCACCGCCGACGATCAGCCCGCCCGACGTAACACGAAGATGCCACACGCCCAGCACGGAAGTGAGGTGCGGGTTCCACGAAGTGAGCTCACCATCGGAGGCTTCCACGCTCAGGATCTTGCGTCGTTCATTCGAGTCCGGGTCGATTTCGATGCCCTTGCCCTCGTAGTCGAAGTGACCTCCGGCGTAGACCCAACGTCCGTCGGTTGCAACCGCCTGATAGTCGCCATCTGCCTGGCGAGTCCACGCCGGGCGACCGTCAGCCACCGAATGGAACTTCGAAAGTCGGTTTCCGCCAAGGGACAACGAGCCACCTTCGGCGACGTACACCCATTCGCCAGATGGGTCGAGAGCAACGTCCCAGATCAGGAACGGAGTGGTTGGACGCCAGTCCGAGATACCGCCGACTGCGAGATCGATGCTTCCCATAAAGGGCTGCCCAGTCCCGCCCAGGTCGGTGAACTTTCCGGCGACGTATACGAGGTCGTGCCCGTTCCATTCGAGGTCGAAGACCTCTTCGTCAGCAGAGAGTGAGCCCATGAGCCGCTCCCCCGTCTCGGCGTCAACGGCTGCGAGCCGATCAGCGTGTTCCCCTGCGATCTCGGAGAAGTCGCCGCCGATGACCATCGTCGACCCATCCGTTGCAAGTGCATTGACGCGCTGGTTGGCGCCTGGGTTCCAGGGCAGGACGGAGCCGTCACGTAGATCTATTGCAGCAAGCCGCGTCCGAGGAAAGCCGTCGACCATCTTGAAGCGCCCTCCGAGGTAGAGGATATTTCCGTCCGGGCTAGTCGCGAGGGCGTACACCGCTCCGCCAGAGACCTCAAGATCGAACGAACGGACGAGCACACCGGTCGTTGGGTCGATCTCGGCAACGTGTGCCTGGTTCACACCACCGATCGAGGTGAAATCGCCAGCTACGAAGAGGCGACCGTTCGCTTCGATGCTGTCTCGAACTCGACCCGATGGCCCCATCGGGTCATCGATCGACACAATATTCGAGTCCTCACGCTGTGGGTGGGTGCTGTCTGCAGCGGATGCGGCGCCGATCGTCGCGAGCAGCGCTGCAAGG
>CALBVK010000224.1 GCA_937969345.1 uncultured Acidimicrobiales bacterium
CACGATGAGCGTCTTCGCCCGGGCCTTGATCAACCGCTCTGAAGCAATCGGATGCGAGCGCTGCACGATGCCGAGCCAGTTGTCCTCATATCGGCCGGTGACGGTCGAGTCGACCAGAATTTCGACGCCAGCGGCGCGCGCCGCAACCTCGAGCCCATTGGCTATGGCCCGATCTGCATCGGTGCCGTAGCGAAGATGGCCACCGAGGTGGTGTTCGTGCTCAACGAGCAACACCGCGGCGCCTGCCTCAGCGGCAGCTGTCGCTGCAGCGAGACCAGCCGGGCCACCGCCAGCGACAACGACATCGGGATGGGTGTACCGCTTATCGAAGTACGCCATCTCCGACTCGTAGTCAACCGTTCCTCCGGGAGCGAACTGGGCGAGCACCTTCTCATACGCGGGCCAGAGCTTCTGTGGGTGAATGAAGGTCTTGTAGTAGAAGCCGGGAGAGAGGAATCGTCCCACGAGCTGGTTCGCAGACTTGATGTCGTAGTCGAGCGATGGCCAGACGTTCTGCGGTCCAACGTTGATCCCGGCGGTCAACAGTCGATGACCCGAGCGCACATTTGGCTCGTCATCGACCTGGACGAATGCGTTCGGGTCCCAGAAGTCGGCGGTGAGTAGCCCACGAGGTCGGTGGTACTTCATGGAGCGGCTCATGATGCGATTGCCGCCGGCGGCGATCGCCGAAGCAATGGTGTCTCCGGCGTAGCCCACTGCGGTCTTGCCGTTCCAGGTGAACTTCAGTGGCTGGCTGCGGTCGATGACCTCGCCGGACTGTTCGGGAAGGCGACGAAGTGAAGATGCGCTCATTTCCGGTCTCCCTCATTCGCTCCAGCTTGTTTGCCAGAGCTACCTACGGTGATGGTCGTATACGTGCTGTTCCCAACCTTGTCGCCTGGCATCGGCGGGTTGCGGAACTCGTTTGTCGCCTGATGGCGCTCGAGCGTGAAGTAGGTGCGACAACCGGCCCGGCAATACCAGGTCTCCTGGAGCCAGTCTGCGGGGTTCTCCCGGAGGTACAGGTATTCGCCCCACTCGGCTCGGGTTGCGGTGTTGGGGTTCGGGCGGGGAACGGCTGCGCCGAGAAGGCGAAGGTCGCTTTGGTTGCGTGGCCCGCAGTTTGGGCAAGGTACGAGCAGCATCAGTGACCCACCGCCGCTGCGCCCTTTTCGCCGACGAGCTCGCCGGTTTCGAATCGGGACAATTTGAACGGTGCGATCAGCTTTGGTGTTTGCTGGGTCGCAATGCACTCGGCCATTTGTTCTCCTGAAACGGGTCCGGCTTTGAAGCCGTAGGTGCCCCAGCCCACGTCGGTCAAGTGCCCCTCGACCGGGGTGAAGCCCATGATTGGTGAGTAGTCGGGTGTCATGTCGCACAGGCCGGCCCACTGGCGGAGCAGCCGCATCTTCGAAATGCCTGGCATGAGTTCGAGGATGTGGCCAGCGAGTTCTTCAGTGAAGCTCAGTGACCCTCGCATCGAATACGTGGCGAGCGGATCGACCGATGCGCCAAAGACGAGCTCGCCCCGGTCGGTCTGGCTGACGTATACGTGGAGCGATCCGCTGACCACCACGGTTGGCAGGAACACCTTGACCGGTTCGGTCACCGCAGCTTCGAGAGGATGGGTGTTGATCGGCAGCTTCACACCGGCCATGTTCGAGATGAGCGAACCCCACCCAGCGGTGCAGTTGACGACGATCGGTGCGGAGATGTCACCTCGGTTCGTTCGCACGCCCGTGACTTTGCCGCCAGCACCCTTGCCGTCGGCGAGTTCACCGCCTTCGCAGAGAATGTCGAGCACTTCGGTCTTTTGGTGCAGGTGCACGCCTGCGTGATCGGCCCCTCGGGCGTAACCCCACACCACAGCGTCATGGCGAATGATGCCGCCGGGAGGGTGATGGAGTGCGCCGAGGATCGGGTAGCGGGGATGGCTGCTCACATCGAGGCTCGGCGCCAACTTCTTAACCTCTTGTGGGTCGATAACCGAGCTATCGATGCCTTGCAGCTTGTTGACCTCGGCGCGCCAATGCATCGTGCGCAACGCCGAGTCGGTGTGTGCGAGTGTCATATGACCTCGCTCGCTGAACATCACGTTGATGTTGAGATCGGCGGCCATTGAGTTGTACAAGGTGAGCGATCGGTCGTAGAACGCAACACCTTCGGGCGTCAGGTAGTTCGACCGCACGATGGCGGTGTTTCGCCCGGAGCCGCCTCCGCCGAGGTATCCCTTGTCGAGCACCGCGACGTTGGTGATTCCGTGGTTGGTGGCGAGGTAGTAGGCCGTCGCCAGCCCGTGAACTCCGCCGCCGATGATGACGACGTCGTAGGTCGACTTCAACTCGTGGTCTCGCCACACCCTGGGCCAGTCATCACCGGACAAACCCTTCTTCGCAAGCGTGCCGGCGCTGTAACGGACGGGCCCTGGATTCGATCGTCTAAAGGAGACCATCGCGAGAGTGTAGAAAAAATCGAGGGTTGACGCCGCGGGAATCGCCGTATCAATATGGCAGGTATTGAGAGCCATTCGCTATCATTGGAATTCGCTGATGGTCGGCGTGCCAATGACCCACGGCGCGTGGACACGAGGTAGTCCCCATGAACTTGCAACGCCTGCGTTACTTCCTCGCCGTCGCCGACGAGTTACATTTCGGCCGAGCTGCCGAACGATTGCACATGGCGCAGCCGCCGCTCAGCCAACAGATCCGTTTGCTCGAGACCGAGCTCGGCGTCCAGTTGTTCGACCGTACGACACGCCGGGTGTCGCTCACCGCCGCAGGAGCAGTGTTTCGCACCGAGGCCGAACGAGTCGTCGTCGCTGCGGATTCCGCCGAACGGGTGATGGAGGAGTTTCGTAGCGGCGAGGGTGGGTTGCTGCGACTCGCGTTCGTTGACTCTGCGGCGTTTGAGGTCATGCCCCGTTATCTTCGAGCGTTCCGACAGCGCTGGCCAAAGGTGAAGCACGATCTGCAGATCATGTCGAGCAGCAATCAACGCGACGCGCTTCACTCCGGTGAAATCGATCTGGGTATCAGCCGGACATCTCCGATCGACGATGACATCTTCTCGACGAAGTTTCTCGACGAACCGCTGTACCTCGTCGTCGGCCCAGATAGCCCCCTCAGCGGCAAGAAGAAGGTCGCTGTCGGGAAGATCGATGCCACCTCACTTATCGGGTTCGATCGGCGCTTGTCGCCGACGCTTCACGACGAGCTACAACAGCTCTTCGACCGGTCGGGTTCGACCTATGACCCCCAAATCGAGGCGACCGAGTACACGACCATCCTTGGCTTGGTGAGCTCGGGTGAGGGGAGTGCGATCGTCCCCAACGGTGTCCGCACCTTCCAACCGAACGGTGTCGAATACCTCGAAATTTCCGATGCGGACGCATCGATGGCCATGTATCTGAACCACCGAGCCGATGAGCCGCTGCGGGTTGTCGCCCAAGCTGTGGACGTCATTGGTTCGTTGTTCAGATCGTGAACCTCAAGGAATCCTCAAGATTCGCCTGAAACAGCCGTTTCGGGCTGCTGATATTGCTACGCCTCGTCAAGGTCTCCACGGGCAACGTCGAACGCTCGTGAGTACGCCAACGAACGTCGAAGCAACACATGAGGAACACATTTCAATCGCTACGGACGGTGCTCGTCGTCTGCCTGCTCGCAGCAGCGTGCTCCTCGCCATCGGAGACGGTCACGGTCATGGTCGACGATGCCCCCGACGCAATGGCCTTCGAAGTCGCCACTCCAGTCGACAACGCTCGTGAATCGGCCCCAATGTCGACCGTCGCGGTCGTCGACGCTCAACGGTGCGGAGGTGATTGGGAAGCGGTTGTCTCACCGGTATTCGAAGCTGCTAACGGCTCCCCAGCGGACATCTCGACGAGTGCGTTGGGTGAGGGGTGTCGGAGTCAAACCGTTACGAGTGGCGGCGCGATGTCGATCCTGCTCGAACCCATATCAGCCAGAGCGGTCGAGGAGTTGATCGCCGAGCGCGAACCAGCGGACTCGTTTATGGGATTTCTCGAACTTGAGTTTCTCACGACCGATGTATGGGCGTCATCCTCGCTGCTCCACGCTGACCTCGATCGGCTCGTGGAGACCCGCTGGCTCATTCTCGATGCCGAGAACGGTGTTCGACTAGAGGTCACCGTCGACGGCGATGCCGCTGCAGCGCGCGCTCGACTACTCGAACAAATCGATGTGCTCGAGGCAACCGCCGCCGCGTACCAGGTCGCGGGAAACGCCGATCGACTCGTGACGGAAAACGCCTGGGGGAGTAACGGCCACGCCGTCGAGGCGTCAGCGGCGCTCATTGTCATCCTCGACCATGTCGCCAATACCGAACGGTTAGGTCCAATCGCAACCGAATACGGCGCCGATGCCATCGCGTTTGAGTATGCGTTTCCAGAGAACTTCGCGGCGTTGCGCTCTGCCCACCGCCCAACCGACTGCTCCGCAAACAGCGCTACTGCCCGCTGCATCCTTCGCTCTGGGGCGTCGGTGTATGCGTTCGACTTCGTCCGCGGCGAGGGCGCCTGGTTGCTCGACGACTTTGCGTTGCTGGACGACGCAGGCCAATAGCGACCACCGACGCTCGCACTATCCGCCAAACGCCCATACCCATCCATAAAGCCACCCTGTAACACAAAGAAGAAACACCATGAAACGACGCAAGTTCCTCGCCTCCACCGCAAGTGCGAGCACGCTCCTACTGGGCGGTTCTGTGCTGGCCCCGGCCGCAGCGAGCGCGCAGGCAAGCTTCGCTACCGGGGCAGATCTCACCGGTTGGCGGACCGTCATTGGCGACGGTGTATGGGTCGGGCCGGGCCAATCCGAGGTCACGCTCGACGACATACGGACACAGAATCTCGGAACGCACTCGCTCCTCGAAGCCAACATCCATGAACGTGGCGTCATGGCACACAACATCACCTTCGACCGGTTCTCGGCTCCCGATGGGATGACCAAGACACACACGGCCGAAGCCGAGTTTCGAATTCCTACGGTACCGACAACCGACAACTGGGACTACAACGCACAAACACTCGAGATCGGGGTCTTCGTATGGGACGGCGAGACCACACGAAGCGACTACGGCGTGGCTATCCAATGGGTCCTCAACCCATGGATTGCAGAGTTCGGAGACATTCGCGCCTGGGCAATGACCGCTAACGGCCCCGAATGGCAGACCGTTGGTTACCTCGAGCCGGACACCGAGTGGCACTCGTTTCGCTGCCAGTACCGGCCCGGGGCTGTGGCGAATATCCGCATCGACAACGAAAAGATCGATGTAGCGGAAACCGTGACCGAGAAGAGCCCAACATGGGGCGACACCATTGACGGACGTTTTCAGCTCGAGATTGTGTCCGTGTGGCCAGGGCAGAACCCGACCGTTCCAGCGCACAGCGCAGAGTTCCGCAACTGGGCGTGGCGGGTGACTAGCTAGGCCCGAATTGTCGAGGGTTGTCTCACCGGCCGCTACGGCACGATGTTGTGCTCGGGCCCATAGGGGAACCCGGTGATGTTGTCGACCGACCCATCGTCGTTGATCACGAGCACATCGTGCTCGCGGTAGCCGCCGGCGCCAGGCTGACCTTCGGGGATCATGATCATTGGCTCCATCGACACGACCATTCCCGGCTCGAGAACGGTGTCGATGTCTTCACGAAGCTCGACCCCGGCCTCACGACCGTAGTAGTGGCACAGCACGCCGAAGCTGTGTCCGTATCCGAATGAGCGGGTCTTGAGCAGGTCGTATCCGCGGTAGATGTCGTTGAGCTCGGCGGCGATCTCGGAGCACTTCGCCCCGGGCTTGATGAGTTCGAGGCCGGCCTCATGTACCTCGACGTTGATGTTCCACAGCCGCAGGTGTTCGTCGCTGACCGAACCGGCGAAGAGCGTTCGTTCAAGCGCCACGTAGTAACCAAAGAGCATCGGGAAGCAATTGATCGAGAGAATGTCGCCCTGCTCGATGATGCGGTTGGTGACCGGGTTGTGTGCTCCGTCGGTGTTTACACCGGACTGGAACCACGTCCAGGTATCCATAAGTTCGGAGTAGTCGTAGCTCTTGGCGAGCTCGCGCACCATTGCTTGGGTGGAGGCGAGGGCCACCTCGTGCTCGGGCACGCCTACGCCGATCGCTTGGCGGCACGCTTCGCCGCCGATGTCGGCAATGGCGGTCAACTTCTTGATATGCGCGATCTCTTCGGCGGACTTGATCGTACGCATCCACATGGTAGAGGTGCCGACGTCGACGAATTCCACACCGGGCATGGCTGCCTTGAGCTTGTCGAGGAAGTCGATACTGACCTCGTCGAACTCGATACCGATGCGACTGGCGCCGGGCGTGAGTGTTTGGACCGCGTAATAGAAGTTGTCCTTGCGCCAATCGGTGTAGGTGATGTTGTCGCCGTGGGTGAGGCGCCACGGCTGTCCACCGTCGATACCCGCCGACACCGTCGTTGCGTTGTCCTGGGTCAGGACGAAACCGTACTTGCGACCGAACGCGCAGTACATGAAGCCCGAGAAGTAGCAGATGTTGTGATAGCTGGTGAGCAGGCATGCATCGAGGTCGTTCTCGCCCATGTGTGATCGCAGCTTCTGTTGACGCGATTCCATCTCGGCTGCCGAGAACGGCCCGAGTGTCTTTTCGCCGTTGTGCCAGGTAACCAGTCGATCCATATCCATGCTCATAGCCGAAGAGTATTCTCTGAAATATCAGTACGCGTCAAGTCGGAATTTCACAGGACCGCGTATCTCGCTACGCTGGGGTAATGACTTCGTTGTCGCTCACCGATCACGCGTACCGATCACTACGACAGATGATCGTCACGCTCGAACTCGCGCCCGGAGCCGTCGTCCGTCAAGATGAGCTGCAAGCAGAGCTCGGTCTTGGCCGAACCCCAATCCATCACGCCTTGCAGCGTCTCGAGCGCGATGAATTCGTCAACGTGGTTCCTCGACGGGGGGTCTTTGTAACGGCCGTCGATGTGATGGAGCTACCCACGCTGTACGAGTCCAGAGCCACGCTCGAGCCGTACATGGCCAGAACCGCAGCGTTGCGAGGGACGCCCGAGCAGTGGGACCGGATGCGGTCCGTGCTCGATAGCCATTCGCCTGCATCGCCCGTAGAAGCGAAGGTCGCCATCGACCGCGAATGCCACGAGATCATCTGGGAAGCCGCCGGGAACCGCTTCCTCGCCAAGACGATGGACATGCTGTATGCCCATAGCGACCGGCTGTGGCACATGCACCTCATCGGCATCACCGATATGGATCAATCCCTCGTCGAACATTGCGAAATGCTCGACGTGCTCGAAGCCGGCGATGGTGACGCCGCAAGTGACCTCATGGACGAACATATCCGAACCTTGCACGAACAGATCCGCGAGGTGATCGGAGCGGGGCTCCGGTCGACGCTCTCGTAGGACCCCGCTCCTAAAGGCGCATGCAGATGTAGCGGTGCAGGGGTAGATGTCGAGGCACTGTGGTTACGTGGGTTCGTCCGGCGATGAGGTCTTGTCGGCTTTGGGAATGACCCGCCGCACGCCCTTGGCGAGAGGAACCTTCGGAATTCGGCGACCAATTGCGGTCGCGAGAGGCGAGGAGCGTGCCGGATACGGCTGATAGGTCGACTGATCTTCGATCGGCACAGGATCGCGAACAACGATCCTGTACATCACGTACGCAAACACGGCGCCATGTGTGCCAATGAGTGACCAGAAGTATGCAGCTGACCCAAAGAGGCTCATGAGCGTGGACGCTGCGAGCGGACCCAAGATGGCGCCAACACCGTTGATCATGACGAGCAGTCCGGACGCTCCAACGCGCTGTTCGCTCGAGATCCAGTCGTTGGTATACGCAATTGCTAGCGAGTAGAGGGGAAACGACGTGGCTCCGATGACGAACATCACCGCAAGCGACTCGTTGCCGGTTCCGGTGCCGAGCCCAAGCGCCGAGGCGAGCGTCGCAGCTCCAGCACAGCCGGCCATGATGCCTCGGCGAGGCAGCTTGTCGGAGAGGGTGCCGATCGGTATCTGGAAGATCATCGAACCGAGGAGCGCCGCCGAGATGAATAGGGAGATCTGAGCGTTCGACATGCCGATTCGTGCTGCATAGACCGGAGCAAAAGCGAAGACGGCACCAGCGGCCGCGCCCGAAAAGAACATCGTGACGACACCGGTGGGAACAATTGCGAGAAGGGTCCGAAACGGCAGCACCGCGTCGACGGGAACCGCAGGAGCACTCGACTCTGACAGCGCCATCGGAACGAGCGACAGTGAGACCAAAACTGACGCGATGACAAAGAGCTCGAATCCGCCGGGGTCGGCGACGTTCAACAAAAGCTGTCCAATCGTGACGCCACCCATCGTGACAACCATGTAGATCGACAGCGTCCGGCCGCGGGTCTCGGGTGTGGACTGATCGTTGAGCCAACTCTCGGTGACGACGTAGAGGCCGGCCATGCAAAAACCGATTACCAGACGCATGAACAGCCAGGCGGCGGGGTTGACGAACATGGCGGGCAAGACAAACGCCGTCGACGCCATGGACGCGAGCGCAGCGAAGACCCGTACGTGCCCGACCTTACCGAGCGCACGAATCGTGAAGCGCGAGCCAGCGAGAAAGCCCACGTAATAGGCAGCTTGGATAAAGCCGATCATCGTTACGTTGAACGACTCGGTCGTCGAACGAACACCCATGACAGTGCCCTGCAAACCGTTGCCGATCATCATCGCCAGTACGCCGATAAAGAGGGACCACATCGAGAGCAACGGCGACGTGATCGCCGGCTGCGATGGACGAGCGTAGGCGCTCGATTCAGTAGACATCACGGTACGTTAGCCTCGACCTATGGGGACGCGGCACACATTTGATCATGGCCGCGAACCCGGTGACGATCGGCCCTCGGTCACGGTGGAAGTTGACGGACAACCAACGTCATGGACAGGGCTGGTCGCCGGAGGCAATGTCGCTCAATCCCATCGTGCGCAGCGCACGCGTCTCGCCGCGTTGGCCGTGCTGGCTGGACTTGTCGTCCTTGCGCTCACCGCTATTGGTTCCAACCGTGGAGGCGCTGCGTCCAGTGCCGCAACATCGACGACGGATGTACCGGCGATTGTCGAACGAGTGGAGTCGGCGCCGGTCACCGAGGTCCCGATCATCGACCAGTTGCCAACCACTCCTGTGGCGATGATCGAGGATGTGGTGATCGCGTGGGTAGACGATCGACGCCACTTGACGATCCAGCATCTCTCCACCGGCGAAGCACTCCCGGTGAGCCGGCTCGCAAAAACCAACCTGCCGCCGCTGCCCGAACGAATCCATTTGATCGGCGCAGAAAATTCGACGTGGCTGATCGACCTTCTCGAGCCAGAGAATTCTGGCGAGCTCTCCAACACGGTCCGAATGGTTCGCCTCGGGCAGGACCTCGACTCGTATGCGTTCATTTCGACCAACCCGGGCGAAGACACCGAGTTCTTCGTCGGGTCGCTGTGGGGCCCCTCGATGGCCGGCACGGCAACCGCCCCGGCGGGCGCGGCTGTCCTCGCCGTTGCGCGACGGGGCATCGTGGTGGCCTCACAAGCCGCAGAGAGTTCGGTGCTGCTCGGTGATGGTCTCGACCCGCTGCCGACGCGACTCGGGCGGATCGTTGCGGCGAGTCCGTCACTCGTCGCTGGCATCTTCTGCGATGACCTTGGACGATGCAGCGGACGAGTCGCTGGATGGGACGGTTCGAACGAGGTCGAGATTTGGGCCGATGCGTTGGGTTCGCCCGTCGTTCGGATCTCACCCGACGAGCGCTATGTGCTGGCCGCCGGGGGAGACACGTGGACGCTCTACGATTTGGAGAGCGGAAGTCGTGTGTCGTGGACGACGGCAATTCGAGCGAATGATACGCTGACATGGTCACCGGACTCTCGATCGGTGTTCTGGATCGACGACACCGATGTGTTGGCCCATTCGATCGTCACCGAGCCGCGCCAGATGTCGCGCGTTCGCCAGGTGGGATCGATCGGCGACCGACTACCGGGAAGCGACGTTGCCCTCTTTTTGTTAGGACAGTAATCGGTTGTTCGACGGGAGTGTCGGGCAGCGATCGGCGTATCGACTGTGGAATGCGCATCCCAAAATTTGACAGAAATATAACGATTTGACGCCCAGTTAGCATCATGTTCCGCATTGTGGAACTGTTCCACCACTCGGTAGATGACAGAGATGTTCACATTTCCGATTCTGCAGAGTGCCGAACAGGTGCTACGGTCGGTGACCGTCGACACAGATGGGGGATACAAGCGCGTGGCTGAACACGGTGACGAGATCATCCGACTAGAGAACGTATTCAAGATCTTTGGGCCACAGCCCAGGGGTCGCGCACTGACGCTCGCAAAGAGCGGCATGAAGAAGAACGACGTACAAGCTGCTACCGACCACGTTGTCGGCATGAGCGACGTCTCGTTCTCCGTGAACCGGGGCGAGACCTTCGTGATCATGGGATTGTCGGGTTCGGGCAAGTCCACGGCCATCCGTACGGTGAACAAGCTCCACGACATTACCGACGGCCACGTGTACGTCGATGGTGTCGACGTACAGGCCCTCAGCGGCCCATCGCTACAGCAGTTCCGTCGCGAGAAGATGGGCATGGTGTTTCAGCACTTTGCACTCTTCCCGCACCGCTCGGTGATCGACAACACCGGCTACGGCCTCAAGGTGCAGAAAGTCGACAAGGCCGAGCGCGACCGTGCGTCGCTCGAGGCACTCAAGCTCGTCGGCCTCGAATCGTTCGCCAACAACAGCCCTCGCGAACTCTCCGGCGGCATGCAGCAGCGCGTTGGTCTCGCACGAGCGCTCGCCGCCGACCCCGACATCCTCCTCATGGACGAGGCGTTCTCGGCGCTCGATCCGCTGATCCGGCGGCAGATGCAGGACGAAATGATGGCTATTCAGCTGCAGCTGCAAAAGACCATCTTGTTCATCACCCACGACCTCAACGAAGCGCTTCGCATCGGCGACCGTGTGTGCATCATGAAAGATGGCGCAGTGGTGCAGATCGGTACCCCCGAGGAAATTCTCACCCAACCCGCCACTGGCTATGTGGCCGAGTTTGTTCAGGACGTCGACCAGGGCCGTGTGATCGATGTACAAACGATCATGTCGCCAGTATCCACGGTCGCAGCGGACGGCACCTTGGCCGACGCGCTCTCGTCCCTTGGAGACACCCCCGGAGCGTTCGCGTGCGACGCCGACGGGCGCCCAACGGGACTGCTCACGATCGAAGATGGCATTCGTGCCTCATCGATGGGTACCACCGAGGTCGGCTCAGCGCTTCGCATCGATTTCGAGTCGTGCGCACCAGAACAAACGTTTAACGAGGTCTACGCGTCAGCCGGCCGCGGCTTGCCAATGGCCGTCGTCGATGATTCCGGACGCCTCGTCGGCATTTTGAATCCGAGGGAAATGATGGAAGAGATGGGCCGAGTCGAACAGTTGATAGACGGCTTCGAGCGAGAGGTGTTCATGTAATGAGTTTCCTACTAGCGCAAGAGAGCTTCACCGACAACAACTGGCCCGAGGGCTTCCGTTTCCCCTTTGGCGAGTGGCTCAAAGAACTCGTGTTCTGGGCGGTCAACAACCCAATCACCGCCTTTATCGGCGAGGCCGTCGAGTGGCCGTTCGCCACCTTCTTCGAGCTCATCATGAGCGAGCGCGTCGGGCGTGACTCGATCATGACCATCCCGTGGGTGTGGCTCGTCATTGGTGTATTTGTCATTGCCTCGTTCACTCGAAACACCCGGATTGGTCTCGCCTGCGCGGCGATGTTGTCCGTGTGCGGTTTCCTCGGGGCTGAGTATTGGACAGAGACGGCAAAGACCATCGGCATGATCCTCGTCTCGGTGACGCTGTGCGCCATCGTCGGAATTCCGCTCGGCATCTTGTCGGGTCGCTTTGACAGCGTCTGGAACGTCGTGCGGCCAACGCTCGATGCAATGCAGGTTGTCCACTCGTTCGTGTTCATGCTTCCCTTCATCTTCTTCTTTGGTCTCGGCAACGTGTCGGCGACGATGGTGACGATGGTGTTTGCACTGCCGCCGCTCGTCCGTTTGACGAACCTCGGAATCCGCCAAGTTCCCGAAGACGTGGTCGAGGCGTCTCGTGCCTACGGTGCGACCGAACTCCGGGTGCTCACCGATGTGCAGCTGCCACTGGCACGCCCGGCCATCATGACCGGACTCAACCAGACCCTGCTGCTCGCCATCTCGATGCTCGGTATCGCAGCACTTATGGGCGCTGGCGGCTTGGGTCGACTGTTGTTCCGTGCAATCAACAACTTGAACCTCGGCCTTGCCGCTTCTGCCGGCCTCGCCTTTTTCTTGGTTGCCGTCATTCTCGACCGCATCTCCCAAACCGAAGCTCAAGACGGTGTGAGCCTCTCGACGAAGATCAAGCAAGCGTATGCATACCGCGCTGACCCAGAGGCGCTTCTCGCAGCCCAGGCCGCACAGGCGGCACCGGTCGACGCGAAGCCTGAAGCAACCGAACGCCCATCTCCGGTAGGAGGCAGCGAACGCACTGGCCTTTTGATTGCAACCGCCGGTTCGATTCTGGCGATTGTTTCGCTGTTCTTGCCATGGGGCGAGAACGCTGGGCTTGTGTCGTCTTATGGGCGCTTCGCTGATGAGAACGCCGGTGGCGATCTCACCGGTATGACGTTCAACGGTCTGGCCGCATCTGGTGGCACGTTCTTCGGTATTGCGCTCGGTATCTTTGCGGTCCTGGCGTTGCTCTCGTCGATTCGTCCATTGCTGTCGTTCAGCGGTGGTGGCATTGCTCGCCTGATGCTCAGGGGACAGGGCCTTATGTTGATGGGTATCACTGCGATCATCTTGGTCGTGTGGCTCATGAACATCGTCGACATTGGCACTGGCCCGTTGTCCACCATTGGCCTGTGGCTCTTTGCTGCATGTGTGGTCATGATCGCCATCGAGACGTTCACGACAGGCACGCCACGGCTTGGCTCTGACGGAGCGCTCATTTCAGCGGTAGGAATGCTCGGCGCAGCCTTGGGCTACTTCCTCCTGCAACCAACGCAGTTCGTGCTTGAGTACAGCCATGGCATCGGCATCATCGTCGCAGTCATCGGAGCTTTGGTGACCGTTATCGGTGCAGCGATGGCTACGTTCGCAGCTCCCTACGGCCCTCGTCGCCCACTTCCCGTCGATACCGCATGGGGTCGTGTCGCCGGAGCGGTCTTTGCCCTCCTGATCGTCGTTGGTTCGGCCCTCGGCACCGGCACGGTCGGCGAAGACGCCGCCGGCGGCTTTGGCTGGTACTTCGATGAGCGTCTCGAGTCGATCCAGCGTGGCAGCGGTGAAGAAGCGGTCAACTTCGATGCCGAAATCGAACGTATTACCGAGGAAGCCGGCGATGACATCAACAAGCAGATCGCTGCTGCTCAAGAGATTCAGAACATGATCAACAGTGCTCAGTCGGGCGACCGGGTCATCTACAGCGGCGTCGACTCCGCTGGTCCCGGACTCGGCTGGATCTCCATGGCGGTCGCCGCGCTTGCGGTGGTGGCCTCGTTGTTCTCCGCAGGTGTTCTCGGCAGCGGCGAGCAGTCCCGGTGGAAGGGATCAGCGCTCCTCGCTGGCTTGGGCTTGGCGCTCATGATCATCCCGATGGCATTCATCCTCGGCATTGTGCGCGTCGGTATTGGGTCGACAACCCTTGGCGGCATCGGTGCATTCCTGACATTCCTCGCCGGATTCGTGGTGTTCTCTAGCGGCCGCAGCGTCGTGAACGAGTTCCGCCGTCGCAAGATCTACTCCGATGTAGCCCATCTCGAGGCTGCCCTAATTGCAGGAGATGACGAACTCGTCGACGCAGAAGCACTCCGAGACGCCGATCTCGATGTAGCGTCTGCGCTCGGTGGGGTACGAGGCGATTAAGCCGAGAAGTTCTGGGGCAAAGCAAGACCCTGCGTAGCGCGCGACCAAAATCGCCCCGGATTGTGCGTTACGTTGACTCTGAAACATTATCCCAAGGAGGGGATTCACAGATGAAGACAACGAAGAAGAGCCTATGGCTCGCGTTGCTGACAGTGGTTGCGTTATTCGCAGCTGCGTGTGGTAGCTCAGCTACCGACGTAGTTGCAGATGCCGCAGACGCTGCTGGTGATGCCGCAAGCGATGCTGCAGACGCAGTCGAAGACGTTGCAGACGACGCCGCCGAGGTAGTCGAAGACGCAATGGAAGACGAAGATGACGTAATGGAAGACGAGGAGCCAGCAGCTGCAGGTTCTCTCGGAACCGGAGTCATGGGCCGTGCAAACTGGTCGTCTGGCTACGTACAGGCAGCAATCTTGCGCGATCTCCTCGTCGAGGCCGGCTACGAAATTTCTGAGCCAGCTGACGCTGAATTTGCTCCTGACCTTGGCTACCAGGCCATGGCTAGCGGTGGCGCCGACGGCGGCATCGACTTCTGGGCCAACTCATGGTACCCAGGTCACCTCAGCTGGTGGGACGGCGAGCTTCCTGACGGATCGCAGGTTGGCGACAACCTCACTCGCGTCGAGGGCTCCCTCATGCAGGGTGGCGGCCTCCAGGGCATGCTCGTAACCAAGAGCTGGGCTGACGAGAACGGTGTAACCACTCTCGACCAGATCAACGACGACGAGGCTCTGTGGAGCCAGCTCGACTCTGACGGCAACGGCAAGGGCGAGTTCTTTGGTTGCCCCGAAGACTGGACCTGCGACGACATCATGACCGCTCAGATCGCGTTCGCTGGTTGGGACAACCTCGAGCAGACCCAGGCTGGTTATGACGCAATGTTCGCCGAGTTCCTGACCAAGGCTCAGGCTGGCGAACCAGCAATCATCTACACGTGGACCCCAACCTCGTACCTCGCTCAGGCAATTCCTGGTGAGACGACGATGTGGCTCTCGATGGAGAACGATTCGGTTCTTGATGACTCGAACCCAACTGGCCAAGACGGCGGCGAAGCATACTGCCAGCGTTGTGGCGAGGACGGAACGATTGGTTACCAGGGCCTCGGCGCTGACACCTGCCTGCAGGGTCCAGACGGATGCCAGGTTGGTTGGACCGCAGCTGACATCGAAATCACCGCAAACGCCGATTGGCTTGCCGCCAACCCGGTTGCAGCCGAGATGTTCAACCAGTTCAAGCCCCCGCTTATCGACCTCGCAATCGCCGGTATCGCACTCGACGCTTCCGACGGCTCGACCGACGCAGTGAACGAAATCGCTGCTGGCTGGATCGTGGACAACCGCGATCTTGCTGACGAGTGGGTAGCTGCAGCTGTTGCTGCTGGCTGATTCACCTCAGCAATGCTGACACCCACGTGGGTGGACGCATACTGAAGTACTGACTGGGACGGATCCTTCGGGGTCCGTCCCAGTTGCCGTTTTGCAGCCGGGGCATGTCCCTGTCGGCGCGAGTCCAGGCAGTAAGCTGCTCCGATGCTCTTGGCCGCAGAGTCCAGCTCTGAAAACTTCGCCGATATCGATGTCCCGACATGGGCCTGGGGGGTGCTGCTGGTCAGCGTGTTCCTCCTGTTGGCGCTCGATCTGTGGCGGCACCGTCACGCACATGCCCCGACGTTTCGTGAGGCGGGACTCGAGTCGATCTTCTGGGTCGTGTGCAGCCTTGCCTTCGGTGTCTTCATGTTCGTGCAGTTCGGAGGCACCGCTGGCGGTGAATACCTCGGCGTCTACATCACCGAGAAGTCGCTAAGCGTCGACAACGTCTTTGTGTGGGCGTTGCTGTTCTCCACGATGAAGATTCCCATTCAGTATCAGCATCGGGTCCTGTTCTGGGGCATCTTCGGCGCCCTCACGTTGCGGTCCATCTTTATTCTGGTGGGCTCCGAGCTCGTGCAGAGATTCGATTGGATTCTGGTTTTCTTTGGCCTGTTCCTGATCTTCACGGGTTTTCGGATCATTCGTCACCGAGATGACGAAGGAGAGGAAGCCTCGACCACTGGGCTGGGATTGCTGCGGCGGTTCATGCCAGTAACCGACGAGTTAGACGGGCAGAAGTTCTTCACCGTCGCGAACGGTAAGCGAGCAGCCACACCGCTCTTTGCGGCTTTGGTTGTGGTCGAGTTCACCGACGTGATCTTCGCCGTCGATTCGGTGCCGGCATCGTTTGGCGTCGCCAACGACCCGTACATCATCATTGCGGCAAACGCGTACGCGATAATGGGTCTCCGCGCCATGTACTTCTTGCTGGCTGACGCCCGCGAGCGGTTCCACTACCTGTCCCATGCCCTCGGTGGAATCTTGTTGTTCGTCGGTATCAAGTTGACCGTTGTGCCGTTTGGCTACCACATCCCGATCGCGTGGTCGCTGGGCATCATCGGCGTGATTCTCGTCCTGGCTGTGGTGTTTAGCATCTGGAAGGCCAATCAGATCGAGGCCCAACGCGATGCCGTCGATAGCTAAGCGTCGGCGTTAGCTTCGGCCCAAGAGGCGAAGCATCGACGGTGGTGGGCTTGGATCGCCCGCAGCGAGCATGTGTGCTCGTTCCACATTGATGGCGTGATACTGGGGTCGGGCCCACTGACTCCACGGCCCGGTCGCCAGGCGAGCCACGTCGCCGTTCGCAGCAATGCAGGCTTCGAAGTAACCGCGTAGCTCGCCGATCTCCTCGACACCGCCGATCGGCCCGTTCGTTGGTATGAAGATCTCGCCGTAGCCGGCGATTTGGTCGAGGCTGGTGATCCATACGGGAAAGTCGGCGTCGTAGCCGAGGGGAACCACGCCAAAGGTCGCTAGCGCGCCCGCAAAGACCACGTTTGCTCCAGGTACCTGGACGGCGATGTTCTCGAACTGTGGGCCACCGAGGGGTACTGCGATACTTGCGGGACATAGGTGGGCGGCTTCTGCGACCGTATGGGTGACAGGACGAGTGGCGATATCGGCGAACTCTCCGGCGAAGTCCGGATGGAGCAGTGCCCACACATCGGGGTTTGGCTCCTGGTCGAGATGATCGGACGTTTGTGCAGAGCCATAGACAGCAGCGAGCGGAAACGCTGAGCTCCCACCGACGATGTCGACATGGGAACTTGACACCACGAGTCGGCGAATAGGCAGCGGCGAAAGTTCAGCAAGGGCTGAAGCGAGGGGAGCGCTGAGCGACGGCGTCAGGCCTGCGTCGATGACGGTGAGGCCGTCGGCTGCGATGACCACGCCGGAATTCGGCAGGTGCGGATTGGCGGGGTCGGCAAGCCATACATAGACGCCGGGTGCGAGTGGTTCGAGCGAATGGGTCACGGGGGCCAAATCTACCGTTACGTCAGCTCGAGAACATGCCGATAGAGCCGTTATGGAATCGACTCGCAGCGCCCGACGCCCGTACCGACTCGGCATCGCCGCAGTCTGCGTACTCGCCCTTGTGGCTTCCGCCTGTGGGTCGACAGCGGAGTCACAACCGGCCTCGCTCGCGCTCGCAGACGAGCCAACGCCCACCGTGGCTCCAACGACGTCGACCACCACCACGTCAACGATTGCTCCGACGACGTCGACCACCACCACGTCAACGATTGCTCCGGATCCGCTTCGTACGTGGGTCGCTACCGCCAAGGATGAGGTCACGCACCTCGTTGCCTATGACGCTCCGGACGGCAACATCGTGCCTATGGAGTTTCTCGTACCGAACCCGCACCAATTCGGCGGTCCGTTGACGCTTATGGTGACCGACGGTCAACCCGGCGATGCATGGGTGGAAGTCCAGCTTCCCGTTCGCCCGAACGGTCAAGTCGGGTGGATTGATACGTCGAAGTACGACATCGCCGGTACCCGAGTACGCGCCGAGGTGAACCTCACGGAGCATCGTGTGACGGTCTATGACGGCGAGGAGATCATCGCCGAGACCGACGCTGTTGTGGGCAAGTCGGCGAGTCCGACGCCGCTAGGTACGTTCTCGATCGCCGCAAAGCGTAAGAACCCGCCAGAAGAGTCCTACATTGGGCCATGGGCGCTTGCGCTGTCGGCGTACTCGGAGGTCTATGAGACCTTCAGTGGCGGTATTCCGGTTATTGCCATTCATGGCACGAACCGGCCCGACCAGGTCGGCCAGTCGTTGTCGAATGGCTGCGTGCGTATTCCGAACGATGTGGTGACGTTCCTGGCCGAGAA
The DNA here is from genome assembly GCA_937969345.1 of uncultured Acidimicrobiales bacterium. Lineage (GTDB taxonomy): Bacteria > Actinomycetota > Acidimicrobiia > Acidimicrobiales > SHLQ01 > SHLQ01. The sequence continues at coordinate 18,160 of CALBVK010000224.1, forward strand.
TGTGCCCCTTGGTGCGCCGGTAACCATCTCGGCCTAGTGACACATTGGTCACACGGCGTCGTCGCCTCGGGGTCGACAGGCCGTAGATCTAGCGAAACTGCCACTCACAAACGTTGTTGGGACGCCGAAAGTTACAAATAGTGCGTTACCTAACCGCAACAGTATGACGCGTTGTGTTACGATTGTGTCAAGCGCTGCGGGAGACTGGACGAGGCAGCAACATGACATTGGCGGAAACACCATCATCGACTGTGCAGCGGGTTCACCCAGGTGGATTCTTCTGGAATGTGGAGCGCGCTGAGCGCGCCACGCATTTGGTTCGGTTTGCCGCGCAAACAAGCAAGCTCGCCGTCATAGCGAATACCGCACGGGAAGCTGAAGACTACGCGGAACGCCTCACGTTGTCCGGCGTTCCAGTGCTCGCCGCGGTCGACGTGTCGAGTCCGTCAGCATTGTCGTCGTACCACGATGACAGTACCAACGTCCTGGTCACGACCCATGAGGTATTGCTGACGCACGGCCCGACGACCGCTCCAATGACGGTTCACCTGCGTTCAGCGTTGTCCGTGCGCGACTACACAAAGCGTCTCGACGCAGTGAAGTCTCCCGTGCACCTCAGCTTCGTTATTCCCGAGGATCAAAAACGGGCTGCCTCATTGATGTCGCACTTCGGAAACGATCACGGTCACGGTGAGCCAAACGCCGTGCCGCTCGGCGCCGTCATCGATCTGACCGACGGAAACGAGATCGCCATGGTCTCCCACGCACGTCGGCGGTTCCCGCTCGGACGGTAGTTTGCCCGAGCCCCGGCGATGTCTGGGCGGCATTGCCACCGTTCGTGAACCTGCACAGGCCAGACTGGTTGGCCATGAGTGCCGAGAACCCCAACGTGCCGCGCCCGCAGCGGCTCTCCCTTCGGTGGTGGATCCGACATCTCTATCGAGCGTGGCACGACGATCGCGTCAGCGGTCTCGCCGCAGAGATTGGCTTTTTCGCGTTGCTCAGTTTGTTTCCGCTGCTCCTCGTGAGTTCCTCGGCGCTCGGTTGGCTGGGCGACGTTATTGGTACCGATCTGGCAAACGATGTGGAGGATCAGCTCACGGAGTGGGCCGGGGCACTGTTCGGCGTGGAAGGCGGCGTTACCGATGCCGTTCAGGCATTGTTCGAAGGCTCGTCGACGTCGGCACTGACCGTCGGTGTTGCGGCAACGATTTACACCGCGTCCCGAGGCTTCTCGGCAGTGGTCCGGGCGCTCGATGTCGCCTACGGCCATCACAACACGCGCGGTTGGGTCGGCACGCAGCTGGTCGGACTCCTGCTGGCCATCGGCACGATTCTCGTTGGGTCGTTAACACTTGCGGTGCTCGTGATTGGGCCACTGCTCGGACGCGAGGACTTCCTCGGAGACGGACTATTTGGCGACACGTTGTCCTTCCTGTGGCGATGGCTGCGGTATCCAGTCGCTGCAGCTGTGCTGGTGAGCTGGTCGGCAACGATTTATCACGTAGCGCCGAACCGCCGAGCAAAGTGGCGCGCTGAGATCCCGGGAGCGGCGTTCTCGGCACTGTTTTCACTGCTCGCAACCGTGTTGTTCAGTGTCTACTTGCGCACGTTGAGCAGCACCTCGAACGCGGTCTTTGGAGTTATCGGTACTGCGATCACGCTGCAGTTGTGGTTGTACCTACTCGCCATTGGCTTAGTGCTTGGCGCAGAAGTAAATGCAGGTTTTGCCCTTCATCGGCCTGCCGCCGATAACTGGACCGAACCGCTGTTGTTCACCCGGGCGTTCCGCTGGGCGAGAGGGTGGCTGGACAAACGTCGAAGTTGAGGCTCAGGCGCAGGTCGTATGAGCCGATATAGTAGGACATCCAACCTTTTCTGATACCCGCATGCTGAGGTGCAGCTATGGCCGACTATTCCGCCCCGCTTTGGGACATCCGTTTCATTCTCGATGAGCTCGCAGACATTCAGGCGATCAGCGAGTACCCCGATTTTGGCGAGTTCGATGTAGAGATTGTCGAACCGCTTCTCGGCGAGGCGGGACGGTTCATTGAAGAGACCATTGCCCCGCTCAACCGAAACTCCGATGAGCAAGGCAGCCGCTGGAGCCCCGACCACACGGTCGCGACCCCCGACGGTTTCATCGACGCATATAAGGCATACGCGGAAGCTGGCTGGCAATCGGTTCCGTTCGATCCGGCCTACGGTGGGGGCGGCTTCCCGTGGGTCATGTCGATCGCACTTCAGGAAATGCTGAACTCGGCATGCATGTCGTTTGCCTTGTGCCCGTTGCTGACCCAAGGTGCGATCGATCTGCTGCACGAGCACGCCGACGAGGGCCAAAAGGAAACTTGGCTTCGCCCGCTCGTCAGCGGTGAGTGGAGCGCCACCATGAACCTGACCGAGCCTGACGCTGGCTCCGATGTTGGAGCATTGCGGACTAAGGCCGAGCCAGCGGGGGACGGCACATACCGGATCTCGGGCCAAAAGATCTTCATTACCTACGGCGAACACGACATGGTCGACAACATTGTTCACCTCGTTCTTGCCCGCACTCCAGGAGCCCCTCCGGGGACCAAGGGCATCTCGACGTTCATCGTGCCCAAGTATCTGCTCGACGATGACGGCAAGCCGTCGATTCGAAACGACGTCATGTGCACCTCGATCGAGCACAAGCTCGGGATCCACGGCAGCCCAACCTGTGTCCTGCAATTCGGTGATGAAGACGGTGCTGTTGGCTATCTCATCGGCGAAGAGAACCGTGGCATGGCCTACATGTTCACGATGATGAACAACGCTCGGCTCAGCGTCGGAGTGCAAGGCCTCGCAATTGCCGAGCGTGCCTATCAGGACGCGGTCGACTACGCGAATGAGCGTAAGCAGGGGAGGGCCCTTACCGCAGCTCCCGGTACGTCTTCGCCCATCATCGAACATCCAGATGTCCGTCGAACGCTGCTCACGATGAAGGCGTACATCGAAGCGATGCGAGGATTGTGCTTTCTCGATGCCGCCGCAGTCGATGCCGAAACGCATCATCCCGACCAAGCCGGACGTGAAGCAGCCGCAGCTCGAGCGGCGTTGCTTACCCCGATCACCAAGGGCTGGTGCACCGACCTCGGTGTCGAACTGACCTCGATGGCGGTTCAGGTGCACGGCGGAATGGGATTCGTCGAAGAGACCGGTGTCGCCCAGCACTATCGCGACGCTCGTATCAATCCGATCTATGAAGGCACAAACGGGATCCAAGCCCTCGACCTCGTGGCCCGTAAGCTCCCGCTCGACGGCGGCGCCGTCGTTGGGAAGCTTCTGGACGAGATCGATGCGGTAGCGGCCGAAGCCAGTTCTGGCGGAGAAGCACTCGCACCGATGGGAGCCTCGCTCGCAACGGCCAATGCCACGGTTCGTGCAACCACGATGAAGATCGTCGAGCGGCTCGGAACCAATCCAGCCGATGCGTTCGCTGGAGCCACGCCCTATCTCACGATGTTGGGACAACTGGTCGGCGGGTGGACGCTCGTCCGTCAGGCGCTCGCCGCGCAACGCCGCCTCGACGCAGGCGAAGACGACGAGCAACTCCGCACCAAACTCATCACCGCAGGCTTCTACTGTGACCAGCTCCTGCCACTGGCCGCAGCGCACGAACCAGCGGTGTTGGCATCGGCCGATACCCTCATGGCACTCACACCGGACCAATTCTGATTCAGGCTCGATGACATAATTCCCTCACCACGGGGAATGCGGGCCAGAACTCGACGGGTTCGGGCTATTGTGCCTTCCGTGAGCAGTGTTGTCGCGTCCATCCCATCTCCGTCGTTCAGCGGTATTGGACCATTCCAGATCTACGGTCTGCTCATCGCGCTCGGCGTGGTCGCAGCCGTTGCACTCTCCCAGCGTCGCTGGGTCGCAGCCGGTGGCCATGAGGACGACATCAGCACGCTCGCACTGTGGGGTGTGCCCGCAGGAGTGATCGGCGCTCGCCTCTACCACGTCGTTACGGACTTTCAGAAGTTTGCCGACGAACCGTGGTGGAAAGTCTTTGCGATCCGCGAGGGTGGCCTCGGTATTCCTGGAGGCATGCTGCTCGGCGTTCTCACCGGCCTGTACATCGCCAAACGGCGCGGCATCGACATCCCAGGGGCACTCGACGCGGTCGTGCCTGCGTTGCCTCTCGCCCAAGCGATAGGCCGCTGGGGCAATTACTTCAACCAAGAGCTGTTCGGACGTCCGACGAACCAGCCCTGGGGCTTGGAGATCGACGCGGCGCACCGATCCTCCATTCCCGCCGAGTACGCGGACGTCGAGGCCTTCCCGACCTTTCATCCGACCTTTCTCTACGAAAGCCTGTGGAATCTCGGGCTCGTCGGCGTCATCTTGTGGGTCGACCGCAAGGGGTTCCTGCCAAAGGGCCGGCTGATCGCCGTGTACCTGCTCGGGTACGGCATTGGTCGCGCCTGGGTCGAGGCGCTGCGCATCGACACCGTCAACACGATCTTCGGTCTGCGGCTCAACATCTGGATGAGCATCGCGCTGATCCTGGGTGCCGTCCTGGTGGTGATGTGGCCTAGCGACGACAGGAACAAGAGTCGGGGCAACGACGCTGACGATGCTTCGTCAACCGAGGTTGCGGCCGATACCGTCGATTCGTGAAGTCATTTGCGCAACTCGAATCGTGGCCGTGTCCTACCGTCGCAGCTACCGCTATTGGCCCTGACGGAGCAACCCATGCCTGGGGGGACACCGCTCGCGTCTTTGAATTGGCGTCGGTCACCAAACTCCTCACCGCAGCAACGGTCCATCTCGCGGTAGAAGAAGGCAGCGTCGCCCTCGATGACGTCGTCGATGACCGCGGAACCACGATCGCCGATCTGCTCGCGCACGCCGGTGGACTCGCCCCAAATGGTCTGGTTCTCGACGAACCGGGTATGCGTCGCATCTACTCCAATGGTGGCTACGAACGTGTCGCGGAGACGGTGGCTCAAGCAACCGAGATGCCCTTTCGCGACTACATGCGTGAGGGGATCTTTCGTCCGCTCGGCATGTCGACCGCAGTGCTCGCAGGTAGCCCCGCTTTCGGCGGACAGGCAAGCGTTGACGACCTGGTCGCATTCGTAACCGGCCTGCCGTCGCTTCTGGCCCCATCGACACTGACAGCAATGACCTCGGCGTATCTGCCCGAACTGATCGGTGTTCTGCCCGGGTATGGCCGTCAGGTCCCAAATCCGTGGGGACTCGGTCCCGAGATTCGGGCGGAGAAGAATCCGCACTGGACCGCACCAGAGAACTCGCCGGCCACCTGGGGCCACTTTGGCCAGACCGGCACGTTTCTTTGGGTCGACCCTGAAGTCAACATCTCGCTAATCGTCCTCACCGACCGTGCCTTTGGCGAATGGGCGCTGCCTTTGTGGCCACGATTCAGTAGCGACCTACGCATCGAGCTAGCGAACTGAGTAACGTGACGCCGTGAGCGATGTTGTTCGAATAGGCGGGGTTACACGAGTGCAGCGAACGTTCGCGTTCGTTGACGTGTCTGGATTCACCGCATTTACCGACCGCGAAGGCGATGCGGCAGCTGTCGAACTGCTCGAAACAATCCGCGGCAGCATTCGACGATTAGCCTCCGTGCACGGCGTCCGTATCGCGAAATGGCTGGGCGACGGTGCCATGATCGTGGGGGTCGAACCCGAGCCGGCTATCGAGGCCGTCGTCGACATGATCGAGGCAAACCGCGAGGTCACCTCGATGCCGCTGCGTGCCGGAGTGGCATCCGGCGGCGTCATCTTGTTCGAAGGTGATGACCACATTGGGCAGGCGGTAAACCTGGCCGCCCGGCTCAGCGACCTCGCTGGACCCGACCAGATCTTGGCCCCCGCCGAGATGATGACGTCCTTGCTCGTCAACACTCGAGCGGTTCCACACGGCGAACATTCGGTACCCGGAATCGCTACGCCGCTTCAACTCGTCCGCCTCGAAGCCGTCGACGACTGAACAACGCAATGGCGAAACCCGACTTCGAAACGGCGGTCACCGAGGTCATTGCGAGCCTCAAACCCGGCGATCTGATGACCTATGGCGAAGTTGCTGCAGAGGCTGGGTTCCCGGGTGCGGCGCGTGCGGTTGGGCGTGTCCTGCGAACATCGACTGGGCTTCCCTGGTGGCGCATCGTGACCTCGAGCGGTCGTCTGGTTCCTGGACTTGAGTCCGAACACACCGAGCGTCTCGAACGCGAAGGTGTCATCGTTCGCGATGGCAGGGTGGCGCGCTAACCACGAACCGCGTGCATATGGCGGGAGCATCGCACTGCGGGCAGTACCATAAGCCCTTCATACATATTCGAAAAGACAAAACTTTCATGACTACGACGTTCGCCGATCTCGGCGTTTCGGACGATCTCTGTGCCGCACTTGCTTCGCGGGGGATCACCGAACCTTTTTCCATTCAAACCATCGCCATTCCCGATGCCCTTTCCGGACGGGATGTGTGCGGAAAGGCAAAGACCGGCTCAGGCAAGACGCTTGCGTTCGGTATTCCGGTTCTCGAGACGATTGGACGTGCCGAACCAAAGCGGCCACTCGCCATCGCCCTCGTTCCCACGCGTGAATTGGCCGTACAGGTAGCCGAAGAACTGACACCGCTTGCAACGTCACGCAACGTTCGTATTTCTGCGGTCTACGGCGGCGCGAACATCGAGCGCCAGATCGCCAAGCTCGAGAAGGGCGTCGATTTCGTCGTCGCCACGCCGGGTCGCATGATCGACCTAGTGGAGCGCAAGGCGGTAACCCTGGCTGATCTCACCCACGTCATCGTCGATGAGGCCGACCGTATGGCCGACATGGGATTCCTCCCACAGGTCGAATGGCTGCTCCGTCAGGCAGAGAACGAGCACCAGACACTGCTGTTCTCGGCCACGCTAGACGGAGTCGTCGACAGCCTCGTACGTCGTTACCAAACCGATCCGGTCTTCCACGAGGTCGAATCGCCCGAGGTCACCGTCGATCAGATGACGCACCGGTTCGTCCAGGTCCACGCAATGGACAAGGTGAAAGTCTCGGCGTCAATCGCAACGTCGGTAGAGCGCACGATCATGTTCACGGCCACCAAACACATGGCTGACCGGCTGGCACGCGAACTTAATGAGCTGGGCGTCAAGGCCGCAGCGATTCATGGCGATCTCCGCCAGAACCACCGTGAGAAGGCCCTGAACGACTTCGGCGACGGCAAGCTCAGCGCATTGGTAGCCACCGATGTTGCTGCTCGTGGTATTCACGTCGACGCAGTCGAGGTCGTTATTCATTACGACCCGCCAAACGACCATAAGACGTATCTGCATCGCTCGGGTCGTACCGCTCGTGCTGGCAGCAAAGGGCTCGTGGTCACCTTGGCCCTATGGAACGAAGAGCTCGAAGTCAAACGCTTGCAGAAGCGCGTTGGCCTCGATTTGCCGATCGTCGAGATGTTCTCGAACGATGATCGCCTAACGGATCTCGCTGCGTGGGACCCGCTGTCGTAGACCCAGCGGTCGTATCGATCATCGATGCGCTACCCAACAACTGGATTTCCCACGCGCGTGCGATCTGTTCGCCGCGCACGCTCGTCGCAAACCTTGCGCGACACGTCGCGTCCGTACACTCGCTCGCTCCACCGGAGGCGTTCGCTCACGACCCTGCATGTCCGCTCGAGCTCGCTGCCCACCTCGAGCTCGTAGGCGAGCCGCAGTGCACACCCGACCTGTTGGGTGTTGTGTGGGAGGTCTTGCTCGCTCCAGACGAGAAGCGAGCACAGGGGGCTCACTTCACGCCTCGTCCGGTCGCCGAGCGGCTTGTTGAACTCACATTGGCCGAGTGTGCCGATATCCCACGAACCGTTTGGGATCCGAGCTGCGGTGGTGGTGCGTTTCTGCTGGCAGCGGTGCGTGCGATCGAAGCGCGAAGCCGGGCGCCTCGTCGGGCGATCGTCGAGGGCGTGTTTGCCTCCGACATCGACGAAACGGCGCTCGCTGTATGTGACGCAACCCTCGAGCTGTGGTCGGGTTCGAGCACTCGCCCAACGGTGCATTGTGGCGACGCGCTGCTCGACCTTCCCGCGACGTGGCCATCCAATGTCGATCTGATCGTCGGCAACCCTCCATTTCTTGGCCAGCTGACCTCGGACACTGCTCGTGGAACCGAACGCCGAGCCACCCTGACCAGGGAATATGCATCGGTCGCGACCGGCTACGTCGACGATGCTGGCCTGTTTCTGGAACTCGCTGTTCGACGCGCAGCCGACGAGGGAGCGATCGGCCTGATACTTCCCGAGTCGATTTTGGGGGCGCGAGATGCCGAGGCGACTCGACGATCTGCACAACAGTCCTTCGATCTGCGGACGCTTTGGGTTGATGAAGGACAGTCGTTCGCTGCCGCCGTCGACGTCGTGGGTGTCGTTTTGGCTGCCGGAACCAGCCACCCTCGTAGTCAGGTCGTACGGGGATGGTCGACCCCTCCGATCGAGGATATTCCCGAACCAGCCTCGCAGAGTTGGGCGCCGCTACTCGCCGATGCACTGGGTGTTCCTCGGTTCGTTCTTGGATCGGGCCCGACCGTCGGCGATTGGGCCGAAGTCACCGCTGGCTTCCGTCAACACTTCTATGGCATCGCTCAAGCGGTCTCCAACGGCGAACCGTCGATTGATTCGCCCCAACTGATGACCTCGGGGACCATCGACCCGCTACAGAGCACGTGGGGTGTGTCCGCGGTGCGGTTCGCTGGATCTCGTTGGAACAATCCGGTTCTCGACATCGCCGCTATCGAGGACGCCGCGGTACGTGCGTGGTTTGGCGACCGCTGTGTCCCCAAGGTTCTCTTGGCTTCGCAAACACGCGTGGTCGAAGCGGTGGTCGACGACACTGGCCAGATGGTTCCGTCGGTTCCGGTGGTGAGTGTTGAGCCGCACGAACCGACCGCCGTTTGGCACCTCGCAGCAGCGCTCAGCAGCCCCGCCGTGACGGCATGGATACTTCGCGAGGCCGCCGGGACGGGGCTCAGTCATGATGCGGTGAGGCTCCGGGCAAAAACGCTCGCGCGCGTGCCACTGCCGAGCGACCAGACCGCTTGGGATCTCGGCGCGCTCCATGCTGAGGCCGCCCAGACGGCCGTCCTTGCCGGGGATGACCGGGCCTATATCGATGCGCTCCGTGACCTCGCCATGACGATGGGAGTCGCCTACGGTATCGATGAGGCGGTTGGCGCCTGGTGGTGGGAACGATTACGTCTGCCCGAGGGTTTCCAAGACACGCCATACTAGAAAGACCGTTCCGGTGAGCACGGCGAGGTAGCTATGTCGAAAACAGAGCACGACGACGAGAGTTCGATCGCTCGCCGGCGAGGATGGCCGTCCACATTTCCCGTTACTGGCGCATGGCGACCAGGAGACCCCGTTGGAGCGCGAAAGTTCTTTACGCTGCCGCGGCCATTGGCTCTCGAAGGCGGCGGTGTGCTTCCCGAGGTCACTCTCGCCTACGAAACCTGGGGCGAACTGAACGAGTCACGCGACAACGCCATCCTGATCTGCCACGCCCTCACTGGCGACGCGCACGTCACCGGCGGAGGCGGCGGTACCTACACCGCTGAAGGCTGGTGGTCTCGAATTGTCGGTCCAGGGTCGGCCATCGACACCAACGAGTATTTTGTTGTCTGCGCAAACGTGCTCGGCGGGTGCCAAGGAAGCACCGGCCCAGCCTCGGTCGACCCGACCACCGGCGCCCCGTATGGCTCGCGATTCCCGCAGGTGACCAACCGCGACATTGTGCGCTCACAGATCTGCCTGTCCGAAGAACTCGGGATCGATCGGTGGTTTAGCGTCGTCGGCGGTTCGATGGGCGGCATGACCGTTCTCGAGTGGGCAGCGATGTATCCCGATCGCGTCCGCTCCATTGCTCCTATCGCAACCACCATTGCAGCGTCTCCCCAACAGATTGGGTGGTCCGCGGTTGGGCGGCTCGCGATCGCAAACGATCAGCACTTCAACAATGGCGACTACTACGACCAAGACGATGGTCCGGGCAACGGGTTGGCCGTCGCACGCGAGATCGCATTGATCCACTATCGAAGCGACGCTGAATGGACCACTCGCTTTGGCCGCGACCCACTCGACCGTATGGACGCCTTTGATCAATGGGGACGCTTTCAGGTCGAGGCCTATCTCGACCATCACGGCAAGAAGTTCCCCGAGCGCTTCGACGCAAACAGCTACATCGTGCTCAACCGGGCCATGGACCTCCACGATATTGGCCGTGGACGTGGGGGAGCGCGCAAGGCGCTCGAGCGCTTTACCGGACCATCCATGACCGTGTCGGTTTCGAGCGATTTCCTGTACCCGCCTCATCAGCAAGTGGAGCTCGCCGACGTCTTGCGACACGATGGCCGGTCGTGTGCGTACCATACGATCGAATCGGTATTTGGCCACGATGGCTTCTTGGTCGAGCATGACAAGCTCGCGCCGCTGCTCGGAGACTTCTTTGCCAAGGTGCACGTAGAGACCGACTGACCGGTGCCCGAACTCATCGAGGTCGAACAGTATCGAGAGGCGCTCGACGTCCTGTGCGGCGGGACCGTCCGGTCGCTCGACATTGCTGATTCGGCCTTTGCCCGCCCCCGTGGGGTGCCGCTCGGGGTGTTCGACGCACTCGTTGGTCAGGCGCTGACGGCCACCTCACGGCACGGAAAGCTCCTCTTGGCACACTTTGGGACTGACGGTTACGTCGTAGGAATGCGATTCGGCATGACGGGGCGACTGCTCATCGACGGCACGAGCCCGATCGAGGCTCTGGAATACGCGTCGCGCCGCAATGATCCTGCGTGGGATCGAGCAATCATCGACATTGGGGGACGGGTCGTTGCGATTCGAGATCAACGACGGCTCGGATCGATCGAGCTGGATCCCGATACCCGTCAGCTCGGCGTCGAGGCATCAGCGATTACCGCCGATGCGCTTCACCGAGTCTGTTCGCGTCGCACAAAGGCGATCAAGGCAGTGCTTCTCGATCAACGCCTCATCGCAGGTCTCGGCAACCTCCTCGCCGATGAGACGCTGTGGCAGGCCGGGATCGATCCCCGTCGGCCTGCAGGGGCGCTCAGCGAGGTCGAGATAGACACGCTGGCCTCCACCACGGTCGCGACGGTACAAACGCTCAGCGCCCGAGGGGGATCCCACACCGGCGACAGCTTCGAGCTCCGACTCGATGGCGCTCGGTGTGTTCTGTGCAGCGGATCGATGACCCACGACACCGTCGGTGGACGATCGACCTGGTGGTGTGCCACGCATCAGAGCTGAAGTACTACGATCGGCACGTGTTCACCTCGATGCTGATCGCCGCAGCACAAGTCGATGAAGGCGATATCGAAGTCGTCAACATTCGTGAAACCGATTCGCGCCTCGGACCGCTGGTCTTCTCGCTCGTCGGTCTCGGCATCGGAACACTGGTTGTAACCGCGATATTTTGGTGGCTGACACGGCCACGTCCGGCAGACAACGCCGACCCCAACAGCCCCTTTGGAGGCACCCATGGATGACTTTGACCCCGACGAAATGGTGACGAGGTTCCGCGAGCGCGCAGCCGCAGTGAAGAAGCGAAACCTTCCTCCGGTCGGCGGCGACGAACGAGCATTGTTCATTGCTCAGGCACAAACCGACTTCCGCGATTTCGCCATGATTGGGGACTCGGAGGTCTCCCTCGATGACGGCATTCTCACCTTGCGCATCGATCTTCGCCCATCGAGTGGGGACTGAGCATTTGCGCTGATACAGTCATGTGTCGTTCGCGGACGTAGCTCAGTTGGTAGAGCATCACCTTGCCAAGGTGAGGGTCGCCAGTTCGAATCTGGTCGTCCGCTCAACGAGAACTGCGGGTCACTTC
>CALBVK010000225.1 GCA_937969345.1 uncultured Acidimicrobiales bacterium
GTAAACCCCGAGTCGTCGAAGGCCCTCTTCGAAGCGTTTGTTGACTTCGAACGAGATGCCGATGCAGCCGTTGCAGTTTTCTGGGGAGAAGGTGGGGCCTTCTGCTCGGGGTGGGACCTGAAGAATGCTGCCGGACTCTCCGATGACGACAATGGCGTCAGCGTCTTGTCCTTCGACCGCTCGACAGACGATGGACACACGCGCGGGCCGATGGGTCCGAGCCGGCTTGAGCTTTCCAAGCCCGTCATCGCCGCAATTGCCGGGCCTGCGGTCGCGGGAGGGATGGAGCTCGCCATGTGGGCCGATATCAGAGTGATGGAAGAGTCCGCGTACATGGGCGTCTATTGCCGACGATGGGGCGTGCCGCTGATCGACGGAGGCACGGTCCGGCTCCCGCGGCTGGTCGGCCAAGGCCGGGCCCTTGACCTGATCATGACCGGTCGCCAGGTGATGGCGGAGGAGTGCGAGCGGATTGGCTTGGCCGAGTACGTCGTCCCCGAAGGCGAGGCTCGGGACAAGGCCGAATCATTGGCTCGCGACATCGCGAAATTTCCGCCGATGTGCATGCGATCCGACATGGCTTCGGCCAAGGCCTCCCACGGAGTGGATCTGCGTCAGGCCCTAGAAAACGAATACCAGGGCAGCAAGGCGATGATCAGAGCAGAAGGCATCTCTGGGGCGAGACGGTTCGCTGACGGGGCTGGCCGCTCCGGTGACTTCTCCGCGATCTAGGCTCTTGGGATGACGCTCGACGTAGGACAAAAAGCCGAGATCGCGCACGATCGCTCCGCGCTCCAGCGGTGGCGCAGCGAGCATCCAGATACCGAGTCGGTCGCGCAGTTCACCCCCGGCCCAGGCATTCAGCGGTTACACGTCCGTTTCGACATCGACCGGTTGAGAGATGCGCTAGATACCGCACTCGAACGGGTGCGGTTCAAGGGAGCGGTCGAAGACGGTTTCGGCGCGTTCTCGCTCACCCGAAGGCCGGGGGTCGAGGTCGAAACCCCCAACGACTTGTCCGGGTTGTTTCATACCAGGGTCGACGACTCCTACGAGGAGGTCCAGCGGGAGGAACCCGTCGACGAGTTCGCGTTCACCGAGTTCGTGCCGATCTTCGACGATCTGTACTTCAAGACGGTCTGGCAGACGCTGAGCCAGCTCGCACCGATCGGCCGCACCCGCGTTCTGTCTAAAGGGCTATACAACTGCAATTCGTGGCATCGCGACCCCGAACCGAGATTGCACGTACCGATCATCACGAACCCTGGGTCGTTGTTCGTCGTGAACCATCACGTCACCCACCTGCCAGCGGATGGTTCGGTCTACTTCACCGACACCCGCGGCTATCACACCGCGCTCAATGGCGGCGAAAGCCAACGGGTCCACTTGGTCGCAGCCCTACCTCAGCACTAGTCCGCCACCGACGGTCGACACACCCGACTTCTTCACGATTCACGACCGCTGTTACTCTCCGAATACGTCAGGCTGAACACCACGTGGTCAGCACACTGACAAGCAAGGCGGGAGCGGGAGCGGGTGACCAGGTTACTTTTTGAAGATGTTGAGCGTTGGGCGATCGATCGGCCCGACGCAATCGCCGTACACGACGAGCATGAATCCGTCACGTACCAGCAGCTCTCCGTTCGCTCGAACCAGATTGCCGCGCTGCTCCTGAAACACGGCGTTCAGACCAACGACCGAGTCGCCATCTGTGTGCCGAAGGGTTGGCACGCCATCGCTGCGATGTTGGCGAGCGCAAAGGTCGGGGCGCCATACGTTCCGCTCGACCCCGACTCCCCCGCAGCGCGTATCCAACTCATTTTGGAAGCGTGTCAACCAGCGGTCGTCATCGCCCATCCAAGCGCAGTCAACACGGTGTCGGCGGCGGTAACGGCCAACCCGGACGCACTCGTCGGCACCCTTGCGTCAGCGCAGGACACGACGTGGCCGGTCGACCCTGCGTTCACCGAGGCCGACCTTCCCGACCCGGACGGGATCGCCCCTCTCGCGATGCCCGATATCGAGAGCGACGATCTTGCCCACGTGCTGTTCACTTCGGGGTCGACCGGTGTTCCCAAGGGCGTCCAGATCACCCATCAGAACGTGATCTCCTACATCGATTGGGTGGTCGAACACTTTGACTACACCAGCGACGACCAACTCTCGGGGCACTCGCCGCTGCACTTCGACCTGTCCACGATGGACATCTTTGCGACGTTCGCCGCTGGCGCCACGTTGCATCCAGTGCCGGCTGGTCTGAATATCAACCCGGTGAACCTCGCCGACTGGATTCGCGAGCGCAATCTCACCCAGTGGTTCTCGGTTCCAACGGCGCTTAACCATTTGCTTCGGTTGGGCTCGTTGGCCGAGTCCGAATTTCCGGCACTACGCCGCTTGCTCTGGTGCGGCGAAGTATTGCCAACCCCGACGTTGATCGGCCTCATGGACGCCTTGCCAGGTGTCGAGTTCACGAATCTGTACGGGCCGACTGAAGCCACCATTGCCAGTAGCTGGTATCAGGTACCCGAGATTCCCAACGACCCTGCTGCGTCCATACCGATCGGCGTGCCCTGCGCCGGTGAAGAACTGCTCGTCCTTCGAAAGGACGGCCACCCGACCGACGACGATGAGATCGGCGACCTGTACATCGAAGGTGTCGGCCTGAGCCCGGGCTATTGGCAAGACGAAGAGAAGACAGCGGCGGTGTTCCGGACCGATCTGTTACCGGGCCGACGTATCTACTACACCGGAGATCTAGCCTGGCGCCGAGGCGATGGCCAGGTGGTGTTCGCTGGTCGTGCCGATAGTCAGATCAAGAGCCGCGGACACCGAATCGAACTTGGCGAGATCGAAGCCGCCCTCGAGACGCTCGACGCAGTCGACACCTCAGCCATCGTCGCGATCGACGTCGACCACCTCACCGGATCGGCAATCTGTGCCGCGTTCACCGCAGATTCGCCGATGAAACCAGCGCTTTTGGCCAAAGAGCTCGCCGAACTCGTACCTCGATACATGCTCCCTCACCGTTGGCTTCAGCTCGATGAGCTGCCAACGAATGTCAACGGGAAAGTCGACCGGCCAGCATTACGGACCTCGTTCCTTTCAATGGAGAAATCATGAGCACACTGACGGTCGATGCAATAATCGACGTTCTCGAGAACAACCTGTTTCTCCTCGTGGAGGATGCCGACCAGGATCTGGTTGAATCCGGGCAACTCGACTCGTTGGTCTTTGTGGAGTTGCTGCTCGCTGTCGAACAACTCACTGGACAACAGCTCGCGCCGAAGGACCTCGACCTCGACGACCTTCGAACACCCGAACGTATTGCGAAAGCGTTCAACGAGCTCCTCCTGCAGGCCGGTTAACCGTGGGAACTGTTCGCCCCATGGAGATCGCTGACGGCCCGCGTGTCGCAGAGATCCACGCTGAGGTCTTCCGCCATGTCGGGAACTCCGAGGAGGAGATCCGCGAGGCGTATTCCCCTTCGTTTCTCTCCGAGCTGCTCGACCATCGTTATGGCGAACACTCGGCGCCGCCGCTCGTCTTCGAGCAGGACGGCACCATCGCCGGCTTCGTTCTGTGCTTGTGCCGTCCAGCGATCTTCAATGGTGAGAAGATCTGGGTTTCGAGCACCTCCCACCTTGGGGTCGACCCCGAATACCGGTCATCGCTCGCTGCGGTTCATCTCCTTCGGGCAATCGCTGACGGCCCACAGGACATGACCTACATCGATCGGTCCAACATGTCTGGCAGAAAGGCCGAACAAGCTGCTGGGTTCACCGCGATTCCCGAGTACTCCCTTCGGTGGACCCGCATGCTTCGACCTGGCCAGGCCGCGACCAATCGTCTCGCTGATGCTGCCGGAAAACCAGTCCTGCGCAGCGTGGGGCCGTTCATTGAACGGGCGCTTCCTCAGCCGATGCGCAGTCAACTCGCTGCGCCGATCCCACCGCGCCCGCCTGCCTTGACTGTGGAGACGCTCACTCTCGACCATGTGGTTTCGGCGGGACACTCGCTGCTTCCCGAGTTCGATCTCCATCCCGTTCTCGACGATCCAGAGCACGTCCAGCACGAGTGGGACCAGCTCGAACGGTTACAGAGCAGCAACCGGATACTTCGTAACGTTCTACTCTCGAAACGAGGGGACGTCGTTGGCTGGTACATCGTTTCGATCAGCCCGTTCGGCTGGGCTGAAGTCATGCAGTTCGTCGCCAAACGACCAGCTCAACGGATGGCCATGATCAGCTTGATTCACGACCTCGCCGAGTCCGAAGCAACCCGAGTTTCCGGGCACCTCCCGCCGTGGCTTCTCTATGACATCGAAGGACTCGGCTGCAAGATCACGGCTCATGAAGCTACCGTCGCGGTCCACTCGCACAAGCTCGAGATCCTTCCAGCGTTCGCCAACAACAAGGTCTGGCTGAGTGCCTTGGAAGGTGAAACTGTGATGAGTCCACTGACGGCTCGGTGAACGGCTTGCGCATCATGCTCGCCGCCGACGAGGCGATCGGACCGCGCGTCGCCACGCTCATCTCGCGCTCGGCACATGACCTTGTCGCGATTGCCACACCGCCGTCCACGGTCGACAACCCACGAAGCCTGCCCTCGACCGCTCGGTCGTTGGCAATCCCGTGCCTCGACGCACGCCGGCTCGATAGCAACGAGTTGGTCGACGAAATTCGATCCGTCGACGCCGACGTCTTGGTAAACGTCCACTCGCTCACGAAGGTTTCAACCGACGTCTTGGATCTCTTTGCCGTCGGCGCCTGGAACCTGCACCCCGGCCCGCTGCCCGAGGGCGCCGGGGCGAACGTCCCAAGCTGGGCAATCGCGCTCGGGTGGGAGTCACACGGGGTGACCTTGCACAAGATGACCGCCGAGTACGACGATGGCCACATCAGCTTTGAGGACCGCTTTCGGATCGCACCGAATGCCACTGGCCTCACGCTCTCGGCTGAATGCAGCCGACGAGGGCTTGGCCTGCTCGCGCAGCTGCTCGAGGCACTTGAGAGCCCGGCGACGGTTCCCGCGGTACCCCAAGATCCATCGCAGCGGCGATATTTCGGGCGCAAGCAACCACATGACGGCATCGTTGCCTGGAGCTGGCCCGCCTCGCAGATCGAGGCGTACGTGCGTGCGTGCGACTTTCGCCCCTTCCCAAGCCCATGGGCGCCGCCTCAAGCCAAGGTCGGCGCGACCGTGTACGAATTGCTCTCCGTTGAGGTCGGCGAACACGCAACAGAACCAGCCGGGAGCATTATGGCGGGAGATTCGCTCTCCGTCGCCAGCGCAGATCGCTGGGTCACACTCACCGAGGTGAGAGAGGTAGAGACATGACGAAGGAAACACCAACACGGTTCGAGACGTTCTCGACGTGCCCACAATCGTCGGCAGTCGACCAGAGTGTCTATCTCGACAAGGTGCGCGAGGCATCTCGATGGTGCGATGAGTACGGCTACGACGGAATGCTCGTCTACTACGACCATTCCCTCGTCGACCCGTGGCTCGTCGCTGCAGAAATATTGCGTGTCACCGAGACCCTCGCTCCCCTAGTCGCCGTCCAGCCAACAGCGATGCCTCCGTACAGCGTTGCCAAGATGCTCGCGTCGATGAGTCACCTCTATGGGCGTCGCCTCTATCTCAACATGATCGCTGGCGGCTTCAAGGGCGACCTCCAGGCGATTGGCGATGAGACGCCGCACGACCGACGGTACGACCGGCTCAAGGAGTTCACCGAGATCGTCCTCGGGCTCACCGGTGGTGACGCCGTTACCCAACAGGGCGAGTGGTACACGGCAAACGCGCTCAAGCTCGCGCCAGCCATTCCACAAGAACTTCGGCCGGGCGTTCTGATGTCGGGTTCCTCACCCGCCGGCCTCGCAACCGCGTCGGCTCTTGGCGCAACCGCAATTCAATATCCCGAACCAGCCGGACAGGAAACCACTGCGGCCCCCGATGGGACAACGACCGGTATCCGGGTCGGGATCATTGCACGCGAGGATTCCGCCGAGGCGTGGCGAGTCGCCCACGATCGCTTTCCACCCAACCGCCGAGGCGAGTTGCTCCACGGCATGGCAATGGCGAAGTCCGATTCCCATTGGCATTCGACGCTGTCGCAGCTAGCGGAAGAATCAGCGAACGAAGGGAACTGCTATTGGCTCGGGCCGTTCCAGAACTACGACACGTTCTGCCCGTATCTTGTCGGCAGCTACGACGAAGTCGCCCCACAGCTCGCGGCGTATTGGGAAGCCGGCCACCGCACGATCATTCTCGATTCGCCACGCGACGAGGAAGACCTATCGACCACCGCTGAGGTCCTGAATAGGGTGGCCCTGCCGGCGTAGGTCGTTACGCCTTCTTGGCGGCTGCAGCCTCGGCGAACGCGAGCGCATCATCCCACGTGGCACCTTGGGTCATCTGCATGCGGTACTGCATGACGTGTTTGGGACGGTTCAACCCGAACACTCCGGTGAGCATGCCATTGCGACCAAAGATCGCAGCGAAGCGCTTCTCCTCGATCGTCCCATCGATGATCTTCATGTCGTCGGTGCCCAGCGGACGGCCAGCGAGTTGGATCTTGTAGCTGTATTGGTCGCTCCAGAACCATGGCACCGGCGCAAATGCCTCGGTTTCGGTACCGGCGATACGGCGTCCGACGTAGTTGCCTTGCTCGACCGCATTTTCCCAGTGCTCTACCCGCATCAGTTCGCCGTCAAACATCGGATTCGTCCAGCGCGCAACGTCTCCAGCAACATAGATATTCGGCGCGGCCTCGCAGAATTCGTTCGCCACGATCCCGTTATCGATCGTGAGCCCGGAGTCGTCAAGCCATTCGGTGTTTGGGACCACACCGATCCCGATCACCACAACGTCGGCGGCGAGTACGGAGCCGTCGTCGAGCTCCACGCCGGCGATGGCATTGTCTCCTAGGAGGCTCCGAACACCGGTCGAGAGGCGAAGGTCGACTCCTTCTTCGCGATGCAAGTCGCCACAAATGGTGCCGATGACCGGACCGAGCCCGCGTTCCATAGGCACGGCACCGGCCTCGATGATCGTCACCTTGTGGCCCGCCAGATGGGCGGTAGCTGCGGCTTCGGCCCCGATGAACCCAGCGCCGATCACCACGACGTTCTTCGCCTCGCCCTCAAGTTCTGAACGAAGCGCCGATGCATCGTCGAGCGTGCGCAGTACATGCACACCAGCAAGCGCGTCAGATCGAGCCAACGTCCGCGGACGAGCACCGGTGGCCAGCACAATGGCATCGCCGGAAACCACGGAGCCATCGGCGAGTGCGACCGATGTGGTGCCAACGTCGAGTCGAACCGCGGGGTTTGACGTATGGAGCGCTAAATCGAGGTCGTCCCACATGTCGGGCTTCACGAGCTGGAGACGGTCCACGTCCCAGTCACCGTTGAGATACTGCTTCGATAGCGGCGGTCGATCGTAGGGGCGATGGGCTTCGTCGCCGACGAGAGTGATGCTTCCCTCGAATCCCGAGCGACGCAGACTGCCCGCACATCGAATACCGGCGAGGCTCGCTCCGACGATCACGACGCTATTCACGAGAGCTACCCCTGTTTGTAGTTCGCCAGGAACTTCTCCAGGCGCTCTAATGCGTAGCGCAGATCACGGACTCGCGGAAGGAACACGATCCGGAAATGGTCGGGCT
>CALBVK010000226.1 GCA_937969345.1 uncultured Acidimicrobiales bacterium
CGGCAAGACCTGCGTCGTGAGAATGTTCCACACGGTGGTCAGGAGCGATTCGACGATGCCGGACAGGTCGGCAATCGGCCCGGGAACCTCCCAAGGGACGTCGTCATTGTGGGGCAACCCGGTCTCAAAGCCGTGCCAACGGCCGTTGTAGAAGTCGGTTGCGAGCTGGAAGTTTGACGGCGGAAACTCGGTTTCCATCGTGCGCCCGTCGTCGAGTTCTGCGAGCGCCTCGTTCATCAGGTGGAGTGCGTTGGAATACATACTGCCGAACATGTGGATGCCGTGTTCTTCGACGCGATACGCCATCGATTCGTCACGGCCCGTCGCTCCCTTGCCGCCGAGGCGCCAGCCGAGCTGGTGTACGACAACGTTGTACCGATCACGCCAATCTGGATTCTCCGTCGGCGATGTCAGATTGAACGCGGTGGACAGTCCGCTCGGTCCACCTCCGAGGATATGGACGGTCGGAATGGTCTCGAGCTCTGTCATTGCTTCTCCCGCTATCTCGTCCTGCTCCCCAGCAGGACGGTTGTGGTCTGGCGGTCTGCCAGAAGGTTCCATCGGGTGCGATCGACCTGGATTTAATGGAATTGGGTGCAGTCGTCTGACCGAAGCGGAATCTGGGCATACTTCGATGACTCCATGAAACCCGGAAACACACCGCTGGTAGAGCTCGTAAACCTCGCACCCGAGGGGACTCGCCTCTTCGCAAAGCTCGAATGGCATAACCCCACTGGATCGATCAAGGATCGAGCTGCGTGGTTCATGTTCGAGAACGCCCGAAACCAGGGGCACTTGCCACCAGGGACGCAGCTGATCGAGTCAACGTCGGGTAACACCGGCATCGGTCTTTCTCGACTGGCGCTCATCAACGGCTACCCGATGACCATCTGCCTTCCCGCAAATTCGACCGAGGAACGTAAGCAACTCTTGCGGGCCTACGGGGCGGTTCTCGTCGAAGTCGATGGTGGCCCCAACGAGTCGATCGAGGTCGCCAAACAACTCGTTGCCGATGGCGAGGGGTTCATGTGTTACCAGTATGGAAATCCTGGCAATCCGGAGTCGCACGAGTTTGGAACTGCGCTGGAAATTATCCGCGACTGGCCGTTAGAGGCCCCACCTGAGCACGTCTTTTGCGCATACGGCACCGGCGGCACGATCACCGGGACAAGTCGTGGACTTCGCAAGTCATACCCATCGATTCGCGTGCATTCAGTCGAAGAGTTTGTGCAGGACCCCATCAGCGGAATGCGTAGCCAGGACGACCCGTTCCAGCCTCCCGTCGCTGATCTGTCGCTCGTCACCGACCGTCACGAGGTCACCAAGGCCGACGCGATCGAGGCTGTGTCGACGACCATGAACCTCGAGGGGCATTTCATCGGGACGTCTTCGGGGGCAATCGTGCACGCCGCCGTGAACCATCTCGATGCTCATGGGGGCACCGCGGTCGTTCTTCTCCCCGATGCTGGTTGGAAGTACTTGTCCGGAGACCCCTGGCAGTAACGGGCAGTTCGTCGATCGGCGTCAATAGGCTTTGCAGATGACCGGTTCGGACGTCCGCTACTCGCCGCTGATCGATCGCATCCATAGCGATGGTGCTGATGGTTGGGAAGTCCACGCCAAGGCCATGGCCGCTGTTGCTCGTGGTGAGGAAGCAATCGTGCTGAGCGTCGGCGATCCCGACTTCGATACACCAACACCGGTTGTCGACCGCGCAGTTGCTGCGCTGCGAGACGGCGACACGCACTACTCGAACATTCCTGGTCGCGAACACGTTCGTGCCGCGGTGGCACAGGTTATGGCGACGCAAACCGGGCTGGATCTCACGGCCGGCAATGTGATCATCAGCGCTGGGACGCAGGGTGCGCTGATCGGCGCGAGCCTATGTTTGTTGGGTTCTGGTGACGAAGTGATCTCGCTCGATCCCATGTATCTGACATACGAGGCGACGCTTTGTGTTGGCGGAGCGACGATGGTTCGGATTGGCCAGCCCGCATCGACGGGCTTTCGCCCCGACGTCGCTGCGATTGAAGCGGCGATAACCGAGCGGACCCGGGCGATTGCAATCACGACCCCGAACAACCCGACCGGAGTCGTGATGACTCGGGCTGAGCTCGACGGCATCGCTGCGCTGGCCATGGCCCACAACCTCTGGGTGATCGCCGACGAGGTGTACGGCGGTTTGGTGTTCGACGGGGAGCACGTATCGATCGCATCCCTTCCAGGAATGGCTGAACGGACCGTGACGGTGAGCAGCTTGTCGAAGTCGCATGCGATGACCGGTTGGCGAATTGGTTGGGCGGTCGGGCCCGAAACGCTCATCGATCATATGGACGCGCTGCAGCTCAATGTGAACTACGGGGTGCCAGGCTTTATCCAAGAAGCCGCTCGTGAGGCGCTCCTGACGTGCGACGCGGAGAGCGAGGCCATGCGCGACGCGTATCGACGCCGACGCGACCTTGCTGTCGACATTTTGTCCGGCGCACTGGATCTTGGGATCTTGGTTCCCGAAGCGGGTATGTACGTGCTCGCCGACGTGTCGGCTCTCGCCGGCTCGAGTCGTGCGTTCGCGAACGACCTGTTCGACGCAACGAACGTTTCGGTGCTCGACGCTGGCGCTTTCGGCGAGGCCGCCCAAGGTTGGGTGCGGATCGGCTTTATGACGAGCGACGAGGAACTGGCCGAGGGCTGCCGCCGGATCGTCAACTTCGTCAACAGTCTGCAGATCTAAACGAACCTGGTACCTTTTTGCCGAAAGGTACCAGGTACCTTTTCGGGGTTTGGTACCTGGTACCAGGGGCGGCGGGCAGAAGTCGACGTGATGTCGGCCGGGAGGGCCGACGAAAAGTAGTCTGGCGGGATGTCCTTCACCGACCTCGTGCGCCTTCCCAAGCGTGAACGCGCCCCGCTGTCATCGGTCGGGCGTCGAGTTGGCTTTGCGTGTTCGTTGGTGCTGTTCGTGGCGGTCGTTGTGCTGCTCGGTCGCGATGGCTATGTCGATATCACTGACAACTCGATCGGAATGCTCGACGCGTTGTACTACGCGTCGGTCACGGTCACCACGACGGGCTACGGCGATATCACCGCCGTAAGCGACGGGGCTCGTCTGGCGACGATCCTGCTCATCACACCAGCTCGAATTCTCTTTCTGATCCTCGTGGTGTCGACCACCGTCGAGGTACTCACCGAACAATCGCGAGAGCTGCTCGCCGAACGCAAGTGGAGGCAACGAGTGAACAACCACACCGTGATTTGTGGGTTTGGGGCGACCGGGCAGGCGGTAGCGCGAGACCTTGTTGCGCGAGGCATGTCTGCCGAGAACATCGTCGTTGTCGACAATGAGGCGTCGAGCATCGCCGAGGCCAACCGTCTCGGGTTTGTTGCTGTCGAGGGTGACGCAACGCGCAACGAAACACTGGAGCAAGCGGGAATCACCCGTGCAGCCTCGATCGTGGTCGCTCCCAACCGTGATGACACAGCAGTCCTCATCACGCTCACCGCCCGCGAAATGAACACGACGGCGAGCAT
>CALBVK010000227.1 GCA_937969345.1 uncultured Acidimicrobiales bacterium
GTGGTGTTGAAGATGGTCGAGGTGGTTGCCGAACGAACCGGCAAGCCAACCACGTGCACCTCGGTACACAGCCAGGTCGCTGCAGTCCATGCGTTGGAGCTCGGATGGGCGATCTACCGCGACATCATCGAATACAGCCTCGAAACTCTTGGTGGAGATATTCCCGCGGTTCGTAGCCGCCTCGCGGCGATCTCGTGCCGGCTCGTCGACTAGTTCTTCCTGCGTCGCTGACGAAACTCAGACGTGCTGTTGGCGTGTGCTGGGTCTTCCTCAGGAACCGGTTGGCCGAGGCGATCGCATAGCGGTTCCCATCCGTCGCCCGGTTGCCAGATGATGAGCCGATCTGCGGGGATGGTGGCCACGACTTCGTCGTAATGCTCGTCGTAGATTCGGCGGGCGTCGGCTTCGTCGTGGAGGTCTTCACTGAACCCTGCGATCTCTCGCATCAGCTGATGGATGCCCGGGACGTGCTCGCTCGCTGGGTCGGCCTGGTTCTCTCGCATGACCTGCCACACGGTTGCGTCGGCACTCGACCACCATGTCTCCGACGAGCCCCGGTGCGACAGTACGACCAGCGCGTCGGGGTAACGATCGGCCACCTCCTTCCACAGCACCGACGCGGGCCAGTCGACGGCTGCCGCCCATCCGTCGAGGATGTGGTCGAGTTGGTCGAGGTCGCCCCGCAAGGCCTGCATCCACATGGGGCCGTGGACGTCTCGGCGTTGGTAGAGCTCGCGCATGTGGTAACACGGCGCATCGAGGAGCTGCTCGAGCATTGCCCTGAGCGAGGTCGTGCCGGTGCGCGGCAACCCGGCTCCGAACACCTGCAGCGATTCGTTCATGCCTTCCTCGTCACCCGCGTCTACCCCAGCAAGTTCTCGCGCAGCGTTGCACCGGCGTACCCGGTTCGCACTCGGCCTCGGCGCTGGAGCTCGGGCACGAGATGGTCGACGATCGTCGCGAAGCAGTCGGGCGCGTAATAGGTGGGCGCAAACTGAAAGCCGTCGCAGTCGGTGGCGTCTTGCAGCGCTTCGAGCGCATCGGCGATCTCGCTTGCCGTTCCGACGAACCGACTGTCGGCGGCCAAGTTTCGGAAGCTGCTCGCAAACTCGGCGAGCGTCGGATCACTATCTTGAACCGCCTTCTCAAACGGCCCCCGCATACCCGTCACCCGCGGGAGGATCTCCGACAAGGGTGTCTCGGGCGGAAGATCGCTCAGATCGAAGCCAGCCGGGGGCCGCAACGCTGCGATGTCTGCGTCGTATCCCGGGCGAGCAAGGATCTCCTGCTGGGTCGCGATTGCATCGGCGGTTGTTTCGCCGACGATCGGGCCATGCGTAAACATGATCTTCAGGTCGTACGGGTCTCTCCCCTGGTCCGACGCTCGGGTTCGCAGGTCGGCGACCATGTCGTGCCGCTGTTCGTCGCTTGCGCCGGGTGCGAACACCAACTCTGCGTGCTTGGCGGCGAACGACAGTCCGGCTTCGGAGGCGCCGGCCTGGGCGAGCACGGGTTTGCCTTGGGGCCCCGGCATGACACTCAGCGGCCCTGCGCTCGAATACCACTTGCCCTTGAAATCGATGCGATGCACCTTGTCGGCGTCGGTCATGATCCGGTTCTCGTGGTCCATGATGATCGCGTCGGGTTCGAACGATTCCCACAACGCGTGCACAACGTCCATGTATTCGTGGGCTCGTTCGTAGCGCTCGTCGTGCGCGGGCAGCTCGATGTCGAGGTTGTCTCCCTCGTGCGGGTTCGTGGACGTGACGATGTTCCACGCGATTCGCCCCTCGGTTACGTGATCGAGGGTCTGCATCGACCGGGCGAGTTGATAAGGCGGGGTGAACGTGGTCGACATGGTGACGACGTAACCCAGGTTGTTGGTCTTGGCTGCCAGCCTTGGCACGAGCATTGCGGGGTCGAGCAGCGGAAAGTGCATCCCGAACTTGATCGAGTCGGCATCGGCCCCATAGCCGCCCATGTTGTCGGCAAAGAAGAGCGCGTCGAACGAGCCACGCTCGAGCGTGGTGGCGATCTCGTCCCAGAACCCCATCTCCCACCACTGATGGCGGATCTTGTCCTCGGGATATACCCAACTCAACCGGACCACCGGTGCGGGGCAGAACAACACGAACGCGTTGAGGTGCATCTGACGGACCGTGGCATTCGCTGACATCTCGCGAGCTTACGCAAGGAGTCGACACGGTTCTAGTCGTCGACTAGAATTGTCGACATGTCCATGGCTAGCCAACCAACTCTCGCTGCACCCGACACTGCGGCCGACGCCGCAATCGCCAACGCGCTGGCGCACCTCGCTGCGCCCGGCTCGTTCTTCACCGGGGCCGAGCGACTCGCTCTCGCACAACACGCC
Organism: uncultured Acidimicrobiales bacterium; assembly: GCA_937969345.1. Taxonomy (GTDB): domain Bacteria; phylum Actinomycetota; class Acidimicrobiia; order Acidimicrobiales; family SHLQ01; genus SHLQ01. Next base: position 2,372 of record CALBVK010000227.1, read on the forward strand.
CGCTACTCCCGCGGCCTCGACCCAACACCCGCGGAGCTCTCACCTGTCGTTGCCGACGCCGTCCGCCGGGTGGCCGTCGAAGCCATGCACAGCCGGGCCGAACATGTGGCTGCCTGGGAAGCCGACGGGCACGACGTTCTCGCGTTCGTCGAGCTCGTCGCCGTTGTGGCACAGATCTGCTCGATCGACTCCTACCGGGTCGGCCTCGGCGTCAACCTCGACCCACTCCCCGCCCCCGTTGCGGGCGATCCAACGCCGGCCAACGACGATCGTGCCGTCACCTCAAACGCATGGGTGCCCACCGTTGGTGTAGCCCTGGCCCCAACCGCACTCAACGCGCTGCCCGAAGAGAAGGTCGTCAAAGACGCCGTCTCCAAGGAGTGGTACCTGACCGACGAGTTCGTGCACAAGTACGACGTCGACCCCGGGCGTGAACTCACCCGAGCCCAGATGGAGCTCGTCGCATCGAGAACGTCGTATCTCAACGAGTGCTTCTTTTGACTCTTTGGCCATGCCTGGATGCTCCGTGAGAACTCCAACGCCAACGACAAGCCAGTCAACATTCTCGCCGTCACGAACCCGTCGCTCGACTCGCTCGTGCCACTCGGCCGTGAGCTCGTGGCCTTCGTCGACGCCATTGTGCTGCTCGACCCCGACGAGCTCGAGATTGCCCGCCAAGACCTCTTCGATGCCGCCGGCCCTGGTGCGGTTACCCGTGCTGCTGCGGTTTGCGCTGGCTTCGAAGGAACCAACCGAGTCGTCGACGCTGTCGGCGTGCCGGTCAACAAGCGGTACTACGACATCGCCGACGAACTGCAAGTAACGATCCCCGAACATCTTCGCGGGTAAGGAGACCAACCATGGCTGAATACCACGACCGTCAAGACTTCGAGCTGCAACACTGGCCCGAGCTTCGCCAGATGGTCAACGACCTGGCGAACCTCGTCTACAGCGAGCGCACGATTCCCACCGAGCTCAAGAAGCTGTTGTTCACGATGGCGAGTCAGTCCAACGGGAGCTTGCATTGACAGTCTCACGGTGCGTTCAGTTTGAACGCAATGGGAGTCGAGACCGCACGCATTCAGGCGATCTGGCAATACGCAGACTCTGACCTGTTCACCGAAGCCGAGCGGGCTGCGCTCGACATCGTGTGGGCCGGGTCGCAGTCGCCAAACCAGTCGACGCCCGAACACTTCGAGGAGCTGCGCAAGCACTACTCGAACGAGCAGATCATCGAGATCCTCGCGGTCAACTGCCTGGCCGGTTGGCTCAACAAGTGGAACGACACCGTCGCCACCGTGACCGACCAGGAGTCGGTCGACTTCGCCACCGCCAACCTCACCGAGGTCGGTTGGAACGTGGGTAACCACACCGGCGAAGCCGAGGAACAACGGAAGGGCCACCCGTCAACCGTTGGGTGGACCAAGAAGTAGCAGGAGCCAATGGCCACCAAGATCCGTGAACGACTGCGACAAGACGTCACTGGCGCACGCCAACTGCTGAAGACGTCGAAGCGTCACTGGACAACGGGCCGCGCCCTGCGCAAGGACTTCATCGCCGCCCAGCAAGCGGGTCGCAAGATCGTGCTCGACGACTTCGGGCCCGACACGCCCGACCCCGAGCCAGGCCAACCCGCCGCCGACTTCAACCCGAAGCCGGGCAAGGCACGCAAAGCCCACTTCATGAAGCTCGAGGAGTATCCCTCGACGAACTACGCGTTCGAGGTGCAGCGCCCACCCGTTTCAGGCAACGTCATCAACGGACTCGGCGAGACCGAGCATCGCCCGGCCAGCCCGATCTTCCATACCTGGAAGTTCGGGCACCCGATGGGCAAGCTCGAGTTCCTGTTCCAGGGCATCCGCACTCGCAACGAGTGGATCGCGCTGCTCAAGCGACAGTGGAACACCCGCCGCTTCACCGGCGAGGTTGCCCCCGAGAAGGTTACGGTCGACGACCCGGCCGCGATGACCGAACAGATCAAGGCACTCGCGCTCGAGCTCGGTTCGTGCATGGTCGGCATTGCGCCACTCACCAACGACATGCTCACCGAAGACCTCCCCCTAAACGCAGATGAGCACCCCTACATCATCAGCTTCGGCGTGCAGATGGACCGCGACGCCGCACTCGAAGCACCGAGCGAACACGCAGCGCTCACCATCCAGGCCGAATACCGCGGCACCGACAT
>CALBVK010000228.1 GCA_937969345.1 uncultured Acidimicrobiales bacterium
TGAAATCTCGCCACCTTCGCCATTCACATCTCCACCGAGATCGTTCACGACGACCTTGGCGCCTTTGCTCGCAAGCGACAATGCGTGCTCACGGCCAATTCCTCGACCTGCTCCGGTGATTACTGCGACGCGACCTTCAACAAGACGACTCATGATGACTCCATACCTCAAGAAATGTTACTGACGAGTAATTAAGCGTAGCGCGTCGATGTTTCGAGAAGATCCGAATCTGTGGAGGCTGATGTGCGATATTCGCACAGGAAACTCCACAGATTTGCTAAATCGCGCCGGCGACGAGTTTGTCGAGCATGAGGTTGGGCTTCTCACCTATCAGACGGTCAAGCCAGTACGGGCTCTCGAATAGCGCGAGCAGCGTTCCATCCGAACGGGCGAGAACGTCCACACCTTGCATGGCGCGGAGCTCGGCCATCGACTCCTCGTTCGTGAGTCGGGCAACCGAGTAGTTCGTCATCGACAGCTCGACCGGGGCGCCAAACTCGTTCTCGAGCCGATGTACGGCTACTTCGAACTGCATCGGGCCCACCGCAGCGAGAATCGGTGCCTGGTCGCCAATGTCTCGGTCCCGAAGCACCTGAACGACACCTTCTTCATCGAGCTGACTCACACCGTTTCGGAATTGCTTGAAGCGACTGCTGTCCTTGGTTCGTGCGATCGCAAAATGCTGTGGGGCGAACGATGGAATCGCCGGGAATCGAACATGTTCGTCCTGCCACAACGTGTCGCCAATACGAACGTCGTTGGCGTTCACCAGCCCAACAATGTCACCAGGCCATGCTTCATCGAGCGTCTCGCGGTCGGTACCGAACGCAGTATGTGCATACTTGGTCGCCAGAGGCTTGCCCGAGTTCTCGTGCGTCACGACCATGCCGCGTTCGAACTTTCCGCTACACACACGGAAGAACGCCGTGCGATCACGGTGGGCCTTATCCATGTTTGCCTGGACCTTAAACACGAATCCGGAGAACGGGGCATCGAGCCGGCGAGGTTCGTCTTCGTGGTCGTTCTTGGGCGTGGGTGGAGGGGTGAGATCAACGACTGCGTCGAGCAGCAGCCGGACACCAAAGTTTGTCAGCGCCGAGCCGAAGAAGACCGGTGTGGTCACGCCAGCGAGGAACGTCTCTTCGTCGTACTCGTTACCGACGGCTTCGAGCAGACCGAGCTCGTCGACAGCTTCTTCGTATAGGCCACCCTCTTCTTCGATGGCCCGCTCCGGCTCGACGATCTCTTCGGGCGCCATGGTGGCGCCGCGAGCGGTTCGGGTGAATCGAACAAAATCGCCGGTGCGCTGATCGAGAACGCCACGGAATCCCTCGGAGGAACCGACCGGCCACGACAGTGGTGTAGGAGTCAGCGAAAGCTGCTTCTCGATGTCATCGAGGATCTCGAGAGGCATCAGCGAGGGGCGATCCCACTTGTTAATGAACGTGAGGATCGGAATTTCCCGGTCGCGACAGACTTCGAAGAGCTTCAGGGTTTGGGGCTCGATGCCCTTCGCAGCATCGAGCACCATGACGGCTGCGTCCGCCGCTGCGAGCACGCGATAGGTGTCCTCGGAGAAGTCGCGGTGACCAGGGGTATCGAGCAGGTTGATGATGTGATCGCGATACGGGAACTGCAACACGGTCGACGTGATCGAGATGCCTCGCTGCTGTTCGAGTTCCATCCAGTCAGAGGTCGCCGAACGGCCACCCTTCTTTCCCTTGACCGAACCAGCCTCGGTGCCGAGAGCGCCGCCGTAGAGCAGAAACTTCTCCGTCAAGGTCGTCTTGCCGGCATCGGGATGCGAAATGATCGCAAAGGTGCGACGACGCTGCGCCTCGGCCATTACTTGATCTGGAGAAGTCACCTCTCAAGCCAACCCGATGCCCGGGGGTTTTCCTCCCTAGGTAGCCCACGGTGCTTCGCGTGGCTCATTGCATCGAACAGATATTGGGTAACTAGTGCAGTGAGGGGCGGCCATCCACCGAAGGCCAAAGACACTCAGCTCGTGCGGGATGCAAGAAACAGAGCGAGCTCGGTGAGGTGCGTGGCGGCGTCGCCAGCGAGTGGCGTGCGAGCGATTGCATCGAGGGCCTGATCGGTGAGCGCCTGAATCTGGGTCTCGACATCGGCGACCGCACCGGTGTCGGCGAAGATCATCTGGATGTCGACGATCTGATCAGCTGAGAGGTTTGAGCCGATGAGATCGAGCAATTCGAGCTGATCTGGAGTGGCCGACTCCCGAGCACGTGCGAGCAACGGCGTGGGCTTGCCCTCTCGCAGGTCATCGCCGACCGGCTTGCCAGTTCGTTCGGTTTCGCCGAACACACCAAGCATGTCGTCGCGTAACTGGAAGGCGATTCCAAGTGGCGTGCCGATTGCGCCGAGGGACTCCTCGAGGTCGTTTCTGCCGGTGAGCGCAGCGCCCATCTGTAGTGGACGCACGATCGTGTAGCGAGCGGTCTTGTATTCGACGATACGTTCGGCGGTTTCGAGTGGTACGTCGCCCCGTGCGGTGCCGACGACATCGAGGAACTGTCCGAGGTTGACCTCGATGCGAAGATCGTTCCACAGGCGTCGAACGTCGGGATTCGCGTCGGCTAACAGCACGTCGGAGAGGACGAGAGAAACGTCGCCCGCCAAGATCGCAACCGATTCGCCGTAGCGCCGGGCGTCGCCAGCCCAACCGTTGGCCTCGTGATCGGAGATAGCCCGAACGTGGGCGGTTGGTTCGCCACGTCGGGTGGGCGACCCATCCATCACATCATCGTGAAACAACGCAAATGCCTGGAGCAGTTCGAGCGCTGCGCCAAGGTTGGCGACCGATCCGTCGGCAGGATCGCCGCCCGCGCCAACAAATCCCCAGTACGCCATGGCCGGGCGAACGCGTTTGCCGCCGGACAGTACGAGCGTGGAGAGCAGCTCGATGGTTTCGCCAAAG
>CALBVK010000229.1 GCA_937969345.1 uncultured Acidimicrobiales bacterium
ATCGGGTCCGCCAGGATTTCTGTTTTTCGCTCGAACTTCCGTCGAGATCCGCGGAACCTCTCTCGGTCGCTACGCAAGCTCCGCTCCCCGCCGCTCGCTCTCACTCCAGCGGTCGCAATCCGTCGCTTCGCTCCTCGATGCTCGGCTGCTGCGCCTGAGGCGGACTCCAGTCGCTCGTCCCTCGCTCCTTCAGGTGCTGACGATTCGTCGATGCGTATACATGCTCCAGCGTTGACTAGCTCCAACTCCGCTGTCGCTGACGCCGCCTCAGGCGTAACGCCTGCGTAGCGAGAGCTAGTGCAAAGGCCGCCGATGCGCGCAAACACCGCCGATGCGCGCAAACACCGCCTCAGGCGTAAAGCCTGCGTGGCGAATGAACGCTCCCCGAAGGGGAAGAGAAGTGAGTTGACCTATGGCGCCAAAATCGGCGACGGAGTCGCTGGCGCCTTCTGTCAACTCACATCCGAGCGACGATGCCGAGCTCGGCGAATCCTTTGGCCTCGAAGGTCTGCTGGAAGAGGCCCTTGAGCTTGGCGGCTGCTTCGTCGTAGACCTCGGGGTCGTCCCAGGTGTTGCGTGGGTTGAGAATCTTTGAGTCGACGCCTGCTACCTCGACGGGGATGCGCAATCCGAGCTGCTCTTGGATCTCGGTCTCGACGCCGTCGAGTTCTCCGTTGAGTGCTGCGTTGAGCAGTGCACGGGTGACCTTGAGCGACATGCGTTCGCCCTTGCCGTAGGCACCACCGGACCAGCCGGTGTTGAGCAAGATGCAGCGAGTCTTGTGTTCGGCCATGCGCTTCGACAGGAGGTCGGCGTACACCGATGGCTTCTGGCTCATGAACGGATCGCCAAAGCAGGCGGAGAACGCGGCCTGTGGTTCAGTGATGCCGACTTCGGTTCCTGCCAGCTTTGACGTGAAGCCCATGACGAAGTGGTACATGACCTCTTCGGTGTCGAGAATCGACACGGGTGGCAGGACGCCGAATGCGTCAGCGGTCAGCAGCACGATCGTTTGCGGGTGAGGCCCCTTGGCGCCTTCGGCGACACCGGGGTTACACGTCAACGGGTAGGCGAACCGGGTGTTTTCGGTGATCGAACCATCGGTGAGGTCGAAGTCCTGGGGATCGGTTTCTTCGATTGGCGTACCGATGAGCGGCGGCACGTTCTCGATGAGGGTGCCCTTCATCGACATCGCTGCGGCGATGACCGGTTCGTTGTTCTTGTCGAGGTCGATGAGCTTTGCGTAACAACCGTCTTCGAAGTTGGACACGCCGGTGTCGGACCACACGTGCTCGTCGTCGCCGATGAGCAGGCGGTCTGGGTCAGCGGACAGTGTGGTCTTGCCGGTACCGGACAGGCCGAAGAGGATGGCGCTGTCGTTGTTCATGCCAACGTTGGCAGAGCAGTGCATGGTGAGCTGGCCACTCTGTGGCAGCACGTAGTTCATGACGGTGAACATGGTCTTCTTGTTGACGCCGCAGTAGTCGGCGCGGCCAATGACGAGGGCAACGCGGTTTGCGATGTCCATCATCACGCCACGGTCGGAGTTTGTTCCGTCGCGCTCGGGGTCGGCTCGGAACGATGGAACGTTGATGATCGTCCAGCCAGCTTCGGCGCGATCGGAGTCATCGCGGACGTTCTTGGGGAACATGATGTTGCAGAAATATGCGTGGGTCGCGTATTCGCCGACGAAGCGGTAGGGCTCGGAGTAGTCGGGGTCCCAGCCGCAGAACACGTCGGTGACGTAGAGGGTCGACTCGCGCTCGTTGAGGTGTTCGATAACCCGAGGGAGAAGTGCGTCGAACTTGTCGGGATCGAATTCGGCAAAGCCCTTCTTCCACCACACCGATTCGACGACCTCTGGGCGGCCAACGGCAAAGGTGTCAGAGGTGGGCCGTCCGGTGCATGTGGGGTCGGTGTAGTAGACGAGCGGACCATCGACCCCGAGTGCCGTCGGGTATGCCTTCTGCTCGTCATCGCCGCCGTCGAGGCTGACCCGACCTCGATCGTTCGCGATCGCAGCGTGGAACAGCTCGTCCTGGCTGAGTCCGATCTGCAGGTTCGGGGTGGTGAGTCCGAACTGGTCGTGAAGTTGTTGTGCAACGGTCATGGAGAACTCCTCTTCGACGGTCAGAGACGAGGTATGCCGCCCTGACCTCCGTGGTTTTCGCGCTGGCTGCGAATCCACTTCTTATGTCGTATCAAACCATCGGCATCCTGAAAAGAGATTATTAGTTCTAAAGCCATCATTGTTTGAGATGGCTCTCTCCGCTCTGGCGATAGCCGACATCTCCAGTCATCGGTTCACCAACAACCGACCTGTACAAATTGCGCGCCAGCGGTGAGGCATCTGAACGAGTCTGTGTAAGACTGATTTGAGCACCGATCGATGTGACCACCGTCGGCGGTACTTTTCCCTTCTGTTGCATCCGTAGCGTGACTTCGCTGCGTATCTCGTAAGGAATGACACTTTTGGCCACCTCTGATCTTCGTGAAGACGACACCCCAATGTCGGCGACTCCCCTGGAGACGTCGTTCACCGGTGGTGACGATCGTGCATTGAAGGATGCGTACGACCAGTACGGATCCTTCGTGTACTCGATCTGCCGTCGATCGACCGATGACTCGACAGCTGCCGACATCACTCAAGAGGTGTTCATTGCCGCCTGGCGCAATCGAGCCCGCTACGACGCAACACGTGGTGGCCTCGGACCATGGTTGGCCGGTATCACCCGCAACAAAATTATCGATCACTTCCGTTCCGTCAGTCGCGAAGACCGACGGATCGACAAAGTGAAGAACACACCACAACCAGCGGAACCAACAGAACAGCAACTCGAAGAAGTCACGCTTCGGATGTTGCTCGTCGAGGCAATGGACGAGCTTCCCGAGCGGGCCCGCAACGTCATAACAATGGCTTTCTT
>CALBVK010000230.1 GCA_937969345.1 uncultured Acidimicrobiales bacterium
GCCACCAGTCCTCGCTTGTTGCTCCTCGATGAACCGGTTGCGGGCATGAACCCGAAGGAGTCTGCCGAGCTCACCGACCTGATCGGAAAGCTGCGCAGCGAGTGGGGCTTCACGATCGTCATGATCGAGCACGACATGAACGTTGTCCGCGATGTGAGCGACCGGGTTGTCTGTTTGGATCACGGCGAGACTCTCGCCCAAGGGTCGTTCGAGGAAGTATCGAATGATCCCGAAGTTATTGAGGCCTACTTGGGCCGTCCGTTGGAGAAGAGGGACGCATCATGAATGACGACGACAAGAAGTCGCCAGAGTTCGCATCCGGAGAAACGGACGTCGCAACAACCGAAACCGGCGAAGCTCCGGCCAAGGATAAGGGCAACCCGATCCTCGAGTTCCGCAACATCAACACCCACTACGGTGCAGTCCACATCTTGAAGGACGTGAATCTTGCAATTTACCCCGGCGAGATGGTGTGTCTGCTCGGTGGTAACGCGTCGGGTAAGTCGACGACGCTCAAGACGTTGCTCGGCATGGTCACACCGACCACGGGCGAAGTTGTGCTCGATGGCGAGGTCGTCAACGACAAGCCCACGTCGTATCGCGTTGAACGCGGCATCACGATGGTTCCGGAGAACCGTCGGTTGTTCAAGCGGTTGTCGGTTGCCGAGAACCTGCAGCTCGGTGCGTACTTGCGCAACGACAAGGCTGGCATTCAGGAAGACCTCGAACGCATCTACTCGATGTTCCCTCGTGTCTATGAGCGTCTGTCGCAAAAGGCCGGCACCTTGTCCGGTGGCGAGCAACAGATGGTCGCGATGGGTCGAGCGCTCATGGCCCAGCCGCGGGTATTGCTGATGGATGAGCCGTCGATGGGCCTTGCTCCGGCGTTGGTGCAAACCAACTTCGAGCTGATCGAGCAGATCCATCAAGAAGGCATTGCGATCTTCATGGTGGAGCAGAACGCGAACATGGCGCTCTCGCTCGCAGATCGCGGTTGGGTGCTCCAGACCGGGCGCGTCGTTCTCGACGACACCGCGGATGCGTTGCTGGCAAACCCAGATCTGCGCAAGAGCTATCTCGGCGAGGCGTAGCCCGTCAACGGGCACAAATCTTAGACATTGCTACGGAGCTCCAGGTACGTCCTGGAGCTCCCGTCGCGTTCGGTCGGCCGATGTCGGTTACGGTGACGCTGATGAGTGGTCAGGCTGACGTTCTCGTTCCAACCCGTGATCTGGCGGCCGATATTGCGTTGCTCGAGGAGCATGGTTTCGAGCTGCGTCTGATCTTTCCCGCTGATGAGCCGCGGGTTGCCGAGCTCGTAGGTTACGGGATATCGCTTCGCCTCGACTCTGCATCGACCGCGGCGCCGCCCACGGTTCGGGCGCCGCTGGACGATGTGGTGTCCACGTCGGCTGGTGCGGCGTTGGTGCCCAACGGTGCGGACTTTGTTCGCGCTCCACTCGATGATGCGTTCGTCTTTTCGAGCGGAGGCGTCTGGGGGACGGGTCGAGCCGGTATGCAGTACCGCGACCTGATTCCCGAGCGCCATGGCGGCCGTGTGATCGCATCGCATATCCGAATCGCGGAGCCCGGCCCAGTTCCCGATTATGTGCACCATCACGACATCCGCTTTCAGATGATCTATTGCCGTCGGGGACGCGTGCAGGTGGTGTACGAGGATCAGGGTGAGGCGTTCTGGATGGAAGCCGGTGACTGCGTGCTTCAGCCTCCCCATATTCGACATCGCGTTCTCGCAAGCGACGATGGGTGCGAGGTCGTCGAGATCGCCTCGCCGGCCGAACACCCCACCTTCATCGAGCACCAGATGGAGTTGCCGACGGCGGTCGTCGATCCGGACCGTGACTTCGGCGGACAGCGGTTCGCGTTCGACCGCGGCGGTGATCTCGAATGGACCGCACTGCACGATGGATGGAGCCAGAAGGTACTCGCTATCGAGGACGCAACCAACGGTCTCGCATCCGTTCGGCTTGTGAAGCCCGGAGATGTCGAAGGCGAACCATTGAGTGGCTCCCATAACGGCGACCTCTGCTTCTTCTTCGTTCTCTCTGGTCATGCCCTGATCGAGGTGGGAGCCGAACATCAGCGCCTCGCGGTCGATGATGCTGCGACCGTTCCGTCGAAGACCCCATGGCGGCTATCTGAGGCCGATGCTGACTTTCTCGCCCTTCAGGTGACGTTGCAAGGAGACCCGACATGACCACGATCGAACCGGCCGATGCCGCTGAACGGCGGTCGGTGGCCCCCGTTATCTGTTATGACGTGGAGAACCTGCCGTTCGTCGACATAGAGCGTTATGAGGCGGCACGGCTGTCCCTCGACAAGGTCGACGAGGTGTTGGTGCCGCCGCGCGATGCTCGCACTTTTGCGGTCAATGCGGGGCAGTTCTTCCGCATCAGCAGTGTCGAGGGCTCTCAGGTGGGGGATCTCAACCTGTTCAACCGGCATGACCTCAACGAGCGATTCTTCAGCGGGAAGACCCGTCAGCTTCACGCGACGCATCTGACCCGTGGTGATCGGATGTGGAGCAACCTGCCGCACCTGCGTCCGTTGGCCACGATCACCCACGACACTCTCGAGTGGTATGGGTTCGACGAGGATGGTGGTGGCGTGCACGACGTCATCGGTACCCGTTGCGATCCGTACACCCAGCAGACGTTGAATGGCACCGACTATCACCACTGCTGCCACAGCAATCTGACTCGAGCACTCGCCGACGCGACCGGTCAGCCAATGGCCGAGATCGAACACCATGTGCATGACGTGTTGAACGTGTTTATGTGCACCGGCTTCACGCGCGATACCCAGCAGTACTTCATGAAGGCGAGCCCGGTGCGGCCCGGCGACTTCATCGAGTTTGTGGCCGAGATCGACCTGCTCGGAAACCTCTCGGCCTGCCCTGGCGGCGACTGCTCTGCGTCACATAGCGACGATGACGCCGCGTGTTATCCGTTGTTGGTCGAAGTCTTCCAATGCACCGATGATTCGATGTCCGGTTGGGCACCGAGTGCTCCGAACGAATACGACAGGTCCCATGGTCGCTGATGTAGGTCCCCGTTTCTTTGGTCCCGACGAGGTCGGTCGCTTGTTGCCGTGGGATGCGCTCATCTCCGCAATCGAGCAGGTCGTCGTCGAAGATGGCGCGTTTGCTCCGGAGCGCACGGTGCACACCGTTCCTGACGGCGACGGCAATGATGCGGCGTTTTTGATGAAGCCCGGCTGGGTGGCGGGCGACGTCATTGCGGTGAAGGCGGTGACGTTCTTCCCGAACAACGGTCAGCTCGATTTGCCGACGATCAATGCGGGGGTCCTGTTGTTCTCTGGCGCGAATGGGACGTTTCTCGGTGCCTGCGACGGCAACGTGTTGACCACGCGTCGTACGGCTGCAGCGTCCGCGGTCGCCGCGAAGCGCCTCGCCCGCACGGATGCGAAACGTTTGCTAGTCGTTGGCACGGGAGCGCTCGCCCCGATGACCGCTCGGGCCCACTGCGCGGTGCGGGACTTCGATGTGGTTGAGGTCTGGGGTCGCAATGTTGACAAGGCCCGTGAGCTGGCCAATAGCCTGATTGCCGAGAACATCCCGGCGAGCGTCGCGGATGGGCTCGACGTCGCTGTTGGTAGGGCCGACGTGATCACATGCAGCACCGGTGCGAAGAGCCCGCTGGTGAAGGGTGCCCTCCTTCAGCCGGGAGCGCACGTCGACCTGATCGGGGCATTCACCCCCGAGATGCGCGAGTCCGATGATGACGTGGTGCGCCGCTCGACGATCTTCGCCGACACGCGAGCCGACGGAACTCTGGCTGGCGACCTCGCCCAACCGCTCGCCGCCGGCCTGCTCTCCGCCGACGACATTGCGGGCGATCTCTCCGAGCTCGTGAACGGGACCCACCCCGGCCGGACGAGCGACGAAGAGATCACGATGTTCAAGAGCGCAGGCTTCGCCCTCGAAGACGTCGCAGCAGCAAGGTTGGTCTTCTCCGACTAGCCCTCGATCAACTTTCGACTAGCGCTCGATCAACTTTGGGGTCAGACCCTATTACTGATCGCAAATCCGCTCGATCAACTTTGGGGTCAGACCCCGGACCTGATCGCAAACTGCTTTTTTGTTGAAAATGGGGCGCTGCGGCACGCTTGCCCGCGTGGCTCGATCAACTTCGGGGTCTGACCCCGGACCTGACCGCAAACGGTGTTCGCCGCTACTGTGCGGACATGACAAAGAGTACCCATGCTGCGGTTGCCGATGAGCGCAACGCTGACGTTCAGATCTACATCAACGGAGAGTTCTTTCCCCGTGATGAAGCGAAGATCTCGGTGTTCGATAGTGGATTCCTGGTCGGCGATGGCATCTGGGAAGGCATCCGTCTTCACCACGGCGTATTCGCGTTTCTCGACCAACACCTCGACCGACTGTTCGCCGGCGCAAAGGCCATTCATCTCGACATCGGTACCCGCGAGGAAATCACAGCTGCGCTGCGCGCCACCGTTGACCGCAACGGAATGGACGACAACGTTCACGTCCGGCTGATGATCACCCGCGGCACGAAGAAGACACCATCGCAGCATCCGTCGAACACGATCGGAGGGCCAAACATTGTGATCATCGCCGAACACAAGAAGGCTGATCCGACGGTCACCAACGAGGGCATCTCGCTCTTCACCGCAACCGTTCGACGGCCCGGCCCCGATGTGCTCGACCAGAACCTGAACTGTCACTCCAAGCTGCACGAAGTCATCGCGCTGATCCAGGCTGTCGGCGCCGGAGCCGACGAAGCGTTGATGCTCGATGTCAACGGTGCTGTAGCGACCTGCAACGCCACCAACTTCTTCATCGTGAAGAAGGGTGAGCTGTGGACCTCGACCGGTTTCTACAACCTGCCCGGGATCACGCGAGCCCTCGTCCTCCAGGTGTCGCGGGCTGCCGGGATTCCGACGTTCGAGAAGGACTTCTCGCTCACCGACGTTTACGCAGCCGACGAGGTCTTCGTCACCGGAACCTTCGGCGGACTGACCCCGGTCAGCCAGGTCGATGGACGTACGATCGGCGACGGCAGCGGCCACGCTCCGATGACACAGCGACTCGTTGAGCTCTATCGTGAGGCCATCGCCGCAGATGTCGACGCTCAACGAGCCAACCAATAGGAGTCAGCCATGTTGTTGATCGCAGGAACCATTCGTATCCAGGCCGAAGACCGCGACGCGGCAATTCCATTGATGGAGTGGATGATGGCCGAGACCGCAAAGGAGGAGGGCTGCGTCTCGTACGTATTCAGCGCCGACCTCTCCGACTCCACGCTGTTTCATCTCTTCGAGGAATGGGAGACCGAAGCACACCTCCACGCACATTTCGTCGCGCCGCATATGGCCGAGTTCCAGCAGAAGATGGCGGCGCTCGGCGATCGCGACATGGACATCTACCGCTATGACGAGCCGACCAAGGGCCCGCTGGGGCGATAGCGAGTCTCTCGATGACACACCGCATCAATATGTGGTCGGGGCCACGAAACCTATCGACGGCCATGATGTACTCGTGGCGTCAGCGGGCCGACACCACGGTGCTCGACGAACCGCTATACGCCCACTACTTGGCGTATTCGGGTCGTGAGCATCCCGGGCGCGATGCGGTCTTGGCATCCCAGGAAAACGACGGTCAGGCCGTGATCGACAACGTCATGGGAGCCGACTACGACACCCCCGTCGTGTTCTTCAAGCAGATCGCCAAACACATCGGTGGTCTGGACCTATCGTTTCTCACCGACTTCACGAACATCTTGCTCACCCGTGAACCTCACGACATGTTGACCTCCTGGCAGGTGCAGATGCCGGACTCGACGATTGCCGACACGGGGTACCCCGAGCTTCTGCAGATCCTCGACATCCTTCTCGCTGCCGGTCAAGAGCCGCTCGTTATCGAAACCTCGCGATTGCTCGGAGATCCTGCCGGCATCCTCGGGGGTGTCTGCGAGCGGATCGGAATCGACTTTGACGAGGCGATGCTTTCGTGGCCAGCGGGTCCAAAGCCAGAAGATGGGGTGTGGGCCGAGCACTGGTATGACGGCGTGTGGGGTTCGACGGGTTGGAAGCCGCACAAGCCCAAAGACGTCGAACTTTTGCCGTCGATCGCCGATGCCCTGCCTGAGGCTGAGGCGGCGTATTCGCGGCTATTGCCATATCGCTTGTAGAGCGCCGAGACAGGCGTGCACGCTTCGACCGAACGCGCGAGGCTAGGTCGACAAGATGGCCGACGCGACCGCTTCGTCTACACCGTCGACGGCCGGTGCAACCTCGATCGGGGCCATGATGATCGTGTTGGTGATCTCGATGGCAGCAACGTAGCTTCCCGCTGGTGACGGATGGGTGCCATCGAGTGAGTAGAGCCCGATGTTCTGCCCGGAGTTGAGTATTCGTCGCCACCGTTCGCCGACGCGAGCGACGCTGCCGCCGTTGGCTCGTCCGATCTCGTCGTAGGTACCGATGATCGCTGACTGCATTGTGTCGTAGTTGTCGTGGCCAACTCCGGGGAACCCGTTGAGGTGTCCCCAGGTTTGAAACCAGATCACCCTGGTTCCGGTCTCGGCGGCGAGCGCCGTGAGTTGACTCGCAGCGGGTTTCGTTCGACCGTTCGCGAACTCCGCAAAGGATGGGGCGACCGACTGTTCTTGAAAGACCACCGTGTCGTAGTCGCCGGACCGAAGCGCGTTGACCACATCCGGGCTGCGAAGGTGTTCGTCAAGAAAGGCGCCGGCGGGAGCGATCATTGTTGTTTTGATGGTGACGTCGTTGGCGTCGGCGATCTCGCGAACCATCGCGGGCATGTCGTTGGTGTGGGTGTAGCTGTTCCCGATGAACAGCACGTTGTGATCTGCCTCTCCAGCGCATCCGCCGAGCAGGAAGAGGACCGTAATCAGGAGCAGATGTCGTCGCCGCATCCACTTCTATCGGCGGCTATTCGACGATGTGAACAACCGTGCTGTCCGCGAAATCTGGTGCCGGGCCAGCGTTCATGGCCGCATATACCGACGGGGGCACGGAGATGTCTGCGACGAACAGGTCGCCGACGGCCGTGCTGTCTCGAAGCCCAACCTTTGGCAACGCCAGGGTCATCGTTGCGTCGGCGATGATGTGCGGGTCGAAGCTCGTGCCCGTTGCCGTGTCCAGCCCGCTTGGGGTGTCGAGCGAAAGGACGGGCGATGCGCCAGCCGCCACGTCTTGAATAACTTCAGCCACTCGGCCCCGAGGCGGGCCGCTCAACGAGTAGCCGATCATTGCATCGACGATGAGGTTGGCGCTGGGTGAAACGCTCGAGACCACTGGAACACCAATCCGCTCGACGATGTCCAGCTGATGGGCTGGCACTGGCCCGAAGCGTTCAGGTGCGCTCGACAGCACGACCTCGACGGCAACGCCGGCCACGTGCAGATGCCGCGCCGCGACAAGGCCACCGCCGCCGTTGCCGCCCGAACCCGCGCAAACGGTGACCGTTGTTGGGCAATACCGCTCGAGCGCAAGGCGGGCGAGGTTCCGTCCCGCGTTCTCCATCATTTGGATGAGCTCGATATGGAGGTCTTCGATCATCACCCGATCGACCTCGATCATCTGCTCGGTGGTCAACCAACCAATATCGTCGGCGGATACGACGGGAACGTTCATGCACCAAAGCTACCGATCGCCTGCACACTGGTGGGGTGCAAACTCTGGACTTGCTGCGAAGCGAACTCGCCAAACTCGAACGTGTCGTCGTGGCCTTTAGCGGCGGCGTCGACTCGGCGCTGCTCGCGTACGTTGCGGCGGAAACGCTGGGTGTCGATAACGCGGTAGCGGTCACCGCAGTTTCACCATCGCTCGCCGGTGCCGAACGCAATGATTGCGAAGACTTGGCGTCGACCTGGGGTCTTGACTGGCGCGAAGTCGAGACCCACGAGATGGAGAACGCTGCGTACCGTCTCAACGATGGCAATCGGTGTTTCCACTGCAAGGACGCCCTGATGGACGCCGTCCAGCCGATCGCCGATGAACTTGGCGCCACGGTTGTGCTCGGCGTGAACCTCGACGACCTCGGCGACCATCGCCCGGGGCAGCATGCCGCCGCACAGCGGGGGGCAAAGTTCCCAATGGTCGACGCTGGCCTCGACAAGGAAGCGGTTCGAGAGGCGAGCCGTACGCTCGGTCTCGCAACTGCCGAGAAGCCGGCAGCCGCGTGTCTCGCTTCCCGAATCCCGTATGGAACGCCGGTCACGATCGAACGTCTCACCAGCGTCGAAGGCGCTGAGCTCGCGCTGAAGCAGATGGGCTTTCCGGAGATCCGAGTCCGTCACTACGAGGACATTGCGCGAATCGAAGTGCCCGTCGAGTCGCTTTCTCGAGTTGTCGAGCAACGCGAGCCGATCATTGCGGCCGTGCGTCAGGCCGGATACCGCTACGTGACCCTCGATCTCGAAGGCCTTCGTTCGGGCAACCTCAACCAGGCGCTCATGGAATAGTCCGGGCTCCGGCCATACTTGCTGGATGTCCGTGCGAGAGTTCATAGCGATGGGAAC
>CALBVK010000231.1 GCA_937969345.1 uncultured Acidimicrobiales bacterium
ATCATGCTCGCTGACCGGGTCGCGTTCATCGAGAACGCGAAGATCGTGGCCATAGGAACCCACGAGGAACTCCTCGCACACGATGGCTACAAAACCCTCGTCCAAGCCTACGAGGGTTCGCAGAATGCGTAATTCAGAAAGGTGTGAGCCTCTATACACACGAACGAGACGCCTCAGGCGAGTGGGGAGCGGAGCTCGCGTAGGGACCATGTCGGGTTCCGCGAATCTGCGCCGGAAGTGCGGAGCGAAACAGTGAGGTTAGGCACCCTCGAGGAGCTCGACGAAGACCAGCCCAAGGCCATGGAGATCTTGCGCCGCGGGCTTCGGAGCAGTCCCGAACTTCGCCGCGGACTCGGCATCACGGTGGTTTTTGCGTTGCTGAGTGCAATGGCTCGGCTGGTTTTGCCCGTCCTGATTCAGCAAGCGATCGACGGTGGGTTCAACCAGGGCGAGGTCGACGTCGGCTTTATTGTTCGAGCAGCCCTAGGCGCCGGTGCGCTCGTTCTCATCATCTATGTGCTCACGGTGTTCACCTACCGGCGGGTGATCCAAACGGCAGAGAACACGCTGCTCGCAACCCGGATGCGTACGTTCAGCCACATCCAGCGGTTGAGCATCGCCGAGCACACAACCAACCGCAAGGGGGTGCTTACCGCTCGTGTCACAAGCGACGTTGAGACGTTGGCGCAGTTTGCCCAATGGGGTGCCTTGGCATGGATCGTCAACTCGTCGCTGATCGTCGGCACGTTGGCCGTTATGGCCATCTACAGCTGGCAGTTGGCGCTGCTCACCATTGCGATCTATATCCCGCTGCTCCCGATTCTCCGGAACATCCAGCGACGTCAGCTCAAGGCATACAACACGGTGCGCACGCGCACGGCCGAGACGATCGGGCGAACGTCCGAGGCCGTCGCCGGCGCGGCCACGATTCGAGCGTACGGCTACCAAGACGAGGTCAGCGAGCGTCTCGAGGAGGGCAATTGGTCGCTCGTCGATTCCCAAATAAACGCGCACAAGTTCTTCTCGTTACTCGGCCCGACCATGGATGTGTTCGGTGGAGTGGCCACCGGTGCGGTGGCCGTCGGTGGCGTGCTTCTCGGGCCGGAGACGTTGACGGTTGGTCAGGCCACCGCATTCCTGTTTCTCGTGACCTTGTTGATCCAACCGATCAGTCAGCTTGGTGAGGTGCTCGACCAGACCCAGACGGCTTTGGCCGGCTGGTGGAAGATTCTGCAGATGCTCGATGTGCCGGTCGATGTCGTTGAAACCGAGCCCGGCATCGAGCTTGTCGCGGCTGCCCCAGAGGTCGAGCTGCGCAATGTCGACTTCAGCTATCGGACCGGCGGTCAGGTCCTGCACGATATTTCGTTGACCATCGCGGCCGGAACGTCGGTGGCGATCGTTGGCGAGACCGGCAGCGGCAAGACGACCATGGCCAAGTTGCTCACCCGCCTGGCCGACCCAACGTCGGGCACCGTGCTCGTCGGGGGAGTGGACCTTCGCGAGGTCTCACAGGCCAGCCGCAACCGCGTTGTTCGCATGGTTCCCCAAGATGGCTTTCTGTTCGACACATCGTTGCGAGACAACATTCGGTTCGGACGTCCGGGGGCCGCCGACGCAGACATCGACGCAGCCGTCACGGCTCTTGGCCTCGATGCGTGGCTCATGACCATGCCCGACGGTCTCGACACATCGGCTGGCGAGCGCGGCGAAGGGATATCGGTCGGCGAACGTCAACTCATTGCGCTCATTCGAGCCGAGCTCGCCGACGCCGGACTCCTCATTCTCGATGAAGCGACAAGCGCGGTCGATCCCGAGACCGAGGTTCGGATGGCCGAAGCCCTCGAACGGCTCAGCCAGGGACGCACGACAATCTCGATCGCCCATCGGCTCTCCACGGCGGAACGAGCCGACATCGTCGTCGTCATGGATGCGGGCAATGTCGTCGAAGTTGGGCCCCACGACGAGCTGGTCAACGCCGGAGGCTTCTACGCAGATCTTCACGCTGACTGGATTGGGAATACCCAATCTTCATAAGCGTTTGATTTGCGTGAAGACGCTGTCGTGCAATCGTCATGCGCCCAGGTGGCGCATCGCGCAGGCGCCTGATAGCAAATGGCGGGTTCCACACCCGCAAAGAACAAAAGGAGTCACCATGATTGGTGCAATTATCGGAGCAATTATTGTTGGAGCGATTATCGGCTTCGGCGCTCGTGCAATTCTCCCCGGGGGCCAGGACATCGGCCTCGGCAAGACCATCGGCCTTGGAATTATCTCGAACCTCATCGTGAGCGTTGTGTTCCAGAGCCTCGCAGACAACCCGATCATCAGCATCATCGTTGCTGCAGTCGTCGGTGCGGGTCTCCTCTGGGTTGCAATCAAGCAAGGATGGCTCAGCGCCACCAGCTAGCAATCAGCTGAACGGCGATGTAATCGCCAGGAAAATCTGATCGAAATCGATGCCGGGCCTTAAGCCCGGCATCTTTCGCGTCCGATAGCCTGCAGACTGAGCCGTTGGAGGTCGTTCGCCTCCAATTTTCCTGAGGAGTAATCGTGAAGAGTCCAGTACGCGTCGCAGTAACCGGAGCAGCCGGCCAAATTGGCTACAGCCTCCTCTTCCGCATCGCGAGTGGCGAAATGTTGGGCAATGACCAGCCCGTAATCCTGCAGATGCTTGAGATCACTCCGGCACTCGGAGCGCTCGAGGGTGTCGCTATGGAACTCGACGACTGCGCGTTCCCACTGCTCGCCGGAATGGTCCAGACCGACGACGCAAACGTCGCATTCGCCGACGCCGACTACGGACTTCTCGTTGGCGCAATGCCGCGCAAGGACGGCATGGAACGTGCCGACCTGCTCGAAGCAAACGGTGGCATCTTCGGCCCACAGGGCAAGGCCATCAACGACAATGCCAGCAAGGACGTCAAGATCCTCGTCGTGGGTAACCCGGCAAACACCAATGCCCTCATCGCACAGGCTGCGGCCCCCGATCTCGACCCAAAGCAGTTCACGGCCATGATGCGCCTCGATCACAACCGTGCCATGACTCAGGTCGCCCAAAAGACCGGCACCACCGTCAACGACGTCACCAACATGACGATCTGGGGCAACCACTCGGCAACGCAGTACCCCGACATTTTCAACGCCAACGTCAACGGCCAGAACGCAGCCGCCATGATCAACGATCAAGACTGGCTCGAGAACGATTTCATCCCGACCGTGCAAAAGCGCGGCGCAGCAATCATCAAGGCCCGTGGCTTGTCCTCGGCAGCGTCGGCAGCAAACGCCGCGATTGACCACATGCACGACTGGGCCCTCGGTACCCCCAACGGCGACTGGGTCTCGATGGGAATCCCATCCGACGGTAGCTACGGCGTACCAGAGGGAATCATCTCCTCGTTCCCCGTGACGTGTGCGAACGGCGAGTACTCGATTGTCCAAGGGCTCGAAATCGACGAGTTCAGCCAGGGACGAATCGACATCTCCACCGCCGAACTCGTCAGCGAACGCGACACCGTCTCCGGTCTCGGCCTGATCTAGGTTTTCGCCGCGAGGTCGGATCCGTCGGCCTGGGGGCCTCCTCGACCGACCTGCGGACGGTGAACCCATTTTCGTCCACGCCGGCTTCGCAGCCGTGGACTACCTGGTTCTCTTGGCCTTTCATCACCCTTCGTAAGGTTGTACGCTCCAACGTGGCGGAAACCTTCGGAGGGTTATTCAGCATGCGCAAATTCTCACGTTCCGCGTTAGTCGCTGTCCTGATTTCGGCGATCACCGTCGGCGGACTTGCTCTGTCGGCGGGCCCGGCATCGGCAGCAGACCCCGACCCAAGCGTGCAGGACACAGCTCGACTGCTCGGCTACATGTGGGGCGACGGTTCCTACGATGGCGGAGTCTGGGACGTCAATGGCCCAAGCGGTACGTCGAGCCTCATCGAAGAACTCGTCGAGGCTCACGGCGGTACGTGGGTGAATCGATCGAAGCTGACGTTTACCCTGCCAGCCCCATACGACTGGGTCGATTGGAAGGATGGCGTTCCCGATGACTCCACCCATGTCCGCAACGCCGTCCAGGACCCAAACTTCCTCGCTGCGGTTATGGAAGCCGAAGCTGCAGTAGATGGCCAGATCTACGACCAGAGCGCGTGCTGCGTCGATGGCTTCACCCGAGGTCGCCTGACCGAATTGCGCGACCTGATGCGCGACAGCGGGTACTCGACAACCGCACTCGTTCCGTTCAACAACGTCGACAGCGGCAAGATCACGATTGGCTCGTCGGAGTTCGCCGAGCTCCGAGCCGCAAGTGCCTTTGCCTGCCCGACTGCACAATCCGCCATTCGCGTACCCGGCGGCACCAACCTCAACGCATACGGCGATCTCAACTGGATCCAGGCGGGCGATCGATGGGGAGACGTTGTCCGCTCCGACTGCACGGCTGGCGAACCGGTTCCCGACCCGACCACTCAGCCCGGAAGCTGCTCGGTCAGCGCAGACGGCAACACGGTCAACATCGACTGGACGTTCACCCTCGGAGACGCAGCGATCCGTCGCGACGGCGGCTACGTGACGACGGTGTCGGGCCGCGACGGCAGCTGGTCCCAGACCCGCGCTGACGGCCAATACACCTACGAGGTGCGACTCATTGCCTTCGGTGTCAAGACCACCGTCAACTGCGGGACCGTAAGTGTGCCCGGTGACGGCGGACCCGCTCCCGCTGGTCCTTGTGTCGTGACCGAAAGCGGCAACGACGTGCTCGTCTCGTGGGATGACTTTGGCAAGCTTCGATACTCGGTTCGCCGCAACGGCTCGTGGGCGGCAACGATCACAAACGGCGCCCAGTCAACGGTCGTCGATGGTTCGCTCAACGACACTTATGAGCTTCGCTACAGCGACGCCGGCGTCCGACAGACCGTGCCCTGCACAACGGGTGGAGTAACGCCACCAGCCGGTCCGTGCAGCGTGGTTGCCCAAGGAGGCGGCGTGCTCGTCTCGTGGGATGCCATCGCTGGAGTGAGCGACTACCAGGTGCGTCGAAACGGCTCATGGCGCGCCACTGTGTCGAATACCACAACGTTTGCTGATGCCAACGGTTCTACAGGAGACGACTACATCATCCGATACCGCAAGGATGGCGTACGCACGGATCTCAACTGCAACTAGCGCGCCTGAATCTCGGCCTCGCCGAGCATGGCGCATCGTTGCACTCATCGCGCTGATCTCCTCGACGTTCGTGGCGGCGAACCCGACGACTCTCAGCGCTCAACAAACCCAGCCCACCGTCGGCGACACGGCTCGTCTCCTGGGACACCTATGGGCCGACGGCTCCTACGACGACGGGGTGTGGGACGCAACCGGTCCCAGCGGTGGCTCCGATCTGATCCAGCGCCTCGTCAATCTCCATGGCGGAACGTGGGTGGACCGTACCCAGCTCATATTCACCCTGCCCGCTCCCTATGACTGGGCGGAGTGGAAGGGCAGCTTGCCCAATGATGACACCCGCACCCGCGAGGCGGTCCAGCATCCCAACTTCTTGGCCGCGCTGATCGAAGGTGAAGGGTCGACCGGTGGCCTGATCTATGACCAGAGCTCGTGCTGCACGGCTGGATTCACCAACGGCCGGCTCGTCGACCTTCGCGACCTGCTGCTCGATAGCGGCTATTCCTCGACCACCCTGACCATCTTCGGCGATGCCGACAGTGGTCGCGTGAATATTGGTTCGTCCGAGTTTGGCGAGCTTCGACAGAATCTCGACTTCATTTGTCCATCGAGCGGAGCATCGATCCGGGTGCCGGGCGCGGAGAATTTTGCCGCTCACGGCCCAATCCAATGGCTCGGGACGACGAGCGCGTACGGAGATGTTGTCCGAACCGATTGCGTCGACGGCGAAGCGATCCCACAGGTCGGCGCGCCCGTTGGAGACTGTGTGGTGACCAGCGATGGCGGCGGTGACCTTCG
>CALBVK010000232.1 GCA_937969345.1 uncultured Acidimicrobiales bacterium
GCTCATGAACTACCTGTTGCGCGGCCCAATGATCGACCCGGTCGAGGTCGGAACGAGCCGAATCCCGCAGACCGAACGGCTCACCGACAACGCTGCGTTTCCCACGCTCATCGAAGGAACCCGACTGCACCTCGGCGTGCCCATGGCCGTTCTGGCGGCCATTTTCGTCTACATCATCTTGTTCCGAACGCCGCTTGGCTTCCGGCTTCGAGCCGTTGGCCACAACCCCGATGCGGCTCGAGCGGCCGGCATCTCGGTCGAGCGGAACATCGTCAGCGCCCTCTCGATGAGTGGCGCGCTGTGTGGTCTCGCTGGCGTCGTTCTCGTCTTCGGCAGTGAGAGCTTGCGGCTCGTTACCGACGGCGGGTCCGCTGGCTTCACCGGCTCAGCGGGCTTCAACGGAATCGTCGCTGCCCTCTTTGGCGGACTGCATCCTCTCTGGACGATCCCATCGTCATTCCTGTTTGGATCACTCCTCACCGGTGCAACCGAGTTGCAACGCGAGCTGCAAATCCCGAACGCTCTGGCCATTGCCCTCAACGGCCTCATCGTGTTGTTTGTTGTGAGCAGCGACAAGGTCCGCAATTGGCTCGACCTCCGTCTCGACCGCTCGATGAGCAGCCCGCCAAGTGAGATCACCGAAGCGGCCGTGCCATTGGAGACGGACGATCTCGAAGAAGCGCTGGAGGAAACAACGTGAGCCAGTTCTTCACCGTCTCCGTCCTGGTCGCAACGCTGGCGACCGCGATCAAGTTCGCCGTGCCCTACCTGTTGGCCGCACTCGGCGAAACGATTGGTCAACGAAGCGGCGTACTCAACCTCGGCGTCGACGGCACGATGTTGCTCGGCGCGTTCGGTGGTTACTACACCGTCATTCAAACCGGCAGCCACCTGCAAGGCATCCTCGTCGGCCTCGGCATCGGCCTTGCGGTCGGCATTGTGTACGCGTACGTCACGGTGTTTCTTCATGCTCAGCAAGGCATCAGCGGCATCGGCATCTTCTTATTCGGACTCGGCTTTAGCGACCTGCTCTTCCAGGAGCTCGTGGGTACTCCCAAGCCAATCCGCCCACTCCCGACTCTCGACAAGTTGCCCGGTGTCGGCCGCATCTTTGAGCCTTTGGTCGACATCGACATCGTTGGACCGCTGTTGTTCGACCACAACCTCATGACGTATATGGCGTTTCTGCTGGTGCCGGCGACCACCTGGTTGTTGATGAAGACGACCTTTGGCATGAACGTTCGGGCGGTGGGCGAGAACCCACAGGCGGCCGACAGCCTGGGCGTGTCCGTCGCCAAGACCCGCTTCATTGCGATCCTCATCGGCAGCTCTCTGGCCGGTATCGCCGGAGCCACCCTGTCGTTGCAGCTTGCGATCTTCCAGCACAACCTGACCAACGGCATTGGCTTCATCGCCGTTGCCCTCGTGTACTTCGGCGCATGGCGCCCACGCTGGGTGATGGCCGGAGCGCTCCTCTACGGTCTGGTTACCGCCACCCGAATCCGTTGGCAATCACTCGACATCATTCCGCAAGGAGCGAGCGACATCGCCGCTATGGCGCCAGCCATCATCACGATCCTTGCACTCGTTCTCCTGGCGAGTCGCGTTCGTGGTCCAGCGGCACTCACCCGCCCGTTCTCCCGTCATTAACCGTTCTCTGTAAGCAAGCCATACCAACCAATCCCTGGAGGGAAAAATGAAAGCAAAGCGAATGCTCAAACTGTTCGCCGTGCTCTTCGCGATGACACTTACCGCAGCTGCCTGCGGTAGCGGTGATTCGACGAGCACGACGACAAGCGAATGCGGAAGCGACCTTGCGGTTGCGGCAGGAGAGTCGGTTACCGATCTTTCCGTTGCACTCGTTGCACCAAGCGCGAAGGACGATGTGGCCTTCACTCAGTCGATGGTCGACTCGCTCACGCGTCTCGGCATCGAACCACAGATCACCGACGGAACCTTCGTTGTTGAAGAGGCTGCTGCTGCGATCCGTGGCTACGCCGAAGACGGTATCGACATCATCGTTGCTCACGGAACTCAGTACGGCGGCTCCCTCGCCGAGATCGCTCCGGACTTCCCGGAGACCTCGTTCATCTGGGGAACGTCGGCGGACAACCAAGGCATCGCCAACGTCTTTGCCTACTATCCAGAGGCTGACCAGGGCGGCTACGTCAACGGTTTGATCGCAGCGAGCATCGCTGGCGCTGACGGCATTGGTGTTGTTGGGCCTGTCGAAGCTGGCGACGCGGTTGCCTACATCGAAGGCTTCACACTGGGCGCCGAAGCTGGCGGTTCGTCGACGTCGATCGTCTACACCAATTCGTTCAGCGACGTTGCGCTCGCAACCACCACCGCCGAAGCACACGCTGCAAACGGTGTCGCTGTTCTGACCGGTACGTCACAGTCCGCAGTCGGTGCAGTCAACGTTGCGACCGCAAACGACCTCCCATGGTTTGGCACCCAGTCCAACACCGAGGCGTGGTCTTCGGACCTCACCGTTGCATCACAGGTGTACCACTGGGATGTCGTGCTCGCCGACATGATCGAGAAGATCGAAGGCGGCACGCTCGGCGGCGAGGCGATGGCCTTGACGCTCGAAAACGGTGGCCTCGTGATGGAGTTCAACGGTTGCTACGACCTCGATTCAAGCGTCAAGAGCGACGCTGAGGCAGCTATCGCAGACATCATCGCTGGCGAGATCGTCACCAAGTAACGACCGATTCGACCCGGAGAGGATCCCATGGAGCACGCTCCCCTGCTCACCATGCGCAACATCACCAAGACCTTCCCTGGTGTGCTCGCGAACGACGATGTGTCGTTCGACGTACACGCTGGGGAGGTCCACACGTTGTTGGGCGAGAACGGTGCGGGCAAGAGCACGCTCATGAAGATTCTCTTCGGGTTGTATCAACCCGATTCTGGGGAGATTCGTTTGCGCGGTGAGGTGGCATCGATCACCTCACCGACAAGCGCTATCGAACAGCGGGTCGGCATGGTGCATCAGCACTTCATGCTGGTGCCTACTCTGACCGTGGCCGAGAACGTAGCGCTCGGTCTTCCGTCGAATCGCGGGTTTCGCACCGACCTCGATGCGGTGTCCGAGCGGATTCTGGAGATCAGCGAGCAGTACGGCCTGTCGGTAGATCCAAGCATCGAAATCTGGAAGCTATCGGTCGGTGAGCGTCAGCGCGTCGAGATCATCAAGGCGCTCTACCGAGACGCCGAACTCCTCGTTCTCGATGAACCGACAGCGGTCCTCACTCCTCAAGAGGTCGACGACCTCTTCATCATCCTTCGACAGATGACGGCGAACGGCACGGGCATCATCTTTATCTCGCACAAGCTGCACGAAGTCCTGGAGCTCAGCGACCGGATCACGGTATTGCGAAACGGCAAGGTCACCGGCGACACTACGCCGAGCGAGACCAACCGTCAGCAACTCGCCGAGATGATGGTCGGCCGTGAGGTCAAGCTCGCTCCAGACAAGCCGCACGTCGACCTTGGCCTGGCACGCCTCCAGCTGCGCGACGTATCGGTGAAGGGCGACCGGGGCACGATGGCCGTCGACGGCGTGAGCCTCGACGTACATGCGGGTGAGATCGTTGGCATTGCCGGCGTCTCTGGCAACGGCCAACGCGAACTCGCCGAGACGATCGCTGGCCTACGTCCGGCCGAAAGCGGATCGTCGGTCACTATCGACGACGCGGACCTCACTAAAGCTGGCCCCGCACGCACCCGCGCCGCCGGCCTGGCCTACGTTCCCGAGGAACGAATGAAGGACGGAGCGGTCGGCGAATTTGAGGTGAGCGAAAACCTGTTGCTCATCAATCACGGCGACCCCAAGTTCCGTCGTGGCCCGCTCTTTGACTTCGCCAAGATTCGCGAGCACTGTCAACGCCTCGTCGATCAGTTCTCGGTCAAGACACCATCGCTCGAAACGCCGACGAGCTCCCTGTCGGGTGGCAACATCCAAAAGCTCATCATGGCCCGCGAGCTCGACAGTCGTCCGAGCGTCATTCTCGCTGCTCAGCCGACTCGAGGCGTCGACATCGGCGCTGCGGAGTACATCCACTCCGAGCTGATCGAACAACGCAACGTCGGCGTTGCCATCTTGATGATCAGCGAGGACCTCGACGAGGTTCTTGGTTTGGCGGATCGAATCGCCGTCATGTTCGAGGGACGCATCGTGACCGTAATCGATCGCGAAGCGGCCACTCGCGAAGCACTCGGTCTCGCCATGGCTGGCGGCTAGCGCCTCCGCAATGACTCTCGGCGAGTGGGTGTTGCTTCTTTGCGCTGGCCTGCTCGGCGGGGTGATCAACTCGGTGTCGAGTGGCGGTAGCTTCTTCACCTACCCGGCACTGCTGCTCACGGGCTTGTCGCCGATCTCTGCGGCGACCACGACCCTTGTAGCGCTCACACCGGGCAACCTTGCAGCAGTGCCCGAGTTCTGGCCCGAGGTGAAGGCCCAGAAGCACCGATACCCCCGAGAGTTGGCGCTTGTCGCGGCCGGTGGCATCGTCGGGATCTTCTTGTTGTTCGCAACCGGGGCTGAGGTGTTCGAGAACCTGGTGCCGTGGCTGATCTTGGCAGCGACCGCACTCTTCGCAATTAGTCCGCTGGTACGCGGATGGGCTGAGGTCTCGGCGCCGTCCCTGACCGACGGTTGGCTCGGAGCGGCCCTGGTCTTCATCTTTTCCATCTACCTGACCTACTTCGGCTCGGGGGTCGGCAACATCATGTTGGCCATGTTCACCATCCGCGGCTTTGGGGACTTCCTTCACGCCAATGCCGCAAAGAACATCGCCATGACGCTCGGGACGGTTATGGCTGCTGTTGCCTATTCCATCGCTGGATACATTGCGTGGTGGCCAATCGTCCCGATCGCGCTCGGCAGTGCGGTTGGCGCCCGCTACGGAGCGCGCTGGGCCCGGTCGATACCCGTAGCGGTATTGCGAGTGTTCATCATCGGATTCGGCCTGTTCGTAGCCGCCTGGCAATTCACCCGCTAGAGATTTGTACAGAAAAAGGAACCCCACAGGTTCCAAATCCTGTACAAATCTGTGGTGGATACCGATCTGCTCATCCGAAATGCTGGACTTCTTGCGACCGTCGATGCCGACCGTCGTGAGCTTCGAGGGGGCTGGATTGCGATTACCGATGGCGTGATTTCGGCTATTGGCTCGTCGACGGATCCGGTTCCTGATGCAGCGAGGGTCATCGATGCGACCGACCAGCTGGTCACGCCAGGGCTGATCAACACACACCATCACCTGTACCAGAACCTCACCAGAGCCTGGTCGCCAATGACCGACAAGCCACTGTTCGGCTGGTTGCAAGCGCTCTATCCAACCTGGACAGCGAACCTCGACGAAGAGGCAGTGCACACCGCAGCCTGGGTCGGTCTCGCTGAGCTCGCGCTCTCGGGCTGCACCAGTTCTTCGGACCATCACTATCTTCATCCGCGCCGCGCCGGAGATTTACTAGCCGCCGAGATCGCAGCCGCACAAGACCTCGGCATGCGTTTCCATCCGACCTACGGCTCGATGAGTTTGTCGGTGAAGGATGGCGGTCTGCCACCCGATGATGCCGTCCTCACCGAGGACGAAATCCTCGCAAACTCAAAGATGCACGTCGAACGATGGCACGATCCAACCCATGGATCGATGGTGCAGATTGCGCTCGCACCCTGCAGCCCGTTCAGCGTTACGCCCGACTTGATGCGGCGCACCGCCGAACTGGCCGAGACCCTCGATGTTCGCTTGCATACCCACCTCGCCGAAAATGCCGAAGACGACGAATACGCCCTCGCCACGTTTGGAATGCGCCCTGTCGACCTCTACGAGGACGTCGGCTGGATGTCGGATCGCACATGGGGTGCCCACGTGGTTCGCCCAAACCCCGACGAGGTCATGCGTCTCGGCGCTGCGGGAGTGGGCGTAGCCCATTGCCCAAGCTCCAACATGATTTTGAGCTCGGGGATCTCGCCGGTTGTCGACCTTCGCCACGCCGGCTGTCCTGTGGGGCTCGGATGTGATGGTTCGTCATCTGCCGACAGCGCATCGCTGTGGCAGGAGGCCCGACTCGCCATGTTGCAGGGCAAACTCACCTCAGGAGCCAATGCAATGACCGCCCGCACGGCGCTCGAAGTGGCGACTCGGGGCGGTGCTGGCTGTCTTGGGCGCGAGGGGGAAATCGGGGAGCTATCGGTCGGTGCAGTCGCCGATATCGCGATCTGGAAGCTCGACGGCCCGGCCTACGCCGGTGTCCTCGATGACCTCATCGAGGGCTGGCTCCGATCCGGACCAATCTCGGCCTGGCACACGATCGTCAACGGCACTCCCGTCGTGGAAAACGGACGACTTATGCACGATGGCTTAGAAGCCAAGCTCGAACTTCACCGCTCGATCGCCCGACGTTTTCAGGCGTAGGCCCGGATCAGGCCGCTTCAGCGACTTCGCTCGAGGTGACAACTCGGTCGCGTCCGGCTCGCTTTGCCTCATAAAGCGCCATGTCGGCGAGTCGCAGCACTTCCCGGACCTCCTCGAGCGGTCCTTCAGCAACACCTCCACTGATCGTGACCGATAGGCCCTCAGCGATTTCGCTCCAGTCGTTCGAGCCAACAACGTGTCGTACCCATTGAGCGAGGTCGTCGCCAACCACGAGTTCCGCGCCGGGTAGCAAGACAACAAACTCTTCTCCGCCGAACCGAGCGACGCTGATCGACGCACTGGCAACACTCCGCAGCACCTTCCCAACCTCGACCAGGACCGCGTCGCCGACCTGGTGACCAAACTCATCGTTGATCTGTTTGAAGTTGTCGAGGTCGAGAATCACGACGGTCCCGCGACCAAGCTGTCTGCCAAGAGTGTCGAGCTCCTTCTCAAGCCAGCGACGGGTGGCGAGGCCTGTCACCGGATCTTCGGACGCTTGCTTGGCGAGTTCGTCGGTGCGTCGCCGAAGCTGTAGTCGCCCCCATTCGAGGTCGGCACGATGGGCGACCTGAGCACCAAGGCGTTCGCCTTGATGCTGTTGCCACTCGCGACACAAGTGTGCGACTCGACGGGCGTCTTCAAGTGCACCGACGAGATCCCCCGATAGCGCTCGCGCTTCGGAGCGTTCGTGCAGAGCACGGACGATCCGATGTTCGTCGCTCACGGCGATCAGCGCGGGGATGGCCTCATCGAGCAATGCCTTTGCCCGTCGGGGTTCCCGTAGCCGCAACAGCACCGAGGCCGAGACGAGCTGATGCCAAGCACGTAAGCGCGGCGCTGAGCGTTCGTACTCTTCAGTACCTTGTTCGAGCAGGTCGAGGACTTCTTCCAAGATCTCGACCGCTTCCGCAGACGACTCATCCATGGCTTCTGGACCCTCGAAGGCAAGCAGTATTTGCTCCGCCGCCATGCCGGTTCCCAGCACCGCACGCTCGCGCTGATGAACCTGGTTGGAGTTCAGCACTTGGACGATTGCGTCCAGGTCTTGCTCGACTGCGCTACGGACGTCGTCAGCTACCGTGCCCGAACGGATGGCTTCTACCGTGCAATATCCGAGGGTGTAGGTGATAGCGGCGCGCGTGCTTGCGTCGAGCGACACGGGCGCTCCGGTGAACGCTCGCCGTGATGAATCGATCGCGAGGTCGAACGCGGAGATCTGAGCGAACATGACGGCCATGGCGTTGGCGGCGCGGACGAGGCTTTCGTCGAGAAACTGCTCCTCCCGCAAGAGGACGAGCGCATCGACGGCGAGGTCGAGCGAACGAGCAGTGTCGCCCTCGCGCTGAGTCATCCCGGCGGCACACGCGGTTGCGAACGTGGCGGCGCGTCGGTCACCAGCATCGAGCAGGCAACGCACACTTTCACGCGCATCGGCCGCAGCCTGGGACGAGTCTGAGACGCCTTGTTGCGCCAACGCTCGGGCCAGATAGAGCTTTCCCCGATCGCCTTGCTGGGTCGTCGTGATGAGCGCATTGTCGATTGCCTGGAGTGCATCGCCGGGATCGCTGAGGAACGCCGCGCGTCGAGACGCGGCGATGAGCTCAGTGACCTTTGCAGACTCCATACCCATCAATCGGCACCGCGCCCGTTTGCAATGACAGTCAGATTTGGGGTGCTTTGGGCGTTTTCCGCCCTCTGAACGGGACTAATCGACGGTCATGGTGTTCAAACGCCACGTCGTGACAAGGAAACACGTTGCCGCCACCGCGGCCGTAACGATCAAGATCGTGGCACTCTGGGGCGGGTCGACGATCGACCCTGCGGATCCGCTGACCCGAGAAAGCGCTCCATCGGTGTAGGTGCGGATAGCCAGCCACCCAGCGCTACGACTGAACCCGGCGACGAGCCCCTCCCACAGGAGCACATAAAGCAAACCCCACGCGAGCGCCCGCTGGGTGAAGAGTCCGAGCATGGTAAACACCGAGGTGTAGGCGATAAGACCGACGAGCGAGCCGGCAAGAATCCCCTGCAGGGCGTCGGCGTCGCCAGTCACGAACCCCAGGATGCCCATCGGGATCAGGATCAGGGGTATGAGCACCGCGAAACCGGCGAGGAGTGATGCTGCCGAGATCTGCCAGCGACCGAGCGGCCGAAGCCAGAAGTAGACGAGCGTCTTGTCCTCGACAAGCGATCCGAGCGACGCGGTCGAGATCACCAGTGCAACGAGCGGCACGAAGATCGTGAGTCCGAAGAGCGCCGCGAACTCGGTCATGTCGGTGGCGGTGGCATCGGCCCTCCGAAGGACGACTCCGATGACGATTCCGGCCGCTCCGATCACGAGCATGGCGATGATCCGGCCTCGCGTGGCCACCGCCGGGATGATTCGTCTTGTCATTGCAACGATCGTGTTCATCGGCCCACCAAATATTTAAAGACGCTCTCAAGGTCGTCGTCGAGGGGTTGTACTTCGAGCAGTCGAATGTTGGCAGCCCGAGCGACGGCGGCGATCGAGGCGCGGAACGTAGCGGCGTCATCGGTATCGACGATCAACGACTCGCCGTCGACCACCGTAAGTCCAGCGATTCCAGATCCGGTCAGTAGGACTCCGCCGAGGGCTCGAGCGTTCGAGCTGCGCACTCGGATCCGGTGCGGACGGTCGTCCATCAACGCTCGGATCTCGTGGAAGTCACCTTGGGCGGCGAGTCGGCCCTGTGCAATCACCATGACCCGAGAACCAAGGCGTTCAACCTCGTCGAGTACGTGGCTCGACACGACGACGCACACGCCGGATTCGCCAAGCGAACGGATGAGCTGCGTCATGTGTAGACGCTGGCGGGGATCGAGACCGGTGAGGGGCTCATCGAGCAGTAGAAGTTCGGGCTTATGGATCAGCGCCTGCGCGACCTTGACGCGTTGGCGCATGCCTTTGGAGTAGGACGAGATTGGCCGCATGTCGTCAGGATCGAGCTCGACGATGTCCAACACCTCTCGGGCTCGTCCAGTCGTGTCCATGAGACCGTTCAAGACGCCGGCGAGCGCGACGAACTCGATGGCTCGCTGTTCTTGAAAGAGCGACTCCTGTTGAGGAACGATGCCGATTCGACCACGCACGTCTTTGTCTTTGCGGGGGTCGGCACCAAAGACCTCGACGGTTCCTTGGGAAGGTGCCTCAAGCCCGGCGATCATTCGAAGTGTCGTTGACTTCCCGGCGCCGTTCGGCCCGAGCAACGCGGTTACGCCCGGGCCGAGACCAAAGCTGATGTCCGACACGGCAACGACATCGCCAAACCACTTTGACAGGTTCGTAACGGCGAGGACTTCGTTCTCCGCTCGCTGACGTGGAGCCGAGGGACGAGGTGGCGGAGGTTGTGGCACGTACTCCTTGGTCGTCGGTGTGGCGCGTTGTGCCGGAGGCGGCGGTATGGGCGATGGGATTGGAGGAGGTGTTGGAACGTTGGTCATTTGGTGACCTCCAAGCGGCGGTAGCCAAAGGTGATGAGTCCAACAAAGGCTCCGCAGAATCCGAGCCAGACGCCGAGCGAACCGAGGTCGGAGAGGCCGTCGATACGAACAGCGTCGACGCCGGTTTCATCGAAGACTCGGGCGATCAGGTTGGCGGGCATGGTGAGCAAACCAAAGATTCGGATCCAGTCCGGAGCATTGGCTTGATCGACGAGGGTCGACGTGAACGCTTCGCTGGCAACGATCAAGATCACGATGGCCGCCGAGGCGAAGAGTTGGCGGTCGGTGAACGTCGAGGCCGCCATTCCAAACAGTCCGAAGAAGATCGACAGGATGAAGCCGCTCGCAATGATGCGACCGAGGGTCTTGAGGATTTCGACGAATCCGTCGGGTCCGATTTCGAGGAAGCTGTACCCCACCATCTGGAAGATGACCGGCAGCATTGTCACCAGCGACATCACCATGATGATCGCCACGAACTTGGAGATCAGGTAGTGCCATCGAGTGAGCGGTGAGGCCAGGTACAGCCCAAACATGCCGGTCTTGCGGTCTGAGCCCATCACCTCGGGGACGACGAATGCGGCGAGCAGGACCATCAGGATGTTGATCAGACCGAAGTAGCCCGCGTACTCGGGCACGACCTGACCAGCGAGGTCGGTCGGCAGCAAGATCGCAACGGCGAGGAAGCCAATGGCTGGTAGATACGCCACGGCCACGGTCAACAGCGGAACGATCTTGAAGCGAAACTTGCGGCGCAAGCCGAGCGCTCGTTGGACGGTAGATACACCGACCGACCGCATTGCGGTTCCGATTCCGGTGCGTGGGCCCTCGTAAGCGCGGTAGCCGCGGTCGAAGATTTCCGCTGATGCGTTGCTCATGATCCGTACACCTCGTCCAAGAAGAGATCTTCGAGGGTCTGTTTGACCGGCTCCATGCGTCGGAGCGGCGCTGCGTTCTCGGCAATGGCGTCGCGGAGGGCGTCGGCGAGTTGTTCGAGGGGTTCGTTCGTGCCGACGCGGACCGTGTTTCGTTCGATGGTGACGGCGTAACCGGAGCGTTGCAGGCTCGCTGCGACGTGCTCAACGCCGCTATCGAGGATGGCGGTCATGCCGCCCTGCCCGGTGCGGAGGTCGTCGATTCTGCCGGACGCTCGAACCGTGCCGTTGGACAAGATGACGACATTGTCGGCAATGCGCTCGACCTCTTCGAGTAGGTGCGAAGACAGCAGCACGTGGATCCCGAACTCGGTCCCGATACGGCGAATGAGGGCCAGCATGTCGTCGCGTTGCACCGGGTCGAGGCCATCGGTGGGTTCGTCGAGCAGGATCAGTTTCGGGCCATGTGCTATTGCTTGGGCGAGCTTGACCCGCTGACGTTGACCCGTCGACATGGTGCCTACCGGGCGAGCACGCTCTTCGCCGAGTCCGACGAGCCACAGCGCGTCGCTCGATCGGGTCGTCGCTTCGCGCTTCGGGAGTCCGTGGACCAGGGCGATGTGGCGGACAAGGTCTTGCGCGGCGACATCGTTGGGGAGGTTGTGGTGTTCAGGTGCGTACCCAATGTGCATGCGCAGCTCGGGTCCGGCGGTTGCCGGGTCGGATCCGAGCACCGAGAGCGTTCCGGAATCGGGAGCATGGAGCGCGAGCAACATGCCTAGCAGCGTGGTCTTGCCAGCCCCGTTGGAGCCCAGCAGGCCAGTAACGCCGGGGAGTACGTCGGCGGTGACATCGGAGAAGACCTGGTGGCTCCCCCACGATTTAGACACCGCAACCGCCGAGATCACAGCGGAGGGGGAGGAAGTTCTCTCGGTGGTTGCGGTGTTCACGAGTACCACTGTGCCTGAGCAATCCTGAGAAACCCATGAGGGCTTACCCGGATCCCACCCTGAGCCCGCACGACCAACCCCCATAACAAAGGGTCAGACCCCGCGTTATGGGGGTTCCGCGTGATGAGGGTTGTCGCCGGCGGGCTACGCGAGGAGAGCTACCGCGGCGTCCGACAGGACGTGCAGGCGATGTTGGGCCGACGCCATGTCCGGGGCCACGGCCTCGATGTACGCCTTGATCTTTGGTTCGGTTCCGCTCGGACGCACGATGAGGCGTCCACCGTCGAGGTGGTAGATCAATACGTCGGATGCAGGAAGCGCATTGGCTCCATCGACGAGATCAACGGTCTCGACCACATCGACCCCGCCGATGTTCTGGGGCGGAGCGGACCGAAGATCGTCCATTCGCTGCGTCATACGCGTCATCGAGTCGTCGCCTTCGAAACGGGCGGACACCTGGCTCGTCAGGTGCACCCCATGGGTGGCGTACAGGCTGTCCAGAACATCGTCGACGGTGTGGCCAAAGCCCCCGATCTGTGCGACCAGCTGAGCGAATACAACACCGGCCGAGATTCCGTCCTTGTCCCGAATAGATGGGAGCACCGAGTACCCGAGCGCTTCTTCATAGGCAAATACCAGCGGCAGATTGGCCGAGTCCGTTTGCACGAGCCATTTGAAGCCGGTGAGCGTGTGATGGCAGGTCGCACCACTCTCAGCAGCAACCTTGCCGAGCAGCGAGGATGACACGATCGTGGTGGCGACTGCGCGTGCTCCGTCGGTCTGTCCGAGGATGAACCATCCGAGCAGCACCCCGATCTGGTCGCCGGTCAACCGTTCCCACTGGCCCGAGCGACGTACGGCAACCGCGAGACGGTCGGCGTCGGGGTCGTTCGCAAGCACGAGGTCAGCGTCGTGCTCGTCAGCGAGTGCCATGACGAGATCGAGCGTTCCTGGCTCTTCGGGGTTCGGGAAGGCGGCCGTAGGAAAGTCGGGGTCGGGGTCGTGTTGTTCGGGAACCGACACCACCCGGTGTCCTACGGCCTCGAGCACACGCACGAACAGCTCGCCGCCAACCCCGTGCATGGCCGTGTAGGCAATGGTGAGTGGGCGGCTCTCCTCGTCGACCTCTGGGAGGATCGCGGCGACGTAGGCGTCGACCTCCGCTGCACCTAGATGCTGGAGGTCCGCTGGCGGTTCGGTCGACACGGACTCTGGCCACGGCAGTACCGCCATGTTGGCCTCGATCTCCGCAGCTGCTTGAGGAAGGATCTGGCTGCCGTCAGCTGCATAGACCTTGTAACCGTTGTCGGTGGCTGGGTTGTGGCTGGCGGTCACCATAACTCCGCACGCGGCATCACTGAAGGCGACGGCGTGAGCGACCACGGGCGTCGGTACCGGGTCGGGGAACATGCGCGGTAAGTGACCAGCTTCGCCAAGCGCGCGTGCCGTAACGTTCGCAAAGTCTTCGCTGCCGTAACGGGCGTCGCGTCCAATGACGACTTCAGAACCCGGCGGCAGCCACCGAGCAATCGCCCGAGCACAGATCTCCACAATCTGCACGTTCATTCGTGTCGGGCCGTCTCCAATCGCCGCCCGTAGGCCCGCCGTTCCGAATCGCAGCCGGTCGGCCATTACTTGCTGGCGTCGGCGGCGACCGCTGTCCGCAGGCCGAGCTCGAGCATTTCGTCGACGGTGAGCTGCCGCTCTTCGGAGGTCAGGTGCTCGCCGGTCACGAGGTGATCGGTGAGCGTGAACATGCTCAGGGCTTCTGCGCCTTCGACTGCACACACCGCATAGAGCGCAGCGGTTTCCATCTCGACGGCGAGAACACCGTTTGCGGTGTGGTGGTCCTGAGCGTCCGAATTCTGCTCGTAGAAGATGTCGCTTGTGAAAACAGTTCCGAGCTCGAGGCCGATGCCGTTTGCCTTGCTCACCTGCTGGACTACGTCGATCATTCGCGGCGACGCGACGATAGGGCTCGGAGCGCCGATGAGCTCGGGCATATTTGAATTCGTGACGGCATTGGTTGCAGCCACGATCTGACGAAGCTTGAGTTCAGGCTTGTAGACGCCTGCTGTACCGACACGAATGATCGTCGACACGTCGTAATGGCGCACGAGCTCGGTGATGTAAATAGCGGCCGAGGGCATTCCCATGCCCGAGGCCATGACAGAAAGCCGATGACCCTCAAAGGATCCGGTGAAGCCAAGCATGCCGCGCACGTCGGTCACCTGTTCCCAACCGTCGAGAAAGGTCTCGGCAATGTGGAGGGCTCGCCGAGGGTCGCCGGGCATAAGAACGGTTGGCGCGAATGCGCCAGGTGCTGCGTTGATATGAGGAGTCGTCACTTGGCCAGTCTGCCACCTCGCCTGGAGCTACGGGATCTTCTGATCTCGGACTGGGGACAGGATGACGACCGGGGTGTGGGTCCGGCGATGCGAATGCTGATCGACAAACTTGTCGAGGTCGCGCCATGCGCCCCACAGGCGATCGTGTTCGTCGCCTGCGGTTGCGGCTCGGCCAACGACCGTGATCGGTCCATCGGGCGTGACGAGTTCAGCGGTTGGGTTCGCTTGCATGTTGAGCCACCACGCCGGGTCGGCCTCATCCCAGCCGTTCATCGCCATAGTGACGAAGTCGTCGCCGTCCATGAGGTACGCGATCATCACGGTTCGCTTCTGGCCGCTTCGCCGGCCGGTGGTGGTCAGTTGCGCCAGGCCCTCTTGGTTTGCTGAGGAGGAACGAAGACCGAAACGCCCACCGCTCCAGCGGACCAAGGCACGGTGGGTTTTCCAGGCGAGTCGAATGATCGGTCGGGGAGGGAGAGGAGCCATGGCGTTAACCTACGAAACCTGGTCGCCGCCGTCATCGGCCGAGCGGGCGGTTGCCGATCGGCCAAAAGTATGACGCTGCTACACATAGCGGTGTCAGATCTCATCTTTTAACTCTGCCGCGGTCGATGTTTCGAGCCCGTAGGCGAGAAACTCGGTTAGTGAGCGAAGCGAACG
>CALBVK010000233.1 GCA_937969345.1 uncultured Acidimicrobiales bacterium
CGCACGATCGTTCGACTCGAGGCCGACGAGCTCCGTGGTCGTGATGCAGCGGGCCTGCGCCGAGCCTCCCAGGCCGATTTGTTCATCGACCCCGACGAGGAGACGGCCCAGGAGGTGCTGTCGCTCATCGAGATGCCCGGCGCATCAGAGGTCGCCAAGCTCGGCAACGGCGAGGTGTTCGCGATCGGAGCGCGCGTGCCGGTCGATGCGCCGATCGTTGGGAAGTCGCTTATCGAGATCGGCGTCGAGAACGAACCCGAGTGGGACTTCATTGTCTCCACGATCCGTCGAGGTGACGAGACGGTCATTCCTCGCGGCGATTACACGATCGAAGCGGGCGACCTCGTCCGAGTCGTCTGCAAACGGTCGGCACGGCGCAAGGTGGCCAAACTGCTTGGTCTCGCCCGCGACGTGCCACGCGAAATCCTGCTGCTCGGCGGTGGACGAACCGCCACCTTGGTCGCAAAGAAGCTCAGTCAGACCGGGGCACGGGTGCAAATGATCGAACGCGACCCCGACCGGGCGCGCCATCTCGCCGAGAAACTCGACGGCGTGCGCGTGCTGAACGGCGACATCACCGATTCCGACGTGCTCGATGAGGCCGATCTACCACGGATCGAACTCGTCGCAGCGCTAACCGGCGAAGACGACGCAAACGTATTGGCGTCGGTGTACGCAAAGTCCGCTGGCGTACCCGAAACCATTGCCGTGGTTCACCGTCTCAACTTCCTGTCGTTACTCGATCAGGTCGGCGTCGATGCAGCCCTTTCGCCACGAACGGCAACCGCCAACGGTGTACTTCGCTTCGTCCGCGGTGACGTGGCCCAGGTCGCTACCTTCTTGCAAGGCGAGGTCGAACTACTCGAGTTCGAGATCCACAGCAATGCCCAGGCCGATGGTCGGAGCATCGCCGAGCTCAAGCTGCCCCGCGACGTGCTGATCGCAGCGATCGTCCGAGATGGACGGTCTCAAATCGCCCGTGGGCGGACTACGTTGCGTAAGGGCGATCATGTCATCGTGATCGCCGAACCATCGTCGGTCGATTCGGTCGCTCGAATCCTCGACTAATGGTCGCAAACGAGAGCGTTCGTCGCTCAGCGGGCACCCCCAATGTGTTGCCCCTTCCATTCGGCATTGGACTTGGCACCGGCGGAATATGCGTTACCGCGTCAGCGGTCATTGGTTTGCTCGCCGACGGAGACGAGTACAGCCAGGCGCGGGTTGGCGAGCTGATCCTTGGCCTGGTCTCGATACTCTCCGGGTTCGCATTGGCCCGCTTGCAGTCCAACCAGGCCATCACGCGAGCCGCAGCCATGTCGATGTTCGTCGCTGGTTGGGTCGGCATGAACGCCGTAGCGGTGGCCGCCTTTTGGCTGTCGGGTGAGCTGGCATCACCTCTCGATGCCGTGTTCGAAGCTGTGAGCGCGTCGACCACGACCGGGTACACGACCGTGGCCGATCCCGAGCAACTGTCGTATTCGCTTCGGTTTCTGCGCGTCGCTATGCCATGGGCCACCGGTCTCGGGGTTTTGCTCGTAAGTATGGGCGTGCTGCCCGCTGCGGTCGCCGGAGCCGAGCTCTTGCCCGAGCGCCACCTGCGCGGCCGTCGACAGCTCGTCACTACCGTTCGAGAAGCCGTTCGAAACATCTTGGGTCTGTACCTGTTGCTCACCGGTGCCCTCATCATTGGGTATCTCGGAGCCGGAATGGGCGTGTTCGACGGGATTACCTATGCACTCTCCACCGCCTCGACGGGCGGCATGGCCAACCATGCCGACTCGATTGGCCACTTCGATAGTGCCGCGATCGAGTGGATCGCCGCTGCAGGCATGGTGGCGGCGGGCGGCAATCTGCTGGTCGTCTGGTGGGCGATTCGCGGCCGGCTCGATTCGGTATGGAAATCAACTGAACTCCGCCTCTATGCCTCGTTGCTCGTCCTTGGCTTTCTCGCCGTCCGCTTCGGCGGCTCCGATCTGAGCACTTCCGATTCCGCCGTTGCCATCTCGTCCATGCTGTCGACGACCGGATTGCGTTCAGCGAATTGGGCGGCGAGCTCGGCGTTTGTTCAGGCCACGTTGTTGGTGGCTGGTGGCATCGGCGCGATGAGCGGTTCGGTCGGCAGCGGTTTTCGCCAAGCGCGCGTTGCACGTATTGCGCTCGAAGTCCGCCGGAGCTTGCAGCACCTTTTGAGCCCCAATCGCCAGAGCATCATTCGGGTCGATGGCGTCGCCGTCAAGGAAGGGTCGCTCGCACTCACGTATGGCTATTTGTGGATGCATGCGTTCACCTTGGCCGGTGTCTCAACCCTGCTCTACGTCGACCTCGATGTCATCGGCACCCTCACGTTCGCTCTCGGGCTGGTTTCAAACATCGGTGTGCTCGTGAACGGTGACGAACTCCAAAGCTTCGTCGATCCATCGGGCTGGACCGAGGTCGTTGCGTCCTTCGGCATGTTGCTTGGCCGACTGTCGATATATCCGGTTCTACTTACCGTCGCTGGCATCGGCCGTTGGCTTTCTCGCTTGCGCCCACATCGAGCGATCGGCGCGGGATCATGATGCTCGAACGGCGCCAGGAGTCACGACGAAAGACGGGCTTCACGGCTCCTTCGCGACGTATCCCCGCAACCGTCACCCACATCTGTGGGCTTGCGCTGCTCGCCATTGCGCCGGGACTGCTGGTGAGCGCCATCGTTGAGTTCATCGGCGGGGGCGAGTCTGGATGGTGGCTCATCGCGTGCGCGCTCATCTTTGGCATCGTCGGTGGAGGCATGTGGCAGGGCACGAGGCTCGGTGACCTGGCGCTCCGAACCGTTTTCGCGTCGGTGGCCTGGAGCTGGATGCTCGTGTCGGTGTTGGGAGCGTTGCCCTTCATTCTCGCTCGCACGTTCGAGCGAGACGGCATCAGTCGCTGGGTCGAGATTGCCGACGCGGTCTTTGAATCGGTGTCGGGTTACACCTGTACTGGTTCGACGGTGCTCACGACCCTTCCAAGCCTGAACGAGAACGACCCCGAGGTTGGCAAAGGGATCCTGTTCTACCGACAACTAACGCAGTGGTACGGGGGAATGGGCTTCGTCCAGCTGGTAATCACGGTGCTTCCAGCGCTCGGGTCCAAAGCCCTTGGGTTTATGGGAGCCGAAGCTCCTGGTCCAACCGCGGACCGGCTCGCACCACGAGCGGCCGACACCGCAAAGATCTTGTGGAAGCTCTACATCGGAGGCACGCTCGCAATCGCCATTGCCTACACGGCGGCCGGCATGAACCTGTACGACGGCTTCGCACACGCGCTCACCACCGCGGCGACGGGCGGCTTTAGTACGTATGGAAACTCACTCGGTGAGTTCGACTCGATTTCGATCGAGGTTGTTGCCCAGGTGGCGATGCTTTTCGGCGGGTCGAACTGGGCATTGCATTGGTTATTCCTGACGAAGAGCCGCAGGGTGTATGCCGAGGACCATGAGTTCCGCGCCTACCTCGCGATCTACGTCGTGTGCACCGTCGCAATCACCGCGATTCTGACCGCTGGAAACGAGATCGAGGGAGGCTTTGGGTCTGCTCTTCGGTCCGCGTCGTTCAATGTGGCCAGCATGGCGTCGAGCACCGGGTTCGGTAATGCCCAAGGGGCACAAAGCGCGGGCGACTTCGTCCTATGGTCGTCGACGCCGTTGGTCATCCTGCTTTTGCTCATGGTCGTGGGGGGAATGTCGGGGTCGACGGCTGGCGGAACGAAGGTCATCCGGTCCCGTGTGCTGGCCGCGGTCAGTCATCGGACGTTGGCTGTTGCACGGCAGCCGCGCGCTGTCGTACCGGTCAAGCTGGGACGCGATGTTGTGCCCGAACGGGTCGTCACCCAGGTTTCGTTGTTCATGATGGCCTACAGCGCTCTCGTTGTCGGAGGCTTCCTGCTCGTGACCTGGCTCGGTGGCGGCACCGAGGCGAGCATCGCCGGGGTTATTGGTTCCCTCGGAAACATGGGTCCCGCATATGGCGACGCAGGACCGACGGCAACCTTTCAGGATGCCTTCCCGACCCCGGCACGAATGGTGCTTGCGTTCTTGATGCTCGTCGGGCGACTGGAGCTCTTCGCCGTACTCCTGATGTTCGCAGCACCACGTCGTGCGTTGAGACGGGTTAAGCCTCACAAACACGCCTTCTGAACGGCGGTTTTCGGTCGACTCGGCCTCTACGCGCAGTTAGTGGAGGAGCTCGGCCAGCAGCAGCGTCATGTCCCACGGATCGTTGGTTCCGGCGAGTTCTCGGCAGCTGTGCATTGCGAGCTGTGGACAGCCAACGTCGAGCGCACGCATTCCGAGCAACGCAGAAACGGTCGGGCCAATCGTCGATCCGCAACCCATGTCCGTGCGGTTGACGAACGATTGGGTCGACACGCCTGCACGTTCAGCAGCGAGCCGGAAGACACCTTCGGTCATCGCATCGGTCGTGTAGCGCTGATTCGCATTGTGCTTGAGCACCGGCCCAGCATTGAGCGCGATGTGATGTGCTGGCTCGTGACGCTCGGGGTAGTTCGGGTGTGTCGCATGGGCGTTGTCTGCCGACACAAACATCGATGCACTTAGCGCGGCGGCATGATCCGTTGCGCTGCCGCCAAGGCCCTCGGTGATTCGCTCGAGCAGGAGCGGCAACATGTTCGTGGCTGCTCCTGTCGCACTCACCGACCCGACCTCTTCGTGGTCGAACAGCGTCACCATCGCAATCGATGACGTCGACGTGACCCCAGCAATAGCGGTCAACGCCGCATGGCAACTGAGCTGATTGTCGAGGCGCGGAGCGCTGATGAACTCGTGATCAACCCCGATGAGCTGCGACGGCTGGGTGTCGTGGAGCATGAGGTCCGCTCCGATGATGTCGGTGACGGCAACCCCCGCCGATGACGCCACGATGCCCCAAATATCGCTCGCACCTTGGTCAACGAGCCCAAAGATCGGCGCGAGGTGGTGTTGCCGGTTCAGCAGCAATCCCTTGTCGCTGATCTCGCGATCGAGGTGTATCGCCAGCTGAGGGACACGAAGGATCGGCTCATCGATAGCGACGAGCACTTGCTCGGGACCATCCGCGCCGCGCACTGCAAGCCTTCCGCTCAGTCCAAGGTCACGATCGAGCCACGAGTTCAATAGCACCCCGCCGTAGACCTCTACGCCGAGGCGCCGGTAGCCGAAGGAATCGGCCGATGGCTCTGGCTTGAGCCGAAGGTTTGGACTGTCGGTATGTGCGCCGACGACCCGAAAGGGAGTTGTCGGGGTCGCGTCCGGCGGCACCACCCAGGCAATAAGGGCTCCGTCGCGAGCCGTGTAGTAGTGCCCCGGCTCGGTCGGAGTGGCTCCGGGACCGGTCGAATCAAACCCGGCTGCGTCCAGCATCTCGGACGCTGTCGCGACCACATGAAAGGGCGACGGGGAGTTGTCGATGAAGCGGTTTAGCGCTTGAGCATGGGCTGCATGCGAGGAAAAATCTTGTGCCATGTGTCCAGTCTTGTCTCTCGGAAGGTGTTGGTGCGACCACTTGCAGGGCGATAGGTTGCACATATAGGCCTGGGCCAACGTCGTCCCAGCGTGCCACTAACCACGCTGTACTCAACACTTCTCGGTGGAAGACACCAGAGGATGAAGGACGACGATGACATTCGGACTGCCGCATCGGCAGGGACTTTATGATCCCGAAAACGAACACGACGCCTGCGGGCTCAACTTTGTTTGCGATATGCAAGGACGTGCGAGCCATCGGATCGTCGAGCTGGGCCTCGGTGCCCTCTGCGCGCTCGAGCACCGCGGCGCTGCCGGAGCGGATCCCGATGTAGGCGACGGATCTGGCATTCTCACGCAGATTCCCGACGCGTTCTTTCGAGCCGTCCTCGACTTCGACCTCCCCGAGTTCGGCACGTACGCGACAGGAATCGCCTTTCTGCCGCAGGATCCTCAGGTCGCCGCAACGGCGAAGGCGGAGATCCAACGCATCGCCGTAGAAGAGGGCCTTGTCGTGCTCGGTTGGCGCGACGTTCCGGTGGAACCCGACGGTATCGGTATCGGTGCGCGGGTCACGATGCCGTCCTTTAGCCAGCTGTTCGTTACCCATAGTTCGGGCACGTTGTCCGGCATTGAGCTCGACCGGATCCTTTACATTGCTCGCAAGCGCTTCGAGCACGAGATTCAGCTCGAAGCCGGAGACGACGAGATCAATGAAGCAATGGGCGGAGCCTCGGCGATGCACGACGGCGTCTACTTTCCGTCGTTGTCGGCTCGCACGATCGTCTACAAGGGCATGCTCACCACGCCCCAACTCGGCTCGTTCTACACCGACCTTCGCGACGAGCGGTTCGAATCAGCAGTGGCTCTCGTGCACTCGCGTTTCAGCACGAACACCTTCCCGTCGTGGCCGCTCGCTCACCCGTATCGCTTTGTTGCACACAACGGTGAGATCAACACGATCAAGGGCAACCGCAACTGGATGCAGGCCCGCCACTCGTCGCTTGAGTCGGAGTTGTTTGGCGACAAGCTGAAGAGCGCACTGCCGATCTGCACCCCTGGGGCCTCCGACACGGCAGGTTTCGATGAGTGTCTCGAGCTGCTGACGTTGTCGGGCTACTCGATGCCCGAGGCGATTCTCATGATGATCCCAGAGCCGTGGGAGAACCATCAGTCCATGTCTGAAGACCGTCGGGCGTTCTATGAGTACTACTCGACGCTTATGGAGCCGTGGGACGGTCCGGCTTCGGTTTCGTTCACCGATGGAAGTGTCATTGGAGCGGTCCTCGACCGCAACGGCCTGCGCCCCTCGCGTTACTGGGTGACCAGTGACGACCTCGTCGTTATGGCCTCAGAGGTTGGCGTGGTCGATATCGACCCGTCGACGATCA
Source organism: uncultured Acidimicrobiales bacterium (assembly GCA_937969345.1). Classification (GTDB taxonomy): domain Bacteria; phylum Actinomycetota; class Acidimicrobiia; order Acidimicrobiales; family SHLQ01; genus SHLQ01. Next base: position 6,874 of record CALBVK010000233.1, read on the forward strand.
TTGAGAAGGGACGCCTGGAACCGGGCCGCATCTTCTTTATCGACATGGAGCAGGGCCGGATTCTTCGCGACGACGAGATCAAAGCGGATGTGGCCGCCAAGCGCCCATACGCGGACCTCGTCAACTCGACGCTTACCTCACTGTCGGCATTGCCGATGCGAGAAGACGATCGCACCGCCGAAGGAACACTCGAGACGCAACAGTTGGTGTTTGGGTACACCCACGAAGAGCTCAAGATCCTTCTCACGCCGATGGTTCGCGATGGCAAGGAGGCGCTCGGGTCGATGGGCACGGATACGCCGATCGCTGCGCTATCGAAGAAGTCCCGGTTGCTGCCCGACTACTTCCAACAGCTCTTCGCCCAGGTGACCAACCCGCCGTTGGACGCCATTCGCGAGGAACTCGTCACCGCTGTCGGTACAACTCTCGGACCGCGCAGCAACCTCCTCGACCCCGACAACTCGACGGTTACCCAGATCCGTCTTGAGCATCCGGTACTCACTCCGGCCGATTTCCAGCGGTTACTGCCAGCTCCGGATCCTGCCACGGGACTCGAGAGCATCATTCTCGATATCGTCTTTCCTGCGGCTGCAGGCGCTGACGGTATGCGAACAGCGCTCGACGGACTGCGCAAGGCGGCGGACAAGGCCGTTGATGACGGAGCGAGCATTCTGATTCTGAGCGACCGTTCGGTCTCGCCAAGCCTCGCACCGATTCCAGCATTGCTCGCCACAGCGACGGTTCATCATCATCTCGTTGCCAAGGGCAACCGTGGTCAGGCAGACATCGTCGTCGAGACCGGCGAGGCACGCGAAGTTCATCACGTCGCCACCCTGCTCGGCTTTGGCGCTCGCGCCGTGCATCCGTACGTGGCCTTCGAGACCATCAGCGAGATGGTCGACAGCGGAGCGAACGGCCTGTCCACGACGGTCGACCAAGCGCACGCAAACTATGTCAAGGCGTTCGACAAGGGCCTCCTAAAGGTCATGTCCAAGATGGGCATCTCCACCGTTGCTTCATATACCGGCGCACAGATCTTTGAAGCGATCGGGCTGAACGACGAGGTACTCGGAACGTACTTCGGCGGCATCACTAGCCGTCTAGGGGGCGTCGGCCTCGACGTCATCGCAGCCGAGACCCTCGAACGACACGAACGTGCCTTTCCTGTCAACGCGAACCACCGAGCGCATCGTTCGCTCGAGGTCGGTGGCGAATACCAGTGGCGTCGCGAGGGGGAGTTTCATCTCTTTAACCCCGACACCGTTTTCAAGCTCCAGCACGCAACCCGTGATAAGCGATATGACATCTTTGGCCAATACACGGCTGCGGTGAACGATCACTCCAAGAACCTCTCGACGCTGCGTGGCTTGTTCCGCTTCAGCGACGACCGTCCGTCGATCCCGATCGATGAGGTCGAACCCGTGTCGGAGATCGTCAAACGATTCTCGACCGGCGCAATGTCCTATGGCTCCATCTCCGCCGAGGCGCACGAAACGTTAGCGATCGCCATGAACCGCCTTGGGGCGAAATCCAACACGGGCGAAGGCGGCGAGGACGACGAACGGTTCGACGTCCTCGAAAATGGGGACTCCAAGCGATCTGCGATCAAGCAGGTCGCGTCTGGCCGGTTCGGCGTTACCTCCAACTACCTCGTCAACGCAGATGACCTTCAGATCAAGATGGCTCAGGGCGCAAAGCCGGGGGAGGGTGGCCAGCTTCCCGGACACAAGGTGTACCCGTGGATTGCCAAGACGCGAAAGAGCACTCCTGGTGTCGGACTAATTAGCCCACCGCCGCATCACGACATCTACTCGATCGAGGATCTCGCCCAGCTCATCTACGACCTGAAGAGCGCGAACCCGGTGTCGAGGGTCCATGTCAAGCTCGTGAGCGAGCTCGGTGTTGGCACCGTCGCCGCTGGCGTTTCGAAGGCCCACGCCGACGTCGTCCTCATCTCCGGACACGATGGTGGCACCGGGGCATCGCCTCTCACCTCGGTGAAACACGCTGGCGCCCCATGGGAACTCGGGCTCGCCGAGACACAGCAAACCTTGTTGATGAACGGCCTGCGCGAACGGATCGTTGTTCAGGTCGATGGCCAGCTCAAGACCGGCCGTGACGTCATGATCGCCGCCCTGCTCGGAGCAGATGAGTACGGATTCGCGACAGCGCCGCTGGTGGTCATGGGCTGCGTGATGATGCGTGTCTGCCACCTCAACACCTGCCCGGTCGGTGTCGCTACCCAAGACCCCGAGCTGCGAAAGAAGTTCAGCGGTACGCCCGAATTCGTCGTGAACTTCTTTGAGTTCATCGCCGAGGAAGTTCGCGAGATCATGGCGGACCTCGGCTTCCGTACGCTCGACGAGGCCATTGGCCAGGTCGAGGCACTCGACCTCAGCGAGGCGATTGACCACTGGAAGGCCGATGGCCTCGATGTCTCGCCAATCTTGTACGTACCGCCGCTTCTCGAGGGCGAGGAACGCCGGAACACCACCGGTCAAGACCACAAGCTCGACGAGGCGCTCGACGTCAGACTGCTCGAAGCAGCACGCGTGGCAATCGATGGGGGCACCCCGGTACGAATCTCAACGCCGATCCAAAATGTGCATCGCAGTGTCGGCACCCAGCTCGGCTATCACCTAACGACAAAGCACGGTGCGGACGGTTTGCCCGACGAATCGGTGATTATCGATGCGACCGGTTCAGCCGGAAACAGTTTGGGTGCCTTTGTACCAAAGGGTATTACCTTGCGCTTGACCGGTGATGCCAACGACTTCGTCGGGAAGGGACTCTCCGGAGGGCGCATCATCGTGCGGCCACCCGATGACCTCGCGTGCGTGGCAGAGGAAAATGTTATTGCCGGCAACGTGATCGGCTACGGGGCTACAGCAGGCGAAATCTTCCTGCGAGGCCGTGTCGGTGAACGCTTCTGCGTCCGGAACTCGGGTGTGGTCGCTGTTGTCGAAGGTATCGGCGACCATGGTTGTGAATACATGACCGGCGGGGTCGTCGTAATCCTCGGCTCTACAGGCCGCAACTTTGCTGCCGGCATGTCCGGCGGAATTGCGTATGTATACGACGAGGCTGGCGACTTTGCCTCTCGTGTAAACACCGAAATGGTCGATTTGGACGAGCTCACCGAGGAGGACGAGGCGACCATTCAAGACCTCATCGACCGTCATGTGATCGAAACAGGCTCCGACGTCGGGATCCGACTGCTCGCCGACTGGCAGAGCGTTCGTACATCATTTGTCAAGGTCATGCCGCGAGATTTCAAGCGAGTGCTCACCGCTGCAGCCGATGCACGCGAAGCCGGCACCGACGAGATGGAAGCAATCATGGCTTCGGCCAAAGAACGAGGAGCTCGACATGGCTGATCCAACTGGATTCATGAAACATGGGCGCAAGACGCCAACGATGCGGCCGGTGCCGGTGCGGATCCTCGACTGGAACGAGGTCTACGAACCGTTCCCCGAAGGTGAACTCACCACCCAAGCATCGCGATGCATGGACTGCGGAATCCCGTTCTGCAACAGCGGCTGCCCGCTTGGCAACCTGATCCCAGACTTCAACGATCTTGTCTACCGCGGCGATTGGGAAGCTGCGTCCGAGCGGCTCCACGCGACGAACAACTTTCCAGAATTCACCGGCCGGCTTTGCCCGGCTCCCTGCGAAGGATCGTGCGTCCTCGGTATTCACGAGCCGCCGGTCACGATCAAGCAGGTCGAGATCGAGATTGTGGAGAAAGCCTTCGCAGAAGGCTGGATTACGCCACTTCCGCCGAAGGTGCTCACCGGCAAGAGCGTGGCTGTCATTGGTTCGGGGCCGGCAGGTCTCGCGGTTGCTCAACAGCTCACCCGCGCTGGCCATGCTGTGACCGTCTATGAGCGTGCGGACCGTGTTGGCGGCTTGCTCCGTTACGGCATCCCCGAATTCAAGATGGAGAAGAAGTTCATCGACCGTCGCCTCGAGCAGATGGAAGCCGAGGGAACGACGTTTCGCACTGGCGTAAACGTCGGCGTCGACGTCACCACCGACGAGCTGAAGCGTGATTTCGACGCTGTCGTTCTTGCCGCTGGTGCTACCCAATGGCGAGACTTGCCCATCCCCGGACGCGACTCGGGCGGCATCTATCAAGCAATGAAGTTTCTGCCTCCATCGAACGCTGTTCAGCTCGGCGACCTCGACGAACACCCATTCTCCGCTGAAGGCAAAGATGTCATCATTATCGGCGGTGGCGATACCGGAGCTGATTGTCTCGGAACTGCGCTTCGCCACGGCGCGTCCTCGATCCACCAGTTCGAGATCATGCCCGAACCACCGACCGAACGTGGATCAGCAAATCCATGGCCAACATGGCCGCTCGTGCTTCGCACACCATCGGCGCACCTCGAGGCCATCGAGATCGAAGGCACAGACGTTCGCGAGTACGCGATCAACACGCTCGAGTTCAATGCCGACGCGTCGGGCAACGTCGAATCGCTTTCCACCGTTCGCGTTCGCTCCGAGATGGTTGACGGGCGGCCGACCTTCGTGCCTGTTGAAGGCAGCGAAAAGAGCTTCCCTGCACAGATGGTCTTGCTCGCAATGGGCTTTACGGGTCCTGAGAAGTCTCCGCTGCTCGACGGTTTCGGCGTAGAACTTACCGACCGTGGCAATGTCGATCGCGACCTTGAGTACGCAACGAACGTCGACGGGGTCTTTGTTTGTGGCGACATGGGACGAGGCCAATCGCTCATTGTTTGGGCCATCGCTGAAGGTCGGGCATGTGCCTCCGCGGTTGATTCGGCCCTTATGGGAACCGCTTCGGCTCTCCCGTCTCCGGTCACCCCAACAGATATGCCGCTGCGATAAGCAAACGAACCGCTCAATAGTTTCGCCATGATTCCGATAGGTCGATGTACGAACGACGTATGTCGAGGGAATCATGCTCAACAATTTGTCCATTGGAAGGAAACTGGCGCTCATCGCACTGGTGCCGTTCCTCTTGTTTCTCGCCGCCGCTCTGCCGACGCTTTTAGGCGACGGTGGTGGTGACACTTCGAACTATCTAGCGATTGGCCTGATCGCCGCTCTGGTTGTGGGCCTTGCGCTCGTCTACCTGGTGTCGAAGAGCATCAAGGAGTCCATTGCTGGTCTCCGCGATGAAGCAGCCAACATCGCGAATAGCGACTTGCCCCGCATCGCTGACGCATTGTCCAACGGTGTGCCGGTGGCTCAGCTTGCGAGCGACCGTGAGCCGCTCGAGATGGGGGATAGTGAGTTTGGCGAGGTGGCGAACAGTCTCAGTGCCGTCCGCGAGAGCGCCAATGCTGTGGGCGAACGTGTCTCGGTGCTGCAAGGCGGCATCGCCGACACCTTTGTAAACCTCGCTCGTCGTAACCAGTCGCTCGTCGACCGTCAGCTCGAGGCGATCGACACCCTCGAAGCCGAAGAGCGCGACTCGGACCGACTGGCGCTGATGTATCGGGTCGATCACCTTGCGACCCGAATGCGTCGCAACGCGGAGAGCTTGTTGGTACTCGCTGACGCAAAGACTCCTGAGCGTCATAGCCCAGCCGTCGAGCTGCGTGAAGTGCTTCGTGTCGCCATTGGCGAGGTTGAGGACTATCGACGCATCATTCCGATCTCGCTCGATGACATGCATGTGGCTGGTCACAAGGCGCAAGACCTCGCTCACCTGCTGGCCGAGCTGATGGAGAACGCCGCTCAGCACTCGCCTCCAGGAACCGCAGTCGACGTTTCGGGCGCTCACGATCCAACGACCGGCAATTACGCAGTCCACATTCTCGACCACGGAACCGGTGTCGACGAAGCAACGCTCGCTCGTTTGAACGACCTTCTCCAGCGCCCACCGACGTCCACCATGACGATCTCGCACTCTATTGGTTTGCAAGTTGTGAGCCGTCTTGCACATTCGCTTGGGCTTATGGTGCGTCTCAACCACGCTGAGGATGGCGGGTTGTCCGCAACCGTGGTCATCCCGAGCAACGTTGTGGCCGACTGGGCTCAGACCGCTCCTGCCGGTGCGGTGACGCACGCAGCTCCGGTTAGTGCTCCTCCGGTGGCGGAGGTTCCGGCACCAGCCCCTGTTGCTGAGGTCGCACCGCCGGTACCCGATCTTGGTCTGATGCCTCTGCCAACGCCGCTTCCTGAGCCGGCTGCAGCGCCGATTGTCGACACTCCATCACCCCAGATTCCTGATCTTGCGATTACGCCTCCAGCGGTACCGTCGTTCGATGACGGCCTGGTGCAGATGCCAGCTCCTGAACCGATTCCGACGATCGATATGCCCGACCTGGATCTGCCATCTTTCGGCTCAGAACCTGTCGCTGAGGTCTTCACCCCAGAACCAGTTGCTGAGGTCTTCACCCCAGAACCTGTCGCTGAGGTCTTCACCCCAGAACCTGTCGCTGAGGTCTTCACCCCAGAACCTGCGCCGATGCCGGTCATCGAACCAGTAGTTGAAGCGCCAGCGCCGATCCCAGCGCCAGCGCCCATGCCGATCATCGAACCAGTAGTTGAAGCTCCAGCGCCGATCCCAGCGCCTGCGCCCATGCCGATCATCGAACCAGTAGTAGAAGCTCCGATGCCGGCCCCAATGGCTCCGCCACCGGCGATGCCTAACCCACAGATCC
>CALBVK010000234.1 GCA_937969345.1 uncultured Acidimicrobiales bacterium
AGAATCAGTTGCACGGTCGTGTCGGACTCTGCGAGCGGAGCTGCGTTCGCGAAGCCGACCATGACGCTCAATGTCGTCGAGCCGTCGGCTGGAGCGCTGGCGACCGTCCAACCCTGCTCGTAGGAACTACCCACTTGTTGCCACCACTCGGTGACCTCACCGCGCTGGTAGATGATGCGATCACCGTCGCGCTCAGGAACAACGGCCGCCACCGTTTCGCCCTGATACTGCGTCGTCGTAATCGAGAACGGCACCGTGTCACCGAACACTGGTCCGGCCAACATGAACCGGGCGTCGAGACTGCCAATGGTCTGATCAAAGACCAGCCCTGACCCAACGGCTTCGAGCTGGGCCTGCAGCGCCAACTCTTCAGCACTCACGGCCGGCGCATCGATCAGCGCCCGAGCCGCAGTTGCGAGATCGGCGGTGGTGTTCACCACCGAGTCGGTGTTCGGCGCTAACAGCGCTCCCACCATCATCACGACAGCGACAATCGCTGCCGCCATCGTCATCGGACCCGAGTTCGACGAGCCCCCACGCGTTGCGCGACCCGAAACAACTACTGCACTCATTAAAAGCTCCCACCCGGATGTGGGCGAACGCCAAAAGCCGCCCCTCCCCCGTTGCCCGAAAAAGTACCACCACATTGCCCTCTGCGTCTTTTTCGGCGGCCGATTCATACGCGAGGTGACAAGTATTTGTCATCTCTATGCAAATTTGTAGGTTTTCGTGGTTCTTTCGCACTATGCGTGAGACCTGAAGAAACGCCTAGCTCGTCGGAACCTGTTCCAAAATCAGCCGGCTATCGGTCTGTCGTACGCCCACCTCGCGGAACGAGGTGAGCAGGTCGTTGAGGTCCTCAGTGGACGCCACCCGAGCGCGAATACGAAAGTCGAGCGGTCCAGTCAGGTAGAAACACTCGACGATCCGAGCGTCCGATTTCACTACGTCGAGCAATGGCCGGCGATCGCGTTCATCGTTCATCCACACGTCGATACTCGCCTCGATTGGACGCCCAAGGGCAGCGTGATCCAACTGCGCCGCAAAGCCGGTGATCGCTCCGCGATCGATCAAGCGCTGCAGCCGCGCTCCGGCTGCGTTCGGACTCAAACCGACCGCTTTACCAAGCTCTCGCTGAGTCATTCGACCGTGTCGAACCAGTTCACCGAGTATTTCTCTGTCTATTTGATCGATTACCACGTTTTCTATCGTAGCAGGGGCCAACTCTCAGCGTTTTCAGTGCCACACACAGCCAAAACCTCGTCAAGATGTACCTATCTCACCCCCCCTACGGAGATCACATCATGACCACCGAACAGAACAACGACCTTCACGCTCTCCTCTCTGCATGGCGAGACCATCAGGAGAACAAGGATCGCGGAGCGGACATCGCTGAGCTCTTCAACTCACGCGACCGCCTCGACACCGTTCGTCGCGAAACCCAGTCAAACCTGACCCTGGCGAGCTAACGCCTGGTCCTACAGTGGATCCATGGCCATCGCCGTGAAGCCCTCACTCGTCATACCCGATGCCGAGCTCACCGAACGTTTCACCGCGTCGGGAGGTCCCGGAGGCCAGCACGCCAACAAGGCCGCTACCCGCGTCGAACTCACGTGGGACATCGAAACCTCCACGGTGATCGACGAACGCCAGCGAGCCATGCTTACCGATCACTTCGGTCCGGTGCTTCGCATCGTTGTCGACGACGAACGTTCACAGCTACGCAATCGAGACATCGCCGAAGCTCGCCTCGCTGGGCGGGTACGGACTGCGCTCACACCGGCCAAGACACGGCGGGCCACCAAACCCAGCCGAGGCTCCCAGCGACGTCGCGTCGAGAAGAAGCGACAAAACAGCGAGACCAAGAAGTTGCGCCAGCGTCCACGGATGGACGACTAGCGCTCAACCTCGTCGCAGCGTTTCCACCTCATCGGTGCTGGTCGGAGCGAGCCTGTGACCAGTCGCACCTCGGTGTGACGCCTATGCACCTCTAATTGGGACATCTCTGGAGCCCTTATGTCGTTACTACAACATATGTTGACGAAGAAGCGTCTCTCGACGTCTGTCGAATACCGAAAGATCGCAGCCCGCGAGTCGGCCGAGTGGTTTGTCGGCATCTCCCGACACGGCGTGGTCGCCGCCGAGCGCGTCGCCCATGGCCCCCGCACCCGCGCCAACCTTCGCCGCGCCACGAGCCAGTTTGCGGGGTCCATCTTCATCGGTCTCGGTGTCTCGCTCTTCGTGCACTCTCAGCTCGGCGTACCCGCCTACGACGTGATGCTCACCGCGCTACGAGATCGATTCGGCATCTCGCTTGGTCAGGCCGGCTTGCTCTTCACGAGCGTCCTGTTTCTCCTCGCCACCATCCTCGGTCGCCGCCCGCGCATTAGCGGACTCGCGTACATGCTCAGCAACGGCATCGCCGTCGACGTGTGGATGCATCTCATCCGAGACCCCGACCAGCTCGCGGTCCGCTACCTCTTCGTCGTGCTCGGGACCCTGTCGATCGCCGCGGGAGTTGCCCTCGTCATCCATGCCGGTCTCACCGGCGGAGCGGTCGAGCTTCTCATGCACGCAGCCGAAGACCGCGGTGCCGATCCGTTCCGTGCCCGACAAGCGATCGAAATCTCGATCGTCCTCGGCGGAGTTCTTCTCGGCGGCGATATCGGCATCGCCACAGCGATCTTTGTTCTGACGATGAGCCCCGCGCTCAAGGCAGGCAAACAAGCCCTCGCCGACCACCAATCCGGCCGCCAAGCCCGCCTCGCCAACTAGCGGTGTCAGATCTCATCTTTTAACTACTCCGACGTGGTGTCGGATCTCATCTTTTAACTGCGTGTCACACCCCATCGCCAGACTGTGCTCACGACTTCCCCCGTCAACTCACTCTGACTAGGGAAGGTCCAATGGGACGACCACTTCGCATCGACTTCGACGGCGCATACCACCACATCACAAACCGAGGCCTCCGCAGGCAACCCATCTTCT
>CALBVK010000235.1 GCA_937969345.1 uncultured Acidimicrobiales bacterium
GTCTCTGCTCGAACCGCGGGAGGGAACGGAACGACTGTCGAGCCTTGGGTCGTTGCCCCAAACCCAAATCTTCGGCCTCCCACAATCGATTGCGGTCACCGATACCGAGATTCTCGTGCCGACCGCCTTCGCCCTGTACGCAGCCGACCGTCAGACCAGCACGTGGGTCGAGCGTGCGGTACCGATCAACCGAGCCGGCACCGTATGGATGGCCCCGAACGGCCAACAGCTCTTTACCTTCGCCGAGGGAGCGATGTTCACTGCGGACTCGAGTACTGGTGATTGGAAGCGGGTCGAGCTCGACATGGTTGTCCGTGCAGACCGAATTCTGTATGCCGATGACGAACGAGCCATCTTTGGCCGGGCCGAGGACCTTGTCGTCATTACTCTCCCGATTCGATGATGCTTACTTGCGGCGCTCGAACATCACCTTGCGGATTACATCGCTGGCCGTGAATCGGCCGATCGGGCCGGTCGAGTACAACGACTGGGCAATCTCCCCATCAGGGTTGATCAACCAGCCGGTGCCGTGCAGGAACACGCGGTCGCCAGCTTGATATGGCGCACCGGTGTCGGCTGAAACGGTCGGCGCGTCGAGCTCACCCCACATCGGGAATCCAACGTGTAGTCCCGAGCGCAGGGTTTGCGTGGCGTCCAGTGAGTCCACCGATCCAGCTACGACCTTGATGCCGAGCTCGACGAGCGGGCCACCGTGTGTTGCGAAGTCAACCAACTGTTGACGGCAGTATGGTCACCAATCTCCTCGGTAGAGCAGCACGGCTGCCCAAGATCCAGCGACTGAGGCGACCATGTCGCCTGCCTCGCCGTCGTGTTTGACGCCCATGATAGGTGGCAGCTTCGTGCCGTTCTCAAGAATGTGCATAAGGCGAACCTAGCCGCGCGGTCACTACTCAAGCACAGGTGGAGATCACGGTTGGGCACTGCAAGACTCTTGCACGTGGAAGCGCCTTTTCTCGATTCGGTCATCTTCACTGAACCTGTGGAGCCCGATATCGATACCGAGTCGACCACGACCGAGATCGAACCGGATTTCGATGCATCGGACTTTCCGGCCTGGTACCAGGACAAGGTCACCACCGAGGACGACTCCGGCGACGTAGCTGAAGCCGCCAACCCAACCGAGCCCGACGTGGACGAAGAAAACGGCCACCAGACGGACTCGAACTACCCGTTCGACCTGGCCGTCGTGCAGACCGTAGATCGACTGAAATTCGAGCCGGTCACGGTGATCGCGGGCGACAACGGTTCTGGCAAGTCGACGCTGATTGAGGCGATCGCGGTCGCTGCTGGCTTCAACGCCGAGGGTGGTAGCCGCAACCTAATGTTCAGCACGTACGACACCCACAGTTCGCTCGCTGACCATTTGTCGTTGCGATGGAATCATCAGCCGCGTTGGGGCTGGTTCTTACGGGCGGAGACCTTCTACGGAATGGCGACGCACATCTCGCGCGACGACCATCCGGCCGAAGGGCTTGCGGCGATATTCCCGGATTTGCACAACCAGAGTCACGGTGAGACGTTTCTTGCCTTGGCACGTAGCCGCTTCACCGGGAAGGGGCTCTACATCTTTGACGAACCCGAGGCAGCGCTATCGATCCAAGGCCAACTGCAGCTGGCTGCGATCATGCATGAGTCGCTGGACAAGGGGTCACAGTTCATCGTGTCAACCCACTCGCCGTTCCTTATGGGTTTCCCTAGAGCCGCCGTCTACGAGACCGACGCGGACATGGGCATTGGACGTTCGTCCTTCGACGAGCTCGCGTCGACGGCGCTATGGCGACGCTTCCTCGCTGACCCCGACTCGGTATATGACGACCTTCGCTAGTGCGAACGTCTCGGCCCGAAGGCTTACTTCTGTCCAGCGAGCTTGCGGTTCTTGATCTTGGCTTTGACGTAATCGCGGTTCATGAACGCGATGAAGTCGAGGCTGATCTCCTTGGGGCAGGCTTCGTAGCACTCGCCATGGTTGGTGCAGGTACCGAAGTAGTCCTCCATGGTGTCGACCATGGCCTCGACGCGCTTCCACCGCTCCGACTGGCCCTGGGGCAAGAGGTTGAGGTGGTTGACCTTGGCCGACGTGAAGAGCTGAGCCGCAGAGTTCGGGCACGCGGCAACACATGCGCCACAGCCAATACATGCGGCGGCATCCATTGCGAGATCTGCTGCGTCCTTCGGGACAGGCGTGAGGTTGGCATCTGGTGCCGATCCGGTACTCACCGAGATGTACCCACCCGCATGTTGGATGGTGTCGAGGGCTGCGCGGCTGACGGCGAGGTCCTTGATGACCGGAAAGCTGGCAGCGCGGAATGGCTCGACGGTGATGTGATCGCCATCGTCAAACGTACGCATGTGTAGCTGGCACGTCGCCTGGCCCTTGTTTGGGCCGTGCGCCTGACCGTTGATCATCAACGAGCAGGTGCCGCAGATGCCCTCGCGGCAATCACTCTCGAAGGTGATCGGCAGCTTCTCGTCGTCGATCAAACGCTCGTTGACGACGTCGAGCATTTCCAAGAAGGAGCTGTCGGTGCTGATCTCTTTTGCTTCGTAGGTTTCGAAGTGCCCCTTGTCAGCTGGGCCGTTCTGGCGCCAGACGTCGAGGGTGATATTGATGTTGTTTTCGCTCATGATCGTTCCTACTTGTAGCTGCGCTGGCTGAGCTTGACGTGCTTG
>CALBVK010000236.1 GCA_937969345.1 uncultured Acidimicrobiales bacterium
CTACTCGGGCATGAACCTCGACAAGCCGCTGTCGTCGATCGCCAACGAATTCACCGCCTTCCAATCCTGGGCGAATCAACATCCGTCCAAGCCCATCCTCATCGCCGAGTTTGGAGCGACCGCCCGCAACGCCGGTGACCGAGCCGACTGGGTACGGGGCATTCCTGGGTGGGTCAACGCATCATCGAACATCCGAGCGGTCGTGTACTTCGACTACGACAAGCGAAGCGAACAACCGTGGGATTGGCGCTTGCGGACCGAACCAGACGCATGGCAAGCCATGATGGACGTGCTCTCCGCGGCACCATTCGGGGCCTGACGTGCGGTCCTTCTCCGAACGCCGCCGCGGCTTCTCTCTCCGTCGACAGGTCGCCAGCCTGGCGCCCCTCGGAGCGCTCTGGCTGGTCGGAATCGTGCTGCTCGTCGCCGCACGTGTACAAACGGCAACCCCGCTGCGGTTCTTGTTCCTCGATCCCGCTCACCTCACCGGGTCGCCGTGGTATACGGGCGCATTGTCGAATCTGGGCATCCTTGTATGGACCGCCGGCGTTGCGTTCGCAAGCGCTGGCGCCTGGGTCGCTCGACGTATTGGCCGCACCAGCGCTGCGACCTTTCTCGCCATTGGTGCCCTGGCAACCCTTGTGCTTGTGCTTGACGATGTCTTTGCACTGCACGCCGGAATCCTGAAGAACCTGCTCGGTGGCTCAAAGAACGCGGCGCAGATCGTCGTGGTCTTTCCGACGCTCGCCTGGATGGTGCTGTTCCGCAACGACATCCTCCGAACCCGATCCGCACTGCTCGTCGCCGCCTTTGGCTCGCTCGCTGGTTCGGTGATCGTCGACGTTGGCATTGGACTGAGTGGCGATACGAAACTTCTGGTCGAAGATGGCATGAAGTTCCTCGGAATCTTGGCGTGGTCTCAGTACTTCGCCATCACCTCTCGAGATATCGCCGCTTCGGCGATCACGAGCGCCCTCGACGCAAAGGTCCAAGCCGAGATCGTAGAAGACGCCCGGGCCGAACTTCGAGAGGTTGCATAACCGCGACCCGGTTGAACTTCTGCCCGGACGCGCCGGAACCCGGAACCAAAGTTCCGGGTCCGCCAGGATGAAGCCCGCCCAAACGATCCCGCCAAACGATCCGTCTTTCGTCTTCTTGTCTTCACTCCGGCGGTATCAGTAAGCGCCGCCCTGGACCACCCGACCAAAGCCGGGTGGCCCAGCTTTCCGCCAGGTCTTACCAGGGAGCCTCGAAGACCAAGCGATCTACATGGCACCACGAACTGATACCTACGTACATTGACGGGTGGTGTGGGGGATTCGTGGGGGATTCGTGGGCGAATTGGAAGAAATCTGAGAAATAGGCCGTTTGGCCCACTCCATCATTCGCCCCCCTCTGGCATCTACTATCACGGCCGGAAGCAGAGCAATACAGAAATTCAACAACGCCGAGATGACATGCAGCGAGCACAACAGGTAGACGAGACGACGCTCCTTGAGGAGCTCTCGACCCTCGCTGGCATCTCCAGCATCGAGCGGTATTACGAAACCGAGTTCCCTGAACTCCATTCGCTCGCGCTCCGATGCTTCCCCGACCACGTCGACTCTCGTTCCGGGCGTTACGGAGCGCTCCGGAGTGCGATCACCGCAGCTATCGACCACATCGACGACGAGGGTTTCGCCGACGCCGCCCAGGCGCTCGTCGGCTATCCGGATCGTTGGCGATCGGTGCGCGCCAGGTGCACCGACGCCGGTCGGGCGTTCGATCCCGTCGTCGCCTACGACACATTCCGCCGCGCCGGGGGTCGCAGCTACCGCTACAACACGCTGCGATTGCTCGCCGACGCTCTCCACGCCCTCGATGCGGAACGCGATAGCGAGGCAGAAGAGGTCCCTGACCTGCGGGTGAACTCGCTCACTGCGGCGCTCACGCACGCGGGTGCCGAAAGTAGCGTTCGACCCGACCCGTCGTATCGAATCGAACAGCCGCCGGCCAGCCATGAGATCTACGGCCGAACGGCAGACCTGAACACGATCGGGGACGCGTTAACGACGGCACGCCTCGTCACCATGACCGGCCCCGCCGGTGTCGGCAAGACCACGTTGGCTTCGGAGATCCTAAGACGGTCGAAGAGCGACTTCTCCGAAGTCTTCTTCGTCGAACTCGCTGCGATCGACGACCCAAAGCGTCTGCCCGCAACGGTCGCAGAGACCGTCTTTGGAGTCGACCCAGTTCGCCGCGCCGGCGACTCTATGGACCGATTGGCTACCACGCTCGCACAGGGGTCGCTGCTCGTCCTCGACAACTGCGAACACGTAACCGCAGCAGCGCGAGCGTTCACCGCGGAGCTTCTCGACAAGAACGATGGCGTGGTCATCCTGGCGACATCGCGAGAGCCCCTCGAAGTCGATGGCGAGGTGGTGACAAAGATCGATCCGCTCGAGGCCGAGGGCGAAGACTCACCTGCCGCTCAGCTGTTCATCGCTCGCGCCGAGCGGGCGGCGCCAGGGCTGGCAACGCTCGATAGCGCCATGGTGGAAGACGTCTGCCAGCGACTCGATGGTCACCCGCTGGCTATCGAATTGACGTCGGCACGGCTGAATGTGTTGTCACTCGACGACCTCAGCGAACGTCTCTTGGAGATCGCCCGATCACCGATGCGGCGCGGCCGACGGACACCTCGCCATGCGACGCTCGACGATGCGATCGAGTGGAGCTATTCGTTGTTGGACTCTGACGAACAGCGGGTGCTCGGCCTGGTGTCGATCTTTGCTGGTTCGTTCGACCTCGACGCAGCGCACGCCGTGTGTGGCAACGACGCATACAGCTTCGGTGAGGTGCTCGACATCATCGATTCCCTCGCCGCACGTTCCTTCATCGAGGTCTTGCGAGGTCAACAACGGCCACGGTTCCGTCTGCTCAGCGTGATCCGTGCCTACGCGCGGGACCACGTCGACGCCGAAGAATTCGACGGGGCCAGGGAACGCCATCAAGACCACTTCATTCGCCGCACCGCTGCGTTGTCCAACAACCTCGACCGGCGCGCCGATCAACTCGACGTTCGAGATCTTGAGCTCGAAAACGAGAGCTTCCTAGACGCCATTGCGCTCTCCGGAAACGAGAAGCGTCAGATCTCCGCGTGCCGCCTTGCGACCAACCTTCGTTCCTACTGGGAGGAGACCGGGCGCTTCAATGAGGGCTTCGACTGCATACGCATGCTGCTCGACTGGCCCGAACCCGGAAGCCGTTTGCATCGTTCGATCTTGGCATTGGCGGTGAGCTATGGATCGATCACGGGACGTTCCCAAGAAATCGTTGACGAAGAGAACATGCTCGCAGCCGATCTCCCAGAGGAGCCCCACCCTGCGTACGCCGATGCCTACATCGCCCTTGGGTTCGCCGCTATTGGTCGCGCCGAAATGGCCGACGCTGCGCAATGGTTCGAAATAGGTGCCGAAGCGATCGCGCCTCTGTCGGCTCCAGTGCAACGCCGGACGCTCGTCATTGCAGGCGCGTGTCACGCGTACGACGAGAACACCGACCGGGCGCTGGCGGTCCTCGCAGAAGCCAAGGCCGTCCAACACGACGATGACGGCGCGTTCGACGCCTATAGCGACGTGTTCCACAAGGGCATCTGGCTGCAAGCCCATCCCACCGAAAGCAACGAAGAAACGCTGGAGTCGGTTCGAGCTGGTCTACGGGTTCTGGCCGAAGAGGACCTTTCGGCACACACCGCGGTCGCTGTCCAACAAGCTGCCCTGGGTTTCGAGCGAGCCCAAGCGTTCGATGACTTCGATCACTGGGTGCCGATCGGCCTCGAGTTCGCTAGAGCGTGTGGCAACCGATGGGCGACGACGGTAGCGATCGAGTTGCTCGCGTGGTCCGCTGCCCGTCGCAAAGACGACGAATTTGCCGCCACGTGTTGGGGAGTCGCCGACGCGTCGCTGAGCAGCTCGGGGTTTGCGCTGCCACGCGCACATCGATCCACCAGTGAGACTCTTCGAGCGGTCGTGGCCGAACGCGCGACCGCATCGGTATTCGATGCGGCCTACGCGCTCGGCGCCGAGACCGAACTCGCCGTATTCGTGAGCCAGCTCTAGGCCGCGAGACGCGACTCCGCAGGTGGAAGGATCGCATGCTGTGGGCCAACTGCGTCCGGATGCAGGAACTGGTAGCCGTAGATGTCTTCGATGACCGGGGCTCCGCTCACCGCCAAAGAAGCGAGCTGACCTGCCATCACGGCCCCCTCGAAGCTGCCGATATTGAAGCCGGTGTAGATCGCGTCGCTCGATAGCGCCACGTTGTCGTATCCCGACTCCCATGCCTTGAGCCGATACTGCAGGGTGGCCGGAGCCGACACCGTATAACGCTCGTTCGGGTCAACGTTTGCCCGGGTGTACTGCTGAGCAACCCGGTTGACGCCTGTCGGAAGGGCACTCTCATCTAGGCAGTGCAGCTGCGCGAAGTTGAGCGAGTTTGGCTCCATTCCCTGCTGCGACGAGTACGGAAGCAGTCCGCCGATGCTGCGGAGGTATTGCGCAGCCATTGCTTCGACGCGCTGCACTTCACGCTCGGGGAAACCGTGATCGCTGAACGGTGGGATCTCGATCGGATCCTGCAACGGTCCGGAGAAGTAGATCAACCCTTGCGGGGTGCTCTCCGTTGGCCAGTTCTCCCACTGAATGGTTTCCGTGAAGTCGGCGAAAGCGCTGATCGGGTTCGTGTAGGTCGGGCCCAACCACCGGTTCGTACCTTCGAGCTTGCGCCACCCAAGGTCCTCGAGCGGCGCAGACAACCAGATCTGGAGCATCTGGCTGGCGGTCGTGCGAACATTCGAGATCATCTCGGTCCACGGTTCCTTCTCGCCGATCGCCGAGGCGAGCGAAAAGCGTTGCGCCTGTGGCGGCATGGCCACGACGACCACATCGTCGGGGCCAAGCGTCACCTCGAGCGGCGTGCTCTGCCAGTCGGCCCACCACGACTCGAGGTTCACTCCGGTTTCTTGGAGTTCGGGACCCTGGTTGAGCTGGTCGAACCGCGGCTTGTTCGGCCATGCACTCACGCCATCGGGGGTGACGATGAGTGGATCGTAGGGCTCGCCATTAATCGTGGTGGCCTGCACATCGAAGTTGATCTGCTCGACACGTGTGCCGTCAGCAGATGGGATGAGGTCGGTGACCTTGTGGAAGAACTCGAATTGAACGCCTCGATCTTTCAGCACTTGGTAGATCGGTTCGATCACGGTGTCGCCCGTGCCGATCTTGAAGAAGTATCCGGCCTGGCCTGGCGCCACCATCTGGCGAAGGATGAACGTGGCAAAGGCCGAGGCCGACATCTGTGGCCAGTCGGTCGTGTCGCCATCGGGATATTGCATGCACGTGTTCGTCGGCGCTTGTGGCAGCGACGAGGACATGAGCAGGTCCGAGGCGCCGTGGTTGATCAGCCAGGTTCGGTAGTCGTAGTCATCGATGCAGTCGATGCCATTGCTCCACACCCCATCGGCGATGACACCCTTGAACACGGTGTACAGCAGATCGATCTGAATGAATGCCCAGCGCAGAACATCACCGGCGTCCTCGATATCGGTCATTGCGCGTTCGAGCTCGCTCGTGATCGTCTTCAATACGTCGAGCACTCCTTCGGTGGTAGCCGCGACAGCGCCACGCTCGAGCGAACGCAGAATCGATGTCGCTTCGGCGATTCGATCTTTGGAGTCGTGCCCGGTGAGGTGTTCGAAGAAATGTGCAACCGACGTGTGGCGATGCGATTCCTGCGGAGCCGTCGAGCCAGCGACCGGCAAGACCTGCGTCGTGAGAATGTTCCACACGGTGGTCAGGAGCGATTCGACGATGCCGGACAGGTCGGCAATCGGCCCGGGAACCTCCCAAGGGACGTCGTCATTGTGGGGCAACCCGGTCTCAAAGCCGTGCCAACG
>CALBVK010000237.1 GCA_937969345.1 uncultured Acidimicrobiales bacterium
CTGCCACCGACCGCTTGCTCGGCGGCGTCAGCCCATGCCGATCGTCGCGTCTGCAGCGATCAGGTTCTCCATGGTCTTGCGGGAGGCATCGGCCAACTGCGCGTATTCGGCGTCGACTTCGGTCATGACTCGTTTGAACTCAACGTTTACGCTTTCGACCAAGGCGCCGGCCCGAGCAAGAAACGCTGTCTTCTCCGCACCGAGGTTCGACGTGGCTGCACCGAGAACCGAGGTCACTTGGCCTTGCAGATGTTCCTTTATGGCGATGGCGTTGTCGCGCGATGCGCCTTGCCAGTCGGAGCCAACGAGTTGGCTGTGCGATGCGTTTATGTCATCGGTCAACGTGCCAGCAACTTCTTCGAACCTGGTAAGCAGCGATTCCATTGCCGAGGAGATCGCCTCCTCGAGCTGCTGGGCGGCCTGCGACGTTGATTCGCCGGTGGTCACCGCCATCGCTCCGGATTCGTTAAGGCGCTTCGCGCTGTCCTCGATCGACTGCAGGTTGCCGCCAATAAATGCGTGTCCGCTCATTACATTCACCCCTTCTTGCCACTTTCGTAGCGTTTCATGTTGTTTCAATATTCATCGTTGCATGAAGGTGGATCGAATGTCAACTCGAAGCAATGAAACATCATGAAAAGCATTCAGAGGTGCGTTGAGCAGCACGTCCGTAGACCCCGGCAGTCCCGTTCACACCGACACTCTGATTGACCGGGCACGTCCGAACCGTGCGCATGGCCGGGTCGCCGGTTCTAGACAGCCACGTGGATTGCGTGGGCTTCGCCGTTGGAGACGAGGTACCCACGTCCGGGCACTGGATCGAGGCGCTCGGAGCGCGGCAGGCGAACACCCAGGATGTCCCCGTCGACCGCATTATCCGGGAGCAGCAAGATCCCGGTTCCCGACGCTCGGACGAAGCGTGTCCAGTGGCCATAGGCCTGGCGCACCGCCGAGGACCGCACAGCAACGATCAGCGTCACCAATGCCGGAGCGTTCTTCGCAAGGTCGAGCAGCGGGCCGGACTCGACATCGATCCGATCCGCATCGTCGACAACGACCACCCAGCGACGTTCGTCGTCGACGGCCATCGAGAGAACATGGTCGAGATCGTCGGTGGTGCCGCCGGCATCGAATACGCCTGCGTCAAAGAGCGACGCTCCTGGCGTTGGCGATAGTCCCACGAGGATCAACGACGGATCGGCAGCGCGAAGTTGGCGTGCAATCGTACGCAACGCGCTCGTTCGCCCGCTTTGACTCGGACCGCTAACCGTCGCGTGCTCACCGGGTCGAATCGTCAGCCGTGTGACCCTCCGGGTCGTTCCATCGATACCGATCGGGATCGACAGTCCAGGCTCGAGAAGCGTCTCAACCTCAGCGAGAACCGATGCTGGAACGAACGATGGCAGCGCCTCGATCACCGGCAACGGCGGATCGACCGAACGCTCATCGGCCACGATCAACTCGTCCCAGGCAATCACCTGAGCAACGAGTCCACCGCTCCCCCACAAGGCGCGCCCAGGGCCGAACTTGGGTAGGGACTTCATCCGAATACCAAAGTCCGCATAGCCGTTCGCTCCCGACTGCTCGAGGACGACATGCTGGGAAATCGTCCCTCGAATCGACCGCGGGATATCGCCGTAGCGGGTCGCTCCCAACAGGCAGACGATGCCCACGGCTGGACCATCACGTCCAATGCGCGACCACAGTTCCCCATTCGGCGTGCCGCTCACGAGCTCATTGGCCTCGGCAAACGCTGCAATCCCATCGATAGCGATGACGATCAACGGAACATCGGCCGCTCGGATTCCAGCGTCGCGCCGACGGTCCATTTCCTGACCCACGAACTGCAAGAGTCGTTGTTGGCGAGCATCGTCATTGGCTTCGATAACCGCACTCACCTGAGCAAAACGGTCAATGCCTGCGAGCCCACCGGCTCCATGGTCGACAGGAAAGACCCACACGGGACGATCACCGGAGTCGACGAGCCTCGCTATTGCACTGCGGATCGTTGTCGTTACACCCGAGCCCAAGACGCCGACGACGCCAAGATGGCCGCCACCGGTGCTCCACCCAACCCGAACTCGTCGCTGCGCAGCGGGGTCATCGCCGATCGCGAGGATGACGTCGGCGTCATCGATCGGTGGATACTGGGCGAGCGCTGCCACGTCACTGCTGGTAAGCGCATCGGGCAGCTCATCGAGCCATGGCCGACGCGGCGGCTGGTGTGTTCGTGCAGCTCGAACACAGACGTCCACGAGCACTTCGAGGTCGGTGGTCTCGGTCGATACCGCCCCAGCGGCGAACTGAGGACCGATACCCGAGCCAACGGGTACCTCGGCGGTGCGGATGGGCGGCCCGCTCGCGCCTTCCGGCCCCGATAGATACGCGGTCTGTACCCCGATGAGGTCTCCGTCACCTCGCCTCACGTACGCACGCCCAGGCACCGTCCGAGGAATCTCTGCCGCGATCTTTGTGTCGATGACATCTGTCGAGTCGGCGGGATCCTGAACCCGCAACGCAATCCGTAGGTTCGTGTTCGCTCGGATGTTGGCATCGACCGCACCCGATGGCCGCTGGGTCGCCAACACGAGGTGAACCCCGAGGCTTCGACCCCGTTGGGCAATACCGATCAGCGCAGAAACGAAGTCGGGAAGCTCAGAACGAAGGGTCGCGAACTCGTCGATGACGACGACGAGGCGAGGCAGATCACCTTCGGGTGAGCCCGCCGCTCGGTAGTCGGCAATGTCCTTGGCGCCAGCGGCTCGCAGAACCCGCTCTCGAACGTGGAGCTCAGCGTCGAGTGAGAGCAGCGCCCGCTCGGCGAGGTGGTCGTCGAGGTCGGTGACCATCCCAACGACGTGCGGCAACGTCGAACAGCAATCGAATGCAGAGCCGCCCTTGTAATCGATGAGCACGAAGACCAGGTCATCAGGGCCGTAGTTACTCGCCAACCCAACAATGAGGGTTCGCAGCAGCTCGGACTTGCCAGCGCCTGTTGTGCCAGCGATCAACCCGTGTGGCCCGTCGGCGACGAGGTCGATCTCGAACGGACCATTCTCGGCAATGCCGAGCGGGGCGATGAGCGCATCGTGGCGTTTGCGCAGCATCCACCGTTTCTGCGTCTCGACCGAGTCTAGGTCGCCAAAGACGTCTCCGGCGCCTGCCGTCCTCGGCAGACTTCCGCCAGCGAGGTGCTTCTCGGGGTCGTCGAATCGAGCGAGCGACCGAGCGAGATCCTCCGCCACTCCAACGGTTGCTGCGTCGAGCATCCCTGTCTCACCGAGTCCAGGAGAAGAAGGAAACGACAAAGAAAATGCGCCATCGAGCGTTTGGACCTCGACAACAGAGGCGACGGACGAAGGCAGCTGATCGACCGACGAGGTCAGCACGATCCCGAAGATGCGCCGATCGACCATCTCGAGCAGCCGGCGGGTGGCACTCGACCGCTGATGGAGGAGATCGACGTCGTCAACCACGATGACCCACCCGTGCTCGAGCGGACCGGAGCCGGAGCCTTCGACGCTCTGCAAAATCGATGTAGCGAAATGGGTGGCGGCTGCGCCAACGACGACCTGCACCGCCTCGCTCGCTGTTGCCGTGTGTGGGAGCCATGCCGCCCACCGCCACTCGTCGAGACGTTCGGGTGTCGTAAAGACCGCTATTCGGCAATCCGCTGGACCGTGATGTGCAGCGAGCTGCAGGAGCAACGACCGGGCCGCTGACACCCCTTGCGCGTTGTGGCCGACGAGACCGAGCGGTCCGGAACGAAGATCGGCGAGGATCTCTACGTTGGTCAATCCCGAGGCCGCATCGACCGCTTCAGCGACGTCGCCCGGCACCGTGGCGCCAGCGAATTCTGTTGGAGGGGTCCAGGGGCTGTCGCCAAGGCCAAGGCGCACGACCATTGCATCGTCACTAGCCGGACGCCGTTCCCACAGCCGACTCGATGGCAACTCGATTCGACGACGGACCTCGAGAAGGTCAGGGCCGATCGTTCGCCGACGGTCTCGTTCGGTCGCCGAGGCTGCGGAGAGTTCTCGACGAAGAAGGCTCATAGCGTCGCGATGTGTGCGGACGTCTCCCTCGCGTTCGCGACGAACGCGCCGACGTCCCGATATCCAGTTGCCAATCGCCATGACCGGCGAGAGCAAACCAAAGATCGCATATCGCCACGAACCCAGCACCACGACCATGACCGCCGCGAACAGAATCGGCACGAGTAGCGAAACAACGGTGAGCGTGGGGCTGAGACGTTCGGCTGGCTCATCGGGCAGCTGCACGGGTTGCGGACTCGATATCACCGGACCACGCGGCGGACGGTTGATCAGGATCTTGCCCGAGGCATCGCGATGCTGAGCAGAAGTGCCGATCGGTCGGTCTTGATGGGAGATCGACCTCAGAACGCTGGTCGACGACCCCAATTGGACGTGGGTTTCCTCGTCGAGCGATGTTGCCTTCCGGATGGCCGTACCCGCAATCCAAGTGCCGTTGAGCGAGTCGAGATCGGTGATTCTCGCTCCTGCATCATCGAGTTCGATGATCGCGTGCCGGTTCGAGACGCTCGAGTTCGCAATGACGAGATCATTGGACGGATCGCGTCCAATCGCCACGGTTCCGTGCGCATCGAGCCGTCGACAGGTCCCTGAATGTGGGCCTGCGATGACGCCGACCCAGGTGTTCCCGATTCCTGAACGGTTCGGCTCGCGATCGCTGAGCGATGTGATGAACGCACCGTCGACGAGGGCGACGTCTTCGACGAGCGTGTCGGGCAAGTGCACGACGCCATCGAGAACGAGGGCATCCGATGGATCGAGGAACAGCGCCTGAGCGAGGTCAGCGACGGTTGCGTCTGGGTCATCAATCGAGAGCGCGACGGAGCGCGCTCTGCCGTCGGCAACGACTTGCACGCGCATACTGGCCTCCTCCACACAACACCCAAGCCAATCGAGTGTCCTACCAGCGAGAGTAGAACTGGAGGTGTGGTCGAGGATGAGCCGTTCGACCTTGCCGATTCGCGACGTACTGGTCGTGAAGACGGCCGAGTTAGCTTCGGAGGCCCACGATCGTCTCGACATGGCTGGTGTCGTGAAAAGCGTCGACGATCTGGATTGATTCGAGGGTGTAGCCACGCTCGGCCAAAAGCCCAACATCACGACCTAGGGAGCCGGTATCACAGGCGACGAGAACGAACCGTTGCGGTCTCGCTCGCAGGAGCGAATCGACGCCCGCTTTACCGAGTCCGGTTCTCGCCGGGTCGGCAATGACGATGTCCGCCTGCTCGGCCTTCCAATGCTCGACGGCAGACTCGACGATGGTGGCGTTACTGTCGGCAAGATTGATCTGGGCGTCGGCCGTCGAGCTACCGGATCGTTCAACCGCGGTCACCGACGCCGCGTTTGCCCCGACGGTTCCGGCGAAGAGTCCAATTCCCGAGTACGCATCGATGAGGGAGAGGTCCTCAACGTTTCCGGTAGCGAACTGGACGGCGTCGACCAATGCCGAAGCGACCTGTGGTCCGGCTTGGAAGAACGAGTCGGCCGAGACGCGCCAGTCTCGCCCGCCGGCATGTTCGATTACGTGGAGCGCGGCTCGGGCAGCGGTATCGGAGCGGGACACGACCTGGACGTCGTCGGGCAGCTGCACTTCAGCGGTCGAGCCATCGACCAAGGCGATTCGCTGCCCCGTGGAGTCGCTCACGCGAAGCACAACTTCGTCGCCGGCGGAGGCGCCGAAGCGTCCCTCGACCAGAAGCTCCTCAAGGCGTTCGTGTACGACCAAGCACTCCGATGCCCATACCCCCTCATGGCTGGCTCGTTGCCGGTAGCCGGCTTTGCCATTCGTGATGGCGGCGCGAACCGTCGTGCGATATCGAGCGGGGATCTCGGGGGCCTCGGGACGTGCAACGAAACTCTCGTCTATCGCCGCCGGGTCGATTCGGCCGATGCGTTGCAGGGCGTCGCGCACGACGTGCTGCTTGATCGTTAGCTGTGACGCAGAAGACGCATGGGCGAGGTCGCAGCCTCCACAGCCAGCATGGTGGGTGGAGCAGCGGGCCTCGATGCGGTCTGGACTTGGCTCCAGGACCTCGACGACACGTCCACGTGCGAAGCGTTTCTTTTGCGTGATCAGCTCGACTCGGACGGTCTCGCCCTGTAGCCCGCCGTCGCAGAAGATGGCTCGACCGTCGGCGTCGCGGCCTACCGCCGCTCCGCTGTCGGCCGGGTTGTCGAGTGTGATCTCGACGACCGCCCGCGGCTTGCTCGCCGATTGGCCATCATTCTCATTAGGTGTCACGGACGCAGGATACGGGCCAGCACCGCACGACGCTCTAGGGTGCCGGGAATGAGCCGCCGGATCGAAATTGTTCCCTCTGTCCTACCCGCCGACTTCTCCAACTTGGGAGAGGAATGTCGCCGTCTCGGAGATGCTGGCGTCGACCGCATCCAATGGGATGTCATGGACGGCAATTTCGTCCCGAATCTGACGTTCGGACCCGATGTCATCGCCGCCTGTCGCCCCCATACCGACGTGCGTTTCGAGGCGCACCTGATGGTCGCAGACCCCGACCTGATGGCAAAGCAGTACATCGATGCTGGTTGCGACCTGTTGATCGTGCACGCCGAGACATCGACGCATCTGCATCGGACGTTGGCAAACATTGCTGACCTTGGCGGCAACGCTGCGGTTGCCCTGAACCCTGCGACACCGATCGATGAGCTCGAGAACATTCTCGATCTCGTCGAGATGGTCCTGATCATGACGGTGAACCCTGGCTTTGGTGGCCAGAAGTACATCAAGACGATGGAGCCAAAGATCACCGCGACGCGGGCGATGCTCGATGCGAGTGGCTACGACATCGACCTCGAGGTCGACGGCGGGATCAGCAAGGACACGATCGCGGGCGCAGCAGCAGCCGGCGCCAACGTCCTGATAAGCGGCAGCGCCCTGTTCCGCTACCCCACCCTCGCCGAAGGCGTAGCCGAACTACGAACCCTCGCCGAAGCCGCCCAATAACCAACAAATTTGAACCAAAAAGTCCGCTGAGCGTACCTAGCGGTGCAAATTTGTTGGCTGCTTAGTGGCCGCCGAGGAAGGCTCGACGTACGTTTGCGTTTTCGAGCAGGTCGCTCGCCGCGCCGTCGTAGGTTTGACGACCAAGCTCGATCACGTAGCCGCGGTGGCTGGCCTGTAGCCCCTGCCGTGCATTCTGCTCGATCATAAGGACCGTCAAACCAATCTCTGCGTTCAAACGACGGATCGCCTTAAAGATCGACTTCGTAATAATCGGAGCCAAACCAGCCGAAGGCTCGTCCATCAACACGAGCCGAGGCTCCCACATCAGCGCACGGCCGATCTCGAGCATTCGCTGCTCACCACCACTCATCGTGCCCGCCTCCTGTTTGGCCCGCTCGCCGAGGCGAGGGAACAAGTCGTAGACGTACTCGATCCGATCCGCGATCTTCTGCTTGTCGGTCGACAAATACATGCCCAGCTCGAGGTTCTCATGCACCGTCATCTGCGAAAAGACGCTCCGCAGTTGAGGGACGATGGTGATACCTGCGGTCTTGAGCGCGTCCTGTGGACGGATGTTCGTGATGTTGCGTCCGTTACACAGAACGGTGCCCTTGCGCACCCCCAACATTCCGTAGACGGCCTTGAAGACCGTCGACTTACCGGCACCGTTCGGTCCGATGACGCAGACGATCTCGCCTTCGTTGACGTGCAGCGTGACCCCTTGAAGGATGTCGACGTTTGGGTCGTACCCAGCGTAAATGTCCTGTACTTCGAGCAGGGGGCGTGAGCCCGAACCCGGAGCCCCAGTTCCGTTAGTTGCGAGCATCGTCGGCCCTTTCGGCGCTATCGGCACCATCGTCGCCAAAGTAGGCCTCGATGACAGCCTCGTTTTCCATAATCTCGTCAGGGGCTCCCTCGGCGAGCTTCTCGCCGTAGTTCAGAACCACCACGCGGTCGCACAGGTCCTTCACGAATCGAATGTCGTGTTCCACGAGAAGGAACGACACGCCCTGCTCCTCATTCAGGATTCGGATGCGATCCTTGATTTGCTCCACGAGGCTCGGATTGACGCCCGACATTGCTTCATCGAGAAGCACGATGTTGGGGTCTGACATCAGAGCCATTCCAAGCTCGAGGAGCCGTCGCTGACCGCCGCTTAGCGAACTCGCCTGCTGGTCGCGCAAACGCGATAGGAGCAGAAAGTCGATGAGACGGTCGGCCTTCTCCGTGGTCTCCTTGGGAGGCTTTCGGAACGATGACAGCAGGCTGATGTCCCCCCACTGCACCGATAGCTCCATGTTTTCGAGGACGGTAAGTTCTCGGTACACCCGGAGCACTTGGAACGTTCGCGACAAACCAATGTGCGCCACTTGGTGCGGCTGCATGTTGCTGATGTCGGTCCCGTTGAGGACGATCTTGCCTTCGTCGATCGTCTGGACTCGACTCAGGCAGTCGAACAGCGTGGTCTTCCCGCTGCCGTTCGGCCCAATAAGGCCCACCATTTCACCTGCGTCGACGTGGATGTCTACCCCGCCGACAGCTGTCAGACCGCCGAAGCGGCGAACGACGCCGGAGGCATCAAGTACTCGGGTCATGGCGTGCTCCCATCGGTAGCCGCGTGCGCAACGACCGACTCACTATCGGAGAGGTCCTCGCCCGAGTCCGACATGGCCGACTCCATGCCATCGAAGGTCGAACTTCGCTCTCGGAATCGGTCGAGGAACGCGACCTCGCCACGTACGAGGCCCATCAGACCCTTCGGGAGATACAGAACGACAGCTCCAAGAAGGAGACCTTGCACAATGAGGTGCGTTTGCAGGAGCGACTCCTGGGTCCACAGGAGTTCTCGCAGGATGAAGAGGAACACCATTCCGATAATCGGACCGGCAACGGTTCCCAAGCCACCCAACATGGTGCCCATAACCGCATCGATCGTTCGTACCTCAACAAAGGCAATGTCCGGGTCGAGGAACGTGTTTTGGTACGCCCACATCCCTCCGAGCATTCCGGTGATCGACCCCGAGAGTGTGAACACCATGACCTTGTTGCGGGTGGTGTCGATACCGCGCATTTCGGCGCCGATTTCGTCTTCACGAATCGCGATGAGCGAGGCACCGAAGCGTGTCCGGCGCAACCACCACGACAGGTACACCAGACCGAGCACGAAGATGAGCGTGATGTAGTACCACAGCGGCCGGTTGATAACGGGCTTGATCGTGAGCCCGATGCCTCGGTTTGTGAGCGGACCGAGCACCCGAACCACTTCCCGGAAGAAGACAAAGAAGCCGAGCATCGCAATGGAGAAGTACGGCCCCGACAGACGCATCGTCAGTCGACCGACCAAGTTGGCGATCAACGCAGTGAAGAGACTCGCCACGATGAGTGCGGGGACGAGCGGCCATTGTTGCGGGATCCATTCGGATTCATTCGACATCAGAACGCCGGTCGTATACGCGCCAATCCCCCACCAGACCGCGTGGCCAAAGTCGACGTATCCGGTGAAGCCACCGGTCAGATTCCAGCTAATCGCAGTGCCCACGCTCGCCAGCAGCAAGGTGACCGTGAAGAGGGTCGAGTCGTTTCCGTAGTGCCCAAGCATTGGCAGGAAGAACAACAAACCTATGAGGACAGCAGCGAGAGCGAGTCCGACGTTCTTGAGGAGTCCTTTGTTCATCAGTGGCCTCCTGCGTCTACTGGGCGAAGGCCACCGAAGAGGCCTTGTGGGCGGAGCACAAGCGTCACGACGAGCAGTCCGAATGCCGTGATCACCGCTAGCTGGGATCCCG
>CALBVK010000238.1 GCA_937969345.1 uncultured Acidimicrobiales bacterium
GGCAAACGAGCTCGAGAACGAGCACTACAGCAAACGGAACGTTGAGTGAGCCGCCATCGCTCAGGCCGGCCATAAGGTCGCTGATCTCACGCCAGATTGCCCCAAAGAACGCAACTGCATACCCCGCTGCATGGCGCATCAACACCGCTCCTAGCATCGCGGCTCCAAGGCCGAGGTTACGCCCGCCCCAGGCGGTACCCATCTTGTCGGCCCCCTCGACAAAGTCGATCGCCGTTGTCGGGTCGAGCAGTGCTCCTACGCCGATAACGGTTCCTCCGATACCCATGAGCGCCGCAAATATGGTTATGGGAAGCGGAATACCGTTTGCCTTGATGAACGTCATGTCTTGCTCCTACGTGAACGAGTTTGGTGCGAGAGAGTCTGTTGAGTTCGCGCCATGCGGAGAAGGTCAATACCTGACAATGACTGGTGAGTTTTCGACATCTTGGTCCGGCTGAACCATCGTTGGATTAGAACGATCATCATGGATCCAGCGATGAACGATGACGTCGTCGAGCTCACGTTGAGTCGACCGGTGGCCGCAACAAACACGACGTTCATTCGAGCGTCCGTGAACGACCGCATCGAGCAGGACCTCCTAAGTGGACCGCCCGTCGAGCTTGTTCACTTCCACGTGTTCCTTCATTGCACCCGCGGTGCTGGCCGACACATGGTCGACTTTGAAGACGTTGAGCTCCAGCCTGGAGTGGCACTGTGGATTCGGCCAGGGCAGGTGCAGCGCTGGAGTGATGTCGATGACGACTTCGATGCTGACGTCACCGTATTTGCGTCATCGCAGATCCCCGAGCTGCCCCTCTTCGACGTCTTTGCTCACGGCACGACCGTTGCGGTGCTCGGGAGTGATTCGGAACCACTTCGACAACAAATGCAATGGTTAGCCGCAGATCTCGAGGCCAACGCAGACACGGCGGTCGCAGCCGCAGTCGTCGGCGTACTGCTCCGCCTGTTCGCTCGACGCGCCGAGCTCAACGAACCGTCAGACGAACCTCGCCGCAGACTCGCGAACGCCTTTGTGAACAGCATCGACAACAACGTCGGGCAGCGTTCGGTCGCTTGGCATGCACACCAGATCGGTGCGTCGTCTCGGTCGGTGGCTCGCGCCACCACGCACTGGCTCAACCTGCCCCCGAAAGCGGTGATGGACTCACGCGTCATCCTGGAGGCGCAGCGACGGCTCGCCTGGTCGGAGGACGGCATCGCTGCAATTGCTCGATCACTCGAGTTCACCGAGGCATCGAATTTCACGAAGTTCTTTCGGGCGAGAACCGGAGCGTCGCCGACGGAGTTTCGCGAGTCCCTTACCTCGGCCGCTTCGAACCTGCGGTAACCACAGAGGCGCCGACGTTACGGCCTACGGTTCGCCTCGACGAAGTCTTGGAGAACGGCGAGCTCGTTCGGCAGGACGGTGTAGTGCTCGTCCCGCTCGTACAGATCGGCGAGGTGCGCTGGCAGCGGCGGACGGACCCCGGTAGCTGCCTCGACGGCGTCGGGGAACTTCGCGGGATGAGCGGTCGCCATAACGAGACGCTGCATCGAATCAGGGCGACGGCGAGCCGCCCCGACACCCACTGCGGTATGTGGGTCGAGCAACATACCGCTCTCTTCGTACACGTCGTGGATGACCTGGGTGGTCTGCTCGTCGGTGAGGCTCTCCCCGAGCCACCCCTCCTGCATGCGTGGGATGAGTTCGGCGGGGAGCGTGACGTGCTGCTCATCTCGGAACGTCGACATCAGCTGCTGTACCGCTGCTCCATCGTTACCGAGAATCTCAAAGATGAGGCGTTCGAGGTTACTACTGACCTGGATGTCCATGCTCGGCGATAGCGATGGCTCGACGTCTCCGATCGTCATCGCTCCGGTCTGGAAGAACTGGGTCAGGATTGCGTTTCGGTTGCTGGCAACGACGAACTCGCCGATCGGCGCGCCCATTCGTTTTGCGACGCGACCGGCAAAGACATTGCCAAAGTTGCCTGTGGGCACCGTGATCGACACCGGCCGGTCGGCGGCTCTCGCTGCGGCCCAGTGGTAGTACACGACCTGTGCCATAACCCGCGCCCAGTTGATCGAGTTCACGGCGCCCAAGTTCACGCGCTCGCGAAAAGCGACGTCCGCGAACATTGCCTTGACGATGTCCTGGCAATCGTCGAAGGTCCCCTGGACTGCAACGTTGAAGACGTTTGGCGCATCGACGGTAGTCATCTGGCGCCGCTGCACTTCGCTCGTGCGTTCGTGCGGATGCAAGATCACGATGTCGACGTTGTCCCGATCGCGAAATGCTTCGATAGCGGCCGAGCCCGTGTCACCTGAGGTCGCTCCGACGATGGTGACACGTGAACCGCGGGCGTTGAGCTCGTGGTCGAACAAACGACCCAACAGTTGCATCGCCACGTCTTTGAACGCAAGCGTCGGGCCATGAAAGAGCTCGACAAGCTCGATGCCGTCGGCGAGCGTGACGGTGGGGATCACGTCGTCGGCGACAAAGGTCCCGTACGCATCGCGACAGATCGCGTCGAAGTCGCCGCGTTCGATCGTGCCGTCGACGAATGGCCACATCACCTCGGCGGCGAATGCGGCGTACTCAAGGTGCGGGTCGGCGGAGTGCCCTGTCGGCCAACTGGTTGGCACGTACAAGCCGCCATCGGGCGCTAGTCCGGTGAGCAGGACGTCGGAGAAACTCAGTTCCGGGGCGCCGCCACGGGTACTCGTGTAGTGGAGCATGAACTAGTCGCAGACGACTCGGAGGACTTGCCCGATGTTCTTGACCGATGCGAGATCGGCAAGCTCTTCAAGCGTGGCTCGCAGATCGCTCTCGACGGCCTCATGGGTGATGAAAACCAAGCGGGCCGCGTCGTCGGTGATGCCCTCTTGTTCCATTGAACGGATGGATACGCCACGGGTTCCGAAGGAGCCGGCGATATCCGCGAGAACCCCGGGCTGATCGAGTGCATCGACGCTGATGTAGAACGCCGAGGTGATGTCATCGATGGGTGTGATCGTTGCGTCGGGCAGCGGACCGACGCCTCGGTGGCAGCCAAGTCCGACGTTGGCTGCGACATCGATAGCGTCGCCGACCATCATCGCCGCTGTCGGGTGGCCACCAGCACCGCGTCCGTAGAACATGATCTGATCGATGCCGGTTCCTTCGACGTACACGGCGTTGAAGCTATCTCGCACCGATGCGAGCGGATGGCCGGTGGGAACCATCGTTGGGTGGACTCGAGCGGCGATCGAACCAGCCTCATCGCGCTCGACGACGGCGAGCAACTTGATGACGTATCCGAGCCGTTCTGCGTTCGAGATGTCCTCGGCCGTGATCGACTCGATGCCCTCGATGAAGACGTCACCGGCGCGAACAGCCCGACGGAAGGCGAGCGTGGCGATGATGGCGGCCTTCGAACCAGCGTCGAAGCCACCGACGTCGGCGGTTGGATCCGCTTCGGCGAAGCCCAGGCGTTGCGCCTCGGCGAGAGCGTCGTCGTAGCTAGCGCCATTCTCGGTCATTTGCGAGAGGATGTAGTTCGTCGTGCCGTTCACGATGCCCATGGCGCGACTGACGTCTTCGCCAGTGAGCGATTCGCGGAGCGCCCGAATGAAGGGCAAGCCCGCAGCGACCGATGCTTCGAGCGCGAGGTCAACCCCGGCGTCAGCGGCAGCCTCGAAGAGCTCTGGGCCGTGTAGTGCGAGCAACTCTTTGTTCGCGGTGACCACGGGCTTGCCGCTCGCAAAGGCAGCGAGAACGAGTTCCTTCGTGTGCTCAACCCCACCCATGGTTTCGATGATCACGTCGATCGACGGGTCGGCGACGATAGCTGCTGAGTCTGTGGTGAGCAGGCTGGCGTCCACGCCAGGCCTCGGCTTGGTCGTATCGCGGACCGACACCGCTGCCAGTTCGATACGCATGCCGGTTCGCCGAGCAATCTCATTGGCTTGCTGGGTGATCAATTCACAAAATGACGAACCCACGGTGCCACAACCGAGGACACCCAACCGGACAATTCGCTCTGCATTCATGGGGTAGCACGCTATCGCCACCGGCGAACAACAGATGCGACTTGACCCCTTCATTGCATTTCGATATGTTTCAGTATATGCAAGCTGCTTCCAATTCGTTTGATTGCACTCGTGATCCACTGGATCCGGCGCAGCGACCATCGACGCGGACAGCCGACCTCTCTCCGGCCACCACGGCCGACTTCGATGCTCCAGCCCCACGGCAGCAGCCCTCGATGCGGATGGCCGAACTACTCGGATCGGGAAGACATGGCCTCGTGGTGCGAGCCAGCCTCACCGGTTCGGGCGATTCGGTCGATGTTGCGGTCAAGATCCCGAGTGGCTCACGGTCACTTGAGCACGAGGCCGAAGCCCTCCAGCGATTCGCCCACCCACACGTGGTAGCGGTGGTCGACGGCCCAATGGAGAACGGATCGCTCATACTCGAACTGTGCGACGAAGGTACGCTCGCACAACGCATGCTTCGCCGCCCACTGAGCGGCGAAGAGGCCACCGCCATCGTTCAACAAATCGTGGAGGCGCTGCGCCCAATGCACGAATCTGGATGGATCCATGGTGATATCAGTCCAGGAAATATCGGGCTGCGCACTCAGGGCGGCGCAGCACTTCTAGACTTTGCAACTGCTCACCTCGCCGACGGCTCGTCCGTCGATGAAGGTACGGCCGAGTTCGCGGGTCCGTTCCGCCAGGCGGATCCGCAACTCGACGTTCGCTCGCTGGCAGCAACGATGCTCGCCAGCATTGACAACAACCTGGTGGAATACGCCGCACACTTTGCACAACTCATCGAGCAATGCGACGCCGGACGGCGCGTAATGCTCGACGAGTTGGTGCCCAACGCCGGTGTTGTCGCTACTGAAGTTTCGGAATCGGCGAAGCTGACCAACGCTGTCGAGAACGGTCCGATCGTTCCCACGACGGCTATCCATGCGTCGAGCTCGCCGGGCGTTCCTCCTTCAGGTCCTCGAACTCGGGCTTACGGTCCTGGTCCGGGCAATGATTCCGAACCTCCGAGCCCCGACTCCAACTCGAACTCGAACTCCAAGGTGTTGTCCTCGTGGTGGATCCTCGGAATGGTCGCGCTGATCGCGCTACTGGTCGCTTCGGAGTTCGATCGCAACCGCCCGACCAACGAGCCGACCGTCGCTCCTGCATCCCTCCGTCAGAACATCGCAGCCGAACAAACATTGGTCAACGCGAACGCTCGATGGGACCCGAGCACTGGAATGATTGAAATTCGCTCGGGCGACTCGACCAGACGGTTCCTCGCTGGCGAACCTGGCGATCTCGCGGCGATCGCCGATTGGAACTGCGATGGGTCCGAGACCCTCGGCATCTATCGGCCTACGACGAGCAACTGGTTCGTCTTCGAATCCTGGGATGCTGAGTCGACGTCCTCGGTGATCGTGCTCGAAGCCGCAAGCGAGCGCATCGAGGCGCAACTCTTTGTGCAAAACAATCTCGGATGCGCAATCCCGATCGTCCGCTAGCGAAGCTCGCAGGAGATCAGCAACGACGGATCGGCGGTCGCGGTGAGTATGCATCGATCGAGTGCGCCAGCACCGCCACGAACAGCATCGGCGTTATCAACAGCGATCCGGTCGTTGCCGTTCCCGCCGTGGAGATCGTCGATGTTGCTCCCGCCGTCGATGACGTCGTTGTCGCCTCCCCCGCGCATCCAGTCTCGCCCTTCGAAGCCGTACAGCGTGTCCGCTCCCGAGCCGCCTTGCATTCGATCCCACCGGTTCGATCCATAGATGATGTCGTTGCCCGCTCCCCCAAACATCCGTGCGCCGCGAACATCGAGACGGGTGGTTGAGGATTCGCCGTCAGCGGCGTAGATCCGATCGTTGCCTTGCGCTCCAAAGATGACGTCGAAGTCGGCGCCGCCGTAGATGACGTCGTCGCCGATTCCGCCACAGATGACGTCGTCGCCGCCCAAGCCTCGGATGAGGTCGTCGCCTTGGAGACCAGCGATGACGTCGGCGTTCTCGGTACCGATAAGGACGTCAGCCCCGGCCGTTCCGACAACGGTGGCTTCCAACCCATCGCAAATGACCGGTGTCGTGGGCGTCGATGGAGTCGATAGGCCGTTCGTCTGCCAGGTTCCGAGCAGCGGACTGTCGGCAATGTCATAACAATCGGAACGACCGTGGTTGTAGTAGTCGTCGTTGCCCGGGTCGAGCATGAGGTTGTCCCAATCTCGCCCGCCGGAGCCCTGGAACAAGATGTCTCGGTTGTCCCCGTCGAGGTGGCCACCTGGCAGCGCATTCGGAGCACACGACGGCACTGCGCCGAGCAGGTGCGTCAGCTCGTGGGCGACGAGATAGGTGTCACCGTACGGGAAGCGAGCGTTGGCGGACGGGTAGATGCCGCCACAGTTCGCCATCGGAATGACGATCATGGCTCCGGAATAGCCACATGCCGGGACATCTTGTGGCCCCTCCAGGTAGACGAAGAGTTTCGAGTTCGCAGCCGCCGGTACGAGCGCTTCGATCTCCGAAGTAAGAAATGTCGTCATCTCCGCATACGAGAGCACGCGGACTTCAGCTTCGGTCTTGCTCAGCACCACTTGTTGGACATCGACGCTTCCGGACACCTCGGTAAACACGGGATACTGGCCACCCGTCTGACCAGAGAACCAATCCTGAACAACGGCGATGCTCGTACTCGACGCGGCCGTACGACCAGCGACCGGGGTGATATCGGATGGCACGGCGTAGATCGCCTGCAGCGTCGTCGGTACCGAAACGGCAGCGTCTGCGGACTCGCTTGGCGCAGCGAGAGCCACGGTTGCGGCGAGCAGTGCGCAGACAAGAACGAGTAACCGTTGCATCTCCAGGTTGTCGACGCGTCTGCGAAAACCTTGAGCTTGGAGCTCCTCGTCGACGTTAGTGGCGACGCCTGATCAGCGACGACACCCGATCGCGAGGGCGGGTCCCGTCGGGCAATCCAACAGCCATTGCGTACGCTGCCCGATCGGCCATCGGCAACGCCCGCAACGTCGAAGGAGCGAGCGCAGCGAACCTCCCCCTTGGGTCATCGGTCAGGTATGGGTCGATGGCTGCAAGTTCGCCAGCGTCGACCGGCTCATGCAGGTACCGACCAAGCGATTCGGGCAGGTCGACGTCGAGCCGGCCGTTGACGGACCCAACGGCGCGTCGAACAACCGCACGCCCCTTCCATCGCGACACCGTTCCGTCGAACCGTTCGACGTCGTAACCAGCATCGGCCTCATCGCCTGCGAGCAATGCGATATCTCGAAGGTTGGCCAGGACCGGGTCGACCTGTCCGAGCGCAGCGTGATAGCACGCGTGCACGAGGTGGTCGGTGCGGTCGAGGGTGGGGATCTGCACGTCTCCCAACGGCACGTGCTGTTTCAGCAGGAAGAGATCGCCGGGCCACATCCACACACCGAACGGGCCCGGACAAAGGGTGCGATGCAGGTCGATCTCGACGTCGTCGAGTCGCATCGTCACCGACTTCGCAAACCGCTGGTCATACCCCAGCCGCAGCTCGGGCTGAAGA
This sequence comes from uncultured Acidimicrobiales bacterium, assembly GCA_937969345.1. Taxonomy (GTDB): domain Bacteria; phylum Actinomycetota; class Acidimicrobiia; order Acidimicrobiales; family SHLQ01; genus SHLQ01. Next base: position 7,561 of record CALBVK010000238.1, read on the forward strand.
CGCGTTGCTCCGGCACCGATGAGCACCTGAACAGCTTTGGAGATGTCCGTGCCCGAAACCAGCACGTCAACATCACGAAACGACCGCTCGGAAGGACGGGTGGCAATCGTGTGAGCGAGCGCAGCCCCCTTGAGCAACCGGTGTTCGATTCCGGCGTCGGCCAGGGCCAGCGAGGTCCGAATAGCCATGATCTCGATGCGCATCGTCTGGCTCATCACTTCGTCATGAGCCGCAATCACTTGGTCGACGGTCGTGTCATCGGCGGCAATCTTGCCGTCCTCGTATCCGGAGACGAAGAGACCGAGGACTCGATGCTTCACGAGTTCAGCAACGAGGGCATCGGCCTCGGTTTGGTCGATCTCGATCGCCTCGGTGGACGCCCCGGGCAGACCGAGCGAGGCAATACGTTCAACGATTCGTGCAGTGCTCATGATTCGACCTCGGCGAGCGAAGCCTCGAGAAACGACTGGAGCGCGATTCGTACTCCCCCAGCAATCACATCGGGAGCGTCGCTGAATTGCTGTTGCAGCATGGCCACGATCTCATCGACCGATCCATGGTCTGCGAGAAGATCCCAGATCATCGGCGCCGACCCGGAGAGTTGCGTTGGGGTCTCGGCATCCAGCGGTTGAACGAATCGGCGACCGCGAGCCAGCTGACGCTGTACATGTGGGAGCCGTCGATACCTCGTGGAGGTGTGCGTGGTGTCGTATTCAGACATGACTCAACGTTCAGACGTCGCGGGCAACAAGGTCATCGAGCGTCTC
>CALBVK010000239.1 GCA_937969345.1 uncultured Acidimicrobiales bacterium
GCGCACTTCATCGTCCTTGGTTAGGAGCGGGTATTGACCAATGTCGGTGAGATATAGCCGGACAAGGTCTTCTTCATCCCGCTCGACACGCTCTTTCGCCACGAGTTTCCTCTTCTGGTTTCACAGCGGCGGGTTGCGCCACCGCTGTTGTTGACTACGGCTCCCGCTAGTACGGGTGATGCAGTTGTTTCGACCAATTACAAGTCGACCTGAAGGGAAACCCTACCGACCGATCCGGCCCGCAACACCGCGCGAATGGCTGAAAATGTGTCGAAAGTAACATCAGGTGCCCGAGCAGCCGCTCACGGTGATATCGATCCACGACGTTCCAACTGCGGGATTCGTTGAATTTATGGCGTATTGGGCTTTCCAGGCACCGCATTGCGATGCCACGCCCGACACGGTCCCGTCCGCGTTTAGTGAGAAACCGGGGGCAAGTTCGCCAAGTCCGGTGAGGGTGACGGATTGGAGGACCCCGCCGATCTTGTCGTTGGCAGCGATGTTGATTGCGAACGAATCTCCGGTCCTCAGCGTGAAACGGTCATAGACCGCTTTGGGCAACTCGAGGAACTCGATTTCGGTTGGGTCTGGCCCGGTGATTGTTGCCGCTGGTGGCGCATCATCTACGAGCGGCAAGGCCAGTTCGGTAACCCCACGTACAACGGTGACTGGCTCGTTCACGGTGACGTCGTCTGTGGTGATCGCGACGGCCTCAGGCTCCGGATTGTCCACGACGGGTGCGGTCGTGGGCGAGGCGACGATTGCGGCTGGTGCGATCGAGGTCTCCGGCACAACCGCCGCATTCACTATTGCGGTGTCGACGGAGGTGTTCAGAGCTGGGGTGTCCACCAGCGCAGAGTCGAGTGCCGCGCTATCCATCACAGAAGCAGCCATTGCGTCGGCGTCATCGACTCCGGCACCCGACGCAAGGCCGATAGCTCCACCAATAGCGACGATCGCCAAGAACACGCCGATGCTCGTTACGGCCAAACGAAGACCGCTTGGACCCGTCGATTCCACGACGTCGTGGCGATCGGGCTGATCCCCTACGAGCACGTCATCTGTTGGTTCGGTGGCCGACGAGGGTATGGGCTCTTGCGTGGGGTCAGCGGGCGTCTCCATATGGGCTTTACGGCCCAGGTACGCCTCTTGGATGCAACCCGCCCGATTTGACCGCTAGCGGAAGCCGTTGGTGATCGGCAAGCGACGGTCGCGCCCGAAACCCTTCTTGGTTACCCGAGCGCCCAATGGCGTCTGGCGACGTTTGAATTCGCTGATGTCGACCAACCGCGTTATCCGCTTCACAGTCGCCTCGTCGAATCCCATCTCGATCAGCTCGCTTACGGTCCGATCGCCTTCGATGTAGGCCTCGAGTAGCGGATCGAGTTCTTCATATGGCGGGAGGCTCTGATCGTCTCGCTGATCAGGACGGAGCTCGGCCGAAGGTGGCTTGGTGATCACCGATTCAGGGATGACCTCACGGCCAGCGCGCTCATTAAAGCGGCGCGACAGCGCATAGACGTCGAGCTTGTAGACGTCCTTGATCACCGCGTACGCCCCAGCGGTATCGCCATACAGGGTCGAGTAACCAACAGCAGCTTCGCTCTTGTTGCCGGTGGTCAACACCAACCAACCGAACTTGTTCGTCAGACCCATGAGGATGACGCCACGAATCCGCGACTGCAAGTTCTCTTCGGTAAGCCCTTCCTCGCGGCCTGCAAACGAGTCCGCGAACATCTCGAGGAAAGCCGCGTGGCCGGGCTCGATGGGAATCGTGCGGTGTGAGACCCCAAGCCGTTCGGCGAACTCTTCAGCATCGGTGACGGAGTGATCGCTCGAGTAGCGGCTTGGCATAAGGACGCAGTGCACATTCTCCGGACCGAGCGCATCGGCGGCGATCGCCGCCGTCAGCGTCGAGTCGATACCGCCGGAAAGTCCGAGGCAGATGTCCTGGAATCCGTTCTTCAGCACGTAGTCGCGCGTTGCGAGCACTAGCGCTTCGTGTAGCTCGTCGAGTTCGTTGAGCAGCGGCGCTATTCGAGGAGTCGCCGCTTCGACGTTGCGTCCGGTTGCAGTGGTGATCGGGACAACCGGGAACGTCGCCTCGGCAGAGACCGTGCTCTCGATAGCCGGGACGTCGACGACCAACATCTCCTCGACACAATGACCGGCGCGGGCCATGAGTTTGCCGTGCTCGTCCAAGACGAACGATGACCCGTCGAAGACAAGCTCGTCTTGTCCACCCACCTGGTTGCCATAGACGAACGGAACACCGCCAGATTCAGCAACCCGTTCGGCCATTACCTGCTGACGGCGTTCGGTCTTGCGCCGGTAATACGGCGACGCGTTCATGTTCACAATGATTTGGGCACCACCCGCGGCGAGTTGCGGGATGGGACCGCCAGCGATCCAGCTGTCTTCGCAGATCGACAGCCCGACGTTGATGCCAGCGATCTGGTGCAGCTGCATTGGCTCGGTGCCGGGCACAAAGACACGTTCTTCGTCGAAGACGCCGTAGTTCGGGAGTGCACGCTTGTGATACGTCGCCTTGACCGCTCCGTCGGCTACAACGGCCAGTCCGTTGTAGCTTTGGCCGTGGCCCTCGCCATCGGCGAAACCAATTACCGCCGCGCAGTGACCAGTGATGTCGGCGGCCAGTTCGTGCAAGACCCGAATGTTCTCGGCAATGAAGTTCGGTTTGAGCAAAAGGTCTTCAGGTGGGTACCCGGTGATGGTTAGCTCGGGGAACAATGCCAGATCGGCGCCCTCCCGCTCAGCATCACGCATCCACGAACGAACCTTGTCGGCGTTGCCCTGAAGGTCACCGACTTTGGTATTGATCTGACAAATAGCGACACGGAGAACAGCCACCCTTTGAGGCTACGACCCAAGCGTCTACAGTGCGGGCTAGCGGGACGGAAAACCAAGGAATTCGATGCGACGATCTGGAATCTTCTCCCTCCTGGCGGCCACTGTTGCAACCGCGGCTGCCCTCCTTGGTGCGGCGACATCTGTCGGAGCGGCGGAATCGAGCGTTTGGAACCCGGTCGGTGCATTCATCGAGGGCGAGACTGACTTCGACCGTTTCGGCGAGTCGATTGCGATGTCCGACGACGGCACCGTCCTGGCAATCGGCGGACCCCGTAACAGCGCCAGCGGCGACCGATCGGGGCATGTCCGGGTCTTCGAATTGACCGACGAAGCCTGGCTCCAGCGAGGCAGCGACATCAATGGAGAGATGACGTTCGATGACTATGGCCGCGATATCGCGCTATCAGCAGACGGGACAACGCTCGTGATTTCCTCCGCTGGCGATTCACCGCATGTTCGGGTGTTCGAGTTTGAGGACAGCGAATGGTCCCAGGTTGGCGACGACCTTGTTACCGACGACGAGACGGCAGCATTCCAAGTTGCGTTGTCGGCCGACGGCCGGACACTTGCGGTGTCTCAGGTGGTCCGAGTCGCACAATTCGAAACCATTCCTCGGGTGCGTGTCCTATCGAATATCGACGGGACATGGACGCAACTCGGCGCCTTCATTGAGGTTGACCCCAGGCCCTCGCATCCGATCATCGATCTCAGCGACGACGGGCGTCGCATTGCGGTAGCCGATCAACGAGTGCACGTCTTCGACTTCAACGGCAACGTGTGGGAAGCGGTTGGCAACCCGATCGAGAACACCACCGACCGGAGAAGTTTTGGCGATGCCGTGTCGATGTCTGGTGACGGGCAGTTGGTCGCCGTTGGGCTTCCCTGGGCAGGTTCAGAGACGACGCTCTTCCAATCCGATCAGAACGGGCAGGTGCAGGTGTTCGAGGACGTTGACGGCGAGTGGCTTCGCGTCGGCGATCCGATTGAGCACGAAGCCCGCGGCGATCGCTTCGGCACGACGGTCGCGCTTTCGGCGCACGGAACAACCCTTGCGGTCGGCGCACCGTGGAACGATGGCGCGGCGCCTGGGGCCGGCCATGTTCGGGTGTACGACCGCACCAGCGGCGGGTGGCAACAGGCAGGTGAAGACATTGACGGCATTGCCCAGATCGATCGAGTCGGGCTGTCGCTGGCGGTCTCCGACGATGGCAGCACGGTGGCCTTTGGTGCCCCATCGCCGGGCGTCGCAGCGGGGTACGCCCGAGTGTTCGAGCGCAGCGTCGTGGTGTGCGATGGACGTCGAGCAACCATCGTCGGCACAAGCGGAGACGACACCCTCTCGGGTACCGAAGGAGTCGATGTGATCGCCGCGCTTCAGGGCGACGACACCATTCTCGGCAACGGTGGCGATGACATCATCTGCGGAGGCATCGGCAACGACGTACTCATCGGCGGCCAGGGGTTTGATGTCCTGTTCGGAGCGCAAGGTAACGACATCATTTTTTTCGCGGATGGCCAAGGCGTCGCTGATCGGGCCGACACTGCTGGAGGGCGCGCCTTTGGCGGCGCCGGCAACGACGACATCTACGGATCGTCGCGGTGGGATCGGATGCAGGGTGGCCCGGGCAACGATCGCCTCAGTGGCTTCGAAGGTCGCGACTGGATGCGTGCAGGCGCCGGCGCCGACCGCATCGAAGGCGGATCAAATGTCGACAACATCCACGGCGGAAACGGCGATGACTACATCATCGTGTCGGGTGGCGACGTCGTTCGAGGTGGTGCTGGGGCGGAGGATAGATGCATCAACGGCGCGGTCGCAGCGTCCCTGATCTCCTGCGAGCTCTCAGCGGACGATTGAGCTGGGCGATGAAGTTCGGCTTCAGCAGCAGGTCTTCGGGCGGGAACGTCGCGCCTCGGCACTGAGCCATACTTGGCACATGCAGATCAGCGAAGAACAGCTCGCCGCCTTTCGCTCCCTCGAGGAAGCGATGTGGATCTCGGAGAC
>CALBVK010000240.1 GCA_937969345.1 uncultured Acidimicrobiales bacterium
GTCGCAGGTCTGCACAAGGCCGCGCACGATCGCCTGACGTGGGCCGTGGCTGTCGATGCCGTGAACCAGACACATGCTCAAGGAAATGATCTCCGGGCGATAGTGCTCAAGCAACGCCAATCCAGCGTGACTCGAACCAAAATCCCCAATGCTGACTCGGACCCCTTCACGGCGGACGTCCTTCAGACAATCCGCGAGCGCAGCCGGATCGGTCAGCGTTGCCTCATGTTTCATCTCGAGAACAATGCGGGACAAATCAATACCGCTTTGTGCGGCGGTGTCGACCGTCGAGCGCAACGAGGAGCGAATGAAGTCCCACGAACCTTGCGGCGTCAAGCTCAGGTACAGGTCGGATTCAAGATCTAGGCGCGCTGCTCTGCCGATCGCCATGCGGCGAACATCACTTTCAAAGGCCGCTACCTCACCGAGTGGAATCTGTTGCAGAACTTGGGCAGCGGGAGCGCCATCGACGCCGCACACCTGTGCTTCATAACCAATCACCGTTCGACGAGAGACATCGACAATCGGTTGATACGCAATCGCGAACTCCGGTCGCGGGTTCACGCTGTGGGGATGTCCCTCGGAGGAACGTTCCGGCGTGAATCGCGGTGCTCGCGCACCGAGTCGAACTCGCCAGCGTCCCTTTGAAAACGCGGTCAACAGCTTCTTTGCTCGTCCAGCATCCATTGCACTGAGCGATGTCTGACCGTCGAAGAAATCGTTCAACCCATCGAGCTCGCCAAGATCGGTCGAGTCGACATCGGCGAAGCCCATTGTCCACTCACCGAAGGCTCGCTTCGCTATCGGCTCGCGAATGATGACGGTCATCTGATCGTGTCGCGGATCCTCGGCAATACGTGCGGCCAGCGCATCCACAGCCTCCTCTGGCCCTTCGAGAATCTGAAAGAACGAACCGTCGACGTACAACAACATGCCGGTCACGTCATTGGCGGCATTTTTGTCACGAGCTTTTGCAAGCAGCTCCACCAAATCGTCCTTCGAGAAGTCGACCACGGCAGCGCTGTTATAAATCAGATGAATCACATCTGTTCGGTCGACGAATCCAGCCCACCTCTAAACGTCACCTACCAAAAACGGTAGGTGACGCGGTTGGTTCAGACCACCGGATTTGTACGCAGCAGATGGTTCCACTTGCAGCGCGTACAGACCTCGACGTCATAGGCCGTAAAGTCGCCCTTCCGGCGACGAATCCGCTCGAGGTCGCCGTCGGTCACAATGCATCGTCCAGCGGCGGGCAGCCGCGGACCAAACACGTACAGCACCTCGACGAGTTCTTCCTCATGACAGATCGGGCAACGGGCGTCGACCTGCTTGCCACACTCGCGGGCATTTCTCATCAACTCGGTCTGTGCATCACACACTTCAGATCGGGTCGCTTCGCCGTTCTTGTAGGCCATGATCGTGCGTTCGCGCGCAAGCGTGAAGTTGATCGAACCGCCAGCGCTGTTGGCTGCGGCCGTAGACATCTTCTGCCTCATGAGACGCCGATCGTCGAAGGGCTCATGTGGCCCACCGTACCGGGAAAGTACAGTCACACTCATGCAGAACTGGACGCGGTACACGACCTCCGGCGATTACGGACAGCAACGACCTCTCTCCTCGGTCGAGCTCGGACCCGGCGACGTCGACGGACTCGACCGCAAATTGCTCGGCGATGTCAACGGACAGCGGATCCTCGATCTGGGCTGCGGATCCGGGCACTCAGCCATTGCCCTCGCAACCCAAGGCGCCAAGGTCGTCGCGATCGACCCCGATGAAACTCAGGTACAACTCACTCGCACCGCGGCCGAAAGCGCCGAGGTCCACGTCGAGGTCCACCACGGCGACCTCGCCGATCTCGCGTTCTTGCACGCCGACATCTTCGACGCGGTCATCGCCATCCATTCCCTCGCCGCTGTTGCCGACATCGGGCGCGTCTTTCGCCAGACACATCGCCTGCTCCGCACCGACCGACCCCTCGTCGTGACCCTCCCCCACCCCGCTGGGCTCATGGTGTCCAAAGAGAGCCCGCGGACGGTCGCGTACGACTATCACGACGAACGCCCACTCGGAGAAGGCGAACACCTCACTTACCGCCACGGCATCGGACATACATTCACCCAACTCACCCGCGCCAACTACCGAGTCGATACCCTCCTCGAACCTCGCGGCACCGGAATCCACCCGGCATCGGCGATCTTTCGAGCGCGCAAGATCGGGAACTAGGCAGCCCGCTAACGGCGCCGATACTTCTGCAACAAGAAGGCCACTTCGTCCTGGCGATCCAACGGACCATCCTCGAAGCGACGCTCCTGCAAGACACCGAGCGCAGCCCCCACCTCTGGCCCCGGATCGATACCGAGCAAGTCCATGATGTCCTCGCCGGTTAGTCCAGGCGACAGGTTCGACAGATCCTCGGCCGCGTCGAGGTCGGCGAAAAGCCGCGGCAACCCTCGGTCGCGCACGCCCAAAACCTCGATGAGTTCGAGCAAGGTCGACATCGACGAATACTCGACCCGGTCCACGAGGCGACGAACCGTCGTCGGTTCGAAATCTTGGCCACCATGAGACACCAGATCGAGACCGGCGAGAACCAACCGCAAGTTTCGAGCCTCAGCGTTGGAGTACTTGAGATGCTCAAGTTGGGCGGCACGATCACCGGGAGCACAATGGCTAAAGATCACCGCTCGACGAAGATCGGTATCGACCCGAGATCGATCGAGCTCCTTTCCGATCTGCCCGAGCTCATCGTCGCCGATCCACGACGAAACAAACCGCCATGCTCCAACCTCGGACAAGAACGCAAGCCCCGATGCCGGAGCTGGTGCGTCGAGCAACTTGTCGAGCTCCTCGCGAATTCGCTCCACCGAAACAATTGACATTCGATCGCTCAACGACGACGCCGCAGTGCGGACACCTGCATCGACCGACAGGTCGTATCGAGCAATGAACCGGGCCGCCCGCAGAATGCGAAGCGGATCATCAGAAAACGAAACCTCCGGCTCAATGGGCGTTCGCAAGACTCGCTGATCGAGCGCGCCGCGCCCATCGAAAGGATCCATCCACTCGCCGTCGCTCAACCGAATAGCCATTGCATTAACCGTGAAGTCTCGTCGGGAGAGGTCGACGTTGATGTCGTCACCGAACTGCACCTCGGGCTTGCGGGACACATCGTTGTAGCTCTCTGCGCGGTGTGTCGTTATCTCGTAGGGCCGGCCACCGATCTGGCAACCAATCGTGCCGAACTTCTCCCCTTGTGCCCACACCGCTTCAGACAGCGGTGCCACCAGTTTCTTTATCTCTTCGGGCCGCGCATTAGTTGTGAGATCGAAGTCGAGCGAGTCGAGTGGAGCGTTCAAGAGCAGATCACGAACGATGCCTCCAACCAGGTACAACGGCCGATCGGCTGCAGCAAACGCAGCCGCAAGCGGGGCAACTTCATCCAAAACTGCTGGCAATGTCTCGTCCACGAAAGGGGAGGCTAGATGACCCGTCCGGCAGTCTCTGGCTTTGCTCGCCATGCCCTGGGCCAAACACGGGCGTAGAATTGGCTCCTATGTTGCTCGATCGCCTGCAACGCCCCTTCCGCGGGGTGCGAATCGTGCACAAATCGCCGTCCCCCGATGACCCCGATTCCGTCAGCGTGCAAATCATCCCCTATCGCCGACTCGATGATCACGAGGTCCAGCGGGTCCTCGCCCAAGTCGCAGACAATGACTCGATCGGTCGCGGCCGAATTGTTACGAGCGCCTTGGCGTCGAGCGAACAAACCGCCTTCCGTGCCGCAGGATTCGTCGACCGAGAAGCGCTGCATCTTCTCCGCCATTCGCTGAACGACATACCGGTCCAATCCGGAACCCCCGTTCGCACGAGGGCCGGAAGGCGCACCGACCTCAGCTCTGTACTCACCATCGATCGAGCGTCCTTCGACCGCTTCTGGGCGCTCGACAGAGACGCCTTCACCGCGGCCAAAAAAGCCACACCAACACATCGCTATCGCATTGCGCTCGTCGACGGAACCATCGCCGGCTACGCCATTACTGGCCGCGCGGCGCAATCGAGTTTCCTGCAACGCCTCGGCGTTGCACCAGAACATCGCGGTAAAGGAATCGGATCTCAGCTCGTTATCGACGCGATGAACTGGGCGAAGGCCGATGGCGCCAGCTCCATGCTGGTGAACACGCAAACGTCAAACGAAAACGCACTGCGTCTCTACGAATCGCTCGGGTTCGCGCTGTCGGCTGAGAAACTCATGGTGCTTCAGTGGAACCAGTGACAACCCGGCGTTCGGCCACCGCGATAACCAGTGTTGTCGTGGCGCTGATCATCGCAGTCCTCGCCACCCCCGTCTCCGCCCAGACCGGCGGCTCACTCGAGCTCGTCGCACAAAGCGCATGGGTCGACGACGGAGGCATTTACGACATACAAGTCCGCGTGGCTGGAGCCGGCCCGGACTCATCGGTCGTGCTGCGCGTCTATCCCCCGTGGCCCGAACGTGATGACTTCCTTCGCAAGGAACTCCCCGAAGACCTCGATCCGTTACTCGAGCTCGATCCCGTCATGCTCGGCGACGTACAGGGCACCAGCAACGAAGTACTCGGATTCGAAGTGGCCGTCGCCGGACCAAACATCCCCATCGAAGAAGAGGATGAGGCCAACCCAATCAGCGTCCTGCGAAGCAATGGCGGATCGGCCGTCTACCCGGTAGAGGTGTCGCTATACGACGCGGACGGCGAACTCTCGGATTGGTTCCTCACCTCACTCATTGAACTACCGCGCGGGCAACGTAACGCTCCCCTGCGCACGGCGATCGTGCTCGAAGCCACCATGCCACCCATGGCGACGCCGACCGGTAACGCGCCACTCGACGAAGAGGCAACCGCTCAGCTCGCCATCATCGTCGACGCTATTGCCCAGCACCCCGATGCCGATGTTGCCCTATCCATCTCGCCCGAGGCCCTCGTTGGCCTCGAGTCGATCAACACCGAAGAGACCGTTCGCATACTCGACCAGCTCCGCACCAACATCGGCCCAAGCCAGTTGCTGCCCAATCCGTACTCTGAAGTCGAGGAACAAGCCTGGATCGACGCTGGCCTTGAAGATGAACTGGTTCAGCTGTATCAAGCCGGATCCGCCGCGACCAGTTCCGTGCTCGGTATCGAGCCGGAGTCCTCGGCGATGCTGCTCGACAGAACCGTCGACGAAGACGGCCTTCAGGCGCTAATCACTCGTAGCGAAGACAACTCGTTCGGGGTTCAGGGCGTCATTGTTCGGCCAGCACAACTCGCACCACTCAACAGCGAGCTGTTTCCACAAGCGCTCACCACCCGCTTCGTTATTCCGACCCCGAACGGTCGCACCGTTCCCGCACTGGTGGCCAATGGTGGACTATCGAATCACTTCACCAATCCCGGTGGTGCTGCGTACAACGCCAACCGCATGCTCGCCGACCTCACCCTGCTGTCGCTCCAAAACGCGGAGGTTCGCCAAGCCGTCGTTGTCAACCCACCTGCCGACTGGGTCCCTGACGCAACGTTCTTGAACGTGATGCTCACCGGCATCGAACGAATCCCAGCGATCCGCGGCGCCTCACCGTTCGACGCTCTCTCCGACACGGCCTTTACCCCAAGCCAAGGCTTGGGCACCCTCGGATCGCCCCTCGAACGAGACCTCCGGGCCCAACGACCAGCACAAGACCTGCTGAGCTTTCGCACCGAGTTCAGCCAAGCTCAGGCCGCGATCGAAAGCTGGTCGACCGTCATCGCCGCCGACCAAGCATCGCTACGAAGCCTCCAGCAACTGCTCCGGGTCAGCACCGACCATCGGCTCACCGACGATCAACGCAACGAGTACATCGATGCCATCTACAACGTGATCGATACCCAGAAGGACGCATCGATCACGACACCCGAAAGCGAGACCATAACCCTGACGGGCCGTATCTCCGAAGTACCGATCGTCGTCGAGAACAACCTCGGCGTAGACGCAGCCGTCCTGCTCGTTCTCGACAGCGAGAAGCTCGCCTTCCCCAACGGACAGACGATCGAGATCGTTCTCAAACCAGGACCAAACAGAATCGATATCCCGATCGAAGCGCTGGCGTCGGGTGACTCCCCAATCCGCATCCAGGTCTTTAGTCCCGATCGCTCCGTAACACTCGGATCCGCCGAGGTGCTCGTCCGAACATTTGCCTTCTCCGGAGTCGGCCTCGTGATCGGGGTTGTGGCAATCATTGTTCTGCTGCTGTGGTGGTTGCAGCACCTGCGATCCACCCGGGATACAGTCAAACCGCTTCCTGACACACCGTCATCCGTCGGCAGCACCGCCGATACCGAAGAACCAATCGGAGTCTGAACCATGACCGTACGAATCGTCACCGACAGCGCGTGTGACCTATCCGATGCCGAACTCGAAGAGTGGGGCATTGGTATGGTTCCGCTCTCCATTCGTTTTGGAGACGAAGAGTTCGTCGATCGCACCGAACTCTCCACCGATGAGTTCTACCGACGTCTCGGCGAATCTGAGCATCTTCCCGAGACATCGGCACCAGCACCGGGTGCCTTCGCGGCAATGTTCAACAAGATGGCATCCGAGGGTGCCACCGCCGTTGTGTGCATCAACCTCTCCGAAGCCCTATCGGCCACAATTCAGTCAGCGCGAACCGCTGCGAGCTCAGAGGATGTCGACGTCGATGTCCGCGTCATCAACTCAAAGTCGGTCACGGGTGGCCTCGGCTCGATCGTGCTCGCGTGCGCAAAGGCCGGCCGCGATGGCGCTTCGGTCGAAGATGTCGTCGCTCTCGCCGAAGACATGAGCGGACGTACCCGGGTCTACGCAACCCTCGACACACTCGAAAATCTGAAGAAGGGCGGGCGCATCGGTGGAGCGCAAGCGGCCTTTGGCGCGATGCTGTCGATCAAACCACTCCTCGATCTGAGCACCGGCGAAGTCGTTGCGGCTGGAAAGCAACGAACCCGTAAGCGGTCCCTCGCCTGGGTGAAAGAACAGCTCGCGACCGCTGGTGAGGTCGAAAACCTCGCCATCTTGCACGCAAACGCAACCGACTACGACGAGTTCATGGCGACACTCGCCGATATTCCCAGCGTGGCGACTGCTCGAACAAACATCATCGGTGCCGTCATTGGCACCCACGGCGGACCCGGAATCATCGGCATCACCTACCAAATCCCGGCCTAGAGCCGCCGCGATGCCCCTCGACACGTTGCGAGCACTAGCGTTTTCGCTCGCATGCCACACACCCCTACCGATCGACGCCCGATGACGGGCCGCCGCCTCGCCGACCGCTATGAGCTGGTCACGCGGCTCGGTGCCGGGGGTATGGCCGAGGTTTGGGAAGGTATCGATCACAACCTTGGTCGTCGCGTCGCGATCAAGATGCTCCACGGGCATCTCGCCGCAGACCCGAACGTTCTCAGCAGGTTCCGAAGCGAAGCCCAGGCTGCTGCTCGCCTCACGCACCCGGGAATCGTCGGTATCTACGACACGGTCACCACCGAATCCACCGACGCGATCATCATGGAATTGGTCTCGGGTCGAGACCTGCGCAGCATCCTCGACGAACGACCAACGTTGGCGGCCGTCGACGCTGTTGAGGTTGGAGTGCAGCTCGCTGGAGCGCTCGGACACGCGCACCAAAACGGCATCGTGCATCGGGATGTAAAACCAGCGAACATTCTCGTCCGACCCGACCGGCGGGTGAAGCTCAGCGACTTCGGTATCGCGAAGGCACTAGACGGAACGAGCCACACCGAATCTGGATCCCTCGTGGGCACCGTCAAATACCTCGCCCCAGAACAGATCGAAGGCCATCCGGTCGATGGCCGCACCGATCTCTACGGCCTGACCACCGTCTTGTACGAAATGCTGTGCGGTCAAGTCCCCTTCTCGGCCACCGACCTCGTCGGCGCCATGGACCGGCTTCGGCGCGAACCACCGTCGGCACGCTCGCTTCGGCCCGATATCCCGCCAGCACTCGATGAGTTCCTACAAAAGGGTTTGTCACGCAACCCCGCCGACCGATACCCCGACGCGGCAACGTGGTCCGCGTCGCTCACCGAAGCCATGCGAGGTAACGCACCGACTGCTGATCGGCACCCGCCTCACCGTGCGCCGCAACGGATCGATCCAACGATCATCGACGCAAGCCCTACCTCGATCCCCATGCGCCCCGCTCCAACACCGCCGGTCGTCGCGCCTCCGCCGGTAGCCCAAGCCGGTCCCGGTCCCGGCACTGCTCGGCCACCGACCCCACGGCGAGGCAAACAAACAGTCGCAACTGCTCCCACCCCCGCAAAGCACGTCAAGGCGAAGCGCACGTCGCTCAGCTGGGTCGGTCCCCTGCTCGCGTTGGCGCTTATGATCGCCGCGATCGCGACGGTGTGGTTTCTACTCAAGCCGGCCAGCGAAGCAGTCACCGATCGCTTTGACACCGCCGATACAACCAGTGTCGACGAGCCAGAGGAGACGACGGGATCAACCGCCGCCGTCATCACCGACGACGATGATGCCGGCGTGTCCGGTGACGCTGGCGACGCGTCGGCCGATACCACCGAGGAAACGTCGACGTCGACCACAGCAACCACCTCCACCACAACGACCCTGCCACCGTTCACCAACGGACAACGCTCGGCTGCCTTCGACCCATTCGGCGACAACGACGAGCACGGCGAAGCGGTATCGCGACCCTTCGATGGAGACCCCACTACGTTCTGGTTAACCCAGAAATACAAGACGCGGACGTTCGGACAGTTGAAAGAAGGGGTCGGGATCATCGTGGAATTCGAAGAAGCACAGTCCCTCGATCAACTTCGCATTCTGACCGACCGTATCGATTGGTCGGTCCGCATCTACGAAGCAGACACCGCCTCACCCGCGTTTGAGGGCTGGGGCGACCCGATCGGTGAATTCCAAAACCTCGGCGAACAAAGTGAACTCGACCTTCCCGACGTGTCGGTCACCGCGTTGATGGTCTGGGTCACCGACCTGGGTCTCGCCGTCGAGCAGACGGTCGAGGAATACGACGAACAGATCGCATCTGGAGCGATCGAGCAGCAGCTGAAAATCTTCGAGCTCGAACTGGTCGGCTAAATGCAAACGTTGGCGGACGACGAAGACCTCATTCGTGCCTCACAGAACGGCGACATGGCGTCACTCGAGATCCTCCTCGATCGCCACCACGACCGCTTGCGCGCCGTGTGCGCCAAGGTTGTTGGCCGCGGCGCTGATGCCGATGATGCCACCCAAATGGCTCTCATCGCCATCGTGAAGAACCTGGAAAAGTACGACGGCCGGGCGAAGTTCACGACCTGGTCATACCGAATCGCGACCAACGCTGCCATCGACGAGCTGCGCCGCCGAAATCGACGGAGCGCCGACTCGATCGACGACGAAGACGGACATCTCCAGATCGCCGCCATTGGCAACATGAGCGAGGCTGTGGCGGCGTCGATCGATGTCAACGATGCCCTCGAGCAGCTTGCTGAGGAATTCAGAATCCCCGTGATTCTCCGCGATCTGTGCGGTATGGATTATGAACAAATCGCCGAGACGTTGGAAATCGCTCCTGGCACCGTACGGTCGCGAATCGCACGCGGCCGAGGCAAGCTCGCCGACATTATTGGTGATGTGACAAGTGTCGGGAACCAGAACGCTGTTCGTGGCGTACAAGGACACGACGATGAATAACAAACGCTATGACGACGAACTTCTTTCGGCCATCATCGATGGTCAGGCCGACGCAGAAACCGTCGCGTCCGTCGAAGCCGATCCCGTCGCCAGTGAGCGACTCGCCCACATGCGACAGGGTGTCTTGCTCGTCGCCGAGCCCGTTCCCGAGGCGACACCAGAACGCCGCTCATCATCGATTGCCGCTGCGCTAGCCGCTGCATCCCCCGCACCAGAAGTAACCTCGCTCGCCGCGGCTCGCCACGAGCGTGCCGTCACCAGGCAATCCGCGCCGAAGCGTGCCTGGATCGCCGGCGTTGCAGCCGCCGCCGCATTTCTGATCGCCATTCCCCTTGCGATCAGTCTCACCGGCGAGAGCACCACCGATACCGTCGCCGCTGATGCCGCAGAAGAAACCTCCGTCGATGCCGCGGCGAATTCCGATGACTCCGCTGATGCCGATGACGCAATGGACGAGTCAGCCGAAGTCGCCGAGTCCGACGACTCGGCCGCCGATGCCGAGGAAGAAAGCTTTGCCAGCCGCGAGGAGGTTGCCGAGGCCATGGAGGACGACGCGGCAAACGAGCCGCGGGCACAGCGCGTAAACACCTCCGACCTGGCGACGGCGACGACTGTGGATGGGATCGATGAGCTCATCACCGACGGCACAATTACGCCAAAATATGATGCTGCAGCCGTAGTCGAAGCCGGTGTTCTCGAGTCATGTGTTCAACCTCGCGATGGGGTTACCGCTGAACTTCCATACGACCTCGTGAACCTCGATTCCTTCGGTGGAGCGACCCGCCTGATCCTCATCGAATTTGCCGATGACGCAACGACTCGCGTGCTCGACGCAGAGGACTGCTCCGCACTTCGATAGAGTCGACGCCATGTCCTCGCCAAGCGACTCGACGCCAGACTGGCCACAACAAGCGACCGAGACCATTGTTGGTTTCGTCGACAACGTCAAACACAAGACGACGAACCCCGCAACGAAAGCGGCTCGTGGCCTTGTGTACGGAATAGTGATCCTCCTACTGGGGGTTCCCGCGGTGATCATGTTGCTCGTGGGCTTTGTCCACCTCGGCAACCAGTTCAGCACCGACGTGCTTGGGCTGGGTGTGTGGCTGGTGTACCTCGTTCTCGGGCTGATCTTTTCGATAGCCGGTTGGATTTTGTGGCGTAAACGCGTCGCCTGATACCTACCCTCCCCTCGCAGAACGTTCTGCAACACCAAGGAACATCACATGGCTGACCAAACCGTCAACGACGTCGTCATCATTGGCTCGGGCCCCGCAGGCCTCACCGCAGCGGTATATACCGCACGCGCCAACCTCAACCCGCTCGTACTCGAAGGCGAACCTTCCTCGACGAGTGATCAGCCTGGCGGTCAGCTCATGTTGACCACCGAGGTGGAAAACTTCCCCGGGTTCCCAGAAGGCATCATGGGTCCCGAATTGATGATGAATTTCCGCGCTCAGGCAACCCGTTTCGGCGCTGAAGTGCAAACTGTCAAGGCCTCCAAGGTCGACCTGTCGGAGCGTCCGTTCAAGATCTGGGTTGGCGACACCGAAGCCGAACCAACCCATCTCGCAAAGACCGTCATTGTTTCAACGGGTGCACAATCGATCATGTTGGGTCTCGACCGAGAGGTCGAGCTCATTGGTCATGGCGTTTCGACATGTGCAACCTGCGATGGCTTCTTCTTCCGCGATCAAGAGATAGCCGTCGTCGGCGGTGGTGACTCCGCGCTCGAGGAAGCGAACTTTCTTAGCCGCTTCGCGTCGAAGGTATACATCGTCGTACGGCGAGACGAACTTCGTGCTTCGAAGATCATGCAGGATCGAGCCAACGCTAACCCAAAGATCGAGTTCCTGTGGAACACTTCGGTCGTCGAATACGTCGGCGAAAACAAGCTCGAATACGTCAAGGTTCGCAACAACCTCGACGAGTCCATCTCCGATCTTGCGGTCACTGGCTTGTTCATTGCGATTGGCCACAAGCCAAACACCAGCTTGTTCAAAGACCAGCTCGACATGAAGGACAACGGCTATCTGCTGACCCAACCTGGTCGCACGGCAACCAACATCGAGGGCGTCTTTGCCTCCGGTGACGTACAAGACGACTACTACCGCCAGGCAATAACCGCTGCTGGTTCCGGTTGTCAGGCAGCGCTCGAAGCAGAGCGCTGGCTCGAAGCAAACGAAGAAGGGCATTAGCCCGCTCGGGAATGCGAAACCCGACATACTGGTTTCATTCTCTAGATCGAAAGAAAAAGGACCCCTCCCATGGCATCTGAAAACGTAGTAACCCTCTCCGACGAGAACTTCGCCGACACCATTGGCGGCGATGGCGAACCAGTCCTCGTTGACTTCTGGGCCGAATGGTGCGGACCGTGTAAGGCCATCGCTCCAATTCTCGATGAGATCGCCGACGAACAGGTTGGTTCGGTCAAGATCGCGAAGCTCAACGTCGATGACGCTCCAGACACCGCACGCCAGTATGAGGTCATGAGCATTCCAACCATGATCCTCTTCAAGGACGGCGAGCCAGTAAAGAAGATGGTTGGCGCAAAGCCAAAGGACGCCATCATGGGTGAGTTGGCTGAGTTCATCTAAGTCGTAACGAACACCCCGGCAATCGACCTCGCGTCCATTGCCGGGGTTTCGTCGTTTTGGCGTTGCTGAATCTCCGCTCGGGCGCACGAGGACACCCAACAAAGGCCACTAAGTTGTGACGATGCAAGAAACTCCACGGCCTCCTCGTCTCGAGCTCGGCGATTCGGGCGAAGCCGTTGTTGACCTTCACCGTCAACTCACCCTCGCTGGCTACCTGGTCGAGACGATTCACCTCGACCGCTTCGCGCAGTCAACCCACGACGCCGTGGCGGCTTTTCAGCGCAGGCGCGGCCTAGAGGCCACAGGAGCCGTTGGTGGAGAGACCTGGAAGTCCCTCACCGAAGCGGCCCACAACTTCGGTGAGCGCCTTCTCTGTCGCCGTACGCCGATGATGCGAGGCGACGACGTCGCCGAACTACAGCTGCTGCTGGGAAGCCTCGGCTTCGACACCGGGTGGATCGACGGCATCTTCGGCCCTGAGACCGAAAACGCGGTGGCTGACTTTCAACGAAACGCGGGCGTGCCCGTCGATGGTGTTGCTGGTCCAACGACGATCGAAACACTTACTCGTCTCCGACTATCTGCCAATGCTGCCCGTCCGGTCGCCGCAATTCGCGAACAGGAACGGTTGCGCGATGCACCAAAGAGTCTTGTTGGTCGCAGGATCGTCGTTGGTGATTTTGGCTTCTCGCCCGCTGTCGCCGGCGAGCTTGGTACGACCCTTCGCAAAGCGGGTGCGCGTGTGCTGCTGCTGCATCATGGCGACGGGGCCACGCATGCCCGTGCAGCAAACCAGTTCGATGCGGAGCTGTACATCGGCCTGATGGCTGTAGTCGACGACGCCTGCACTGCGTCGTTCTATGAGACGGACTCGTTCTCGTCCTATGGCGGCAACGATCTGGCAAACTTCGCTATCGACGCGTTGTCGCTCGCGCTTCGTATACCCGGTGATGTCGAGGGTGCTCGTACGCCAGTGCTACGGGAGACCCGTATGCCCGCTGTCGTCTTCCGTTTGGGCCCACGAGAGGGTCTCGAACACCACAAGCAGTCGATCTCCATCGCAATCCACGAAGCGCTCACACGCTGGATCAGCGTGCCTGACGACATCGGTGCTGCCTAGACACCCTTCGCCCGCTCATTCTGGATTACCAAGAGCGGCGGAAGCGAACGTTTGTTCGATTCTGGTACCTATTGTGCGATGATGCGGTAAATGCGCTCGAGATCATCAAGATCGGCATAGTCGATGACGATCTTTCCCTTCTTGGATCCAAGCGAAACACCAACGCTCGTATCGAGGCGCTCAGAGAGCAGTCGCTCGAGCTCCAAGAGCGCCGGCGCACGAGTCGTACCTGGGGTTGTTCCCGAACTGGCTGCATCGCTCGGCGCAGGACTGTCGGGTGTCGTATCTGCGGGAGCTTCAGTGAGAGACTCCCCCTTCATGAGCCGCTCGACATCTCGGACCGTCAGGTCTTCGCTGACAACCCGTTCGGCAAGGGCGATCTGCTCAGCTTCGGTGTCCAAGCTCAGTAGTGCTCGAGCGTGACCCGCCGACAGACGACCATCGGAGAGAAAGAGCTGAACTCCAGTGGGAAGCGCCAGAAGCCGCAAAATATTGGCAATAGCCGAGCGGGACTTGCCCACCCGCTTGGCGATTTTGGCCTGGGTGAAATCAAATTCGTCGATGAGCTGTTGATAGGCGGCAGCCTCCTCGAGCGCATTTAGGTCCTGGCGATGCAGGTTCTCGACGAGCGCCTGCTCAAGCGACGATGTGTCATCGGCTTCGCGAACGATAACGGGCACATCTTGCAACCCAGCCCGCTTGGCGGCACGCCAGCGCCGCTCCCCCGCGATCAGTTCGTATCCGTCACCATCCTTGCGAACAAGGAGTGGCTGGAGAACGCCCAGCTCCCGAACCGAATTTGTCAATGAGTCGAGTGTCTCCTCATCAAAGTGCTCCCGAGGCTGATACTTGTTCGCATGGATTGACGCGACAGCTACCGTTTGAAAGGTCGCATCCGAATCATCGGTGACGTCCGAGGGGATAAGGGCTCCAAGGCCACGTCCAAGACCACTTGGGCGGTTCATTCTTCTTCTCCTTGCTCGTCCGTGAGTGGCAGCTGCTCTGCCGACCCCTCATCTTCTGCATCGATCGACGATGCAGAAGGTGCAATGCCAACTCCAGGCGCTGGCGCCGCTACCGCCGGGGCTTCATCGAGATTCAGCTCGTTCCCGAGTACCTCGTTGGCGAGATCTCGATATGCCTGTGCACCCCGATTCTCTGGATCAAAGACCGTAATTGGCTGTCCGTATGAGGGCGCTTCAGAAAGACGGACCACCCGCGGAATAACGATCTTGCAGACCTTCTCACCAAAGTGGTTGCGAACCTCGTCCACAACTTGACCGGCGAGTTTGGTTCGGGCGTCGTACATGACCAACACAATCGTGGAGATTTCCAGCGACTGGTTCAGGCTCTTGCGAACCAACTCGACGTTGCGCACCAGCTGGCCCACACCCTCAAGCGCGTAGTATTCACACTGGATTGGAACCAAGACTTCGGTGGCGGCGACCAACGCATTAATGGTGAGCAAGCCAAGCGATGGCGGACAGTCGATGAAGACGAAGTCATAGTCGTCAACAATCGGGGCGAGTGCATCGATAAGGCGTCGTTCTCGATTGAAGCCGGGTACCAACTCGATCTCCGCGCCGGCCAAGTCCAGGCTCGACGGTGCAACAAAGAGGCCTTCGACGTCCGCTGCCGGTTCGAGCGTGTCCTCAAGCGGAGTATCACCGAGAAGAACGTCATACATGTTCTTCTCGATCGCTCGAGGATTGATCCCAAGCCCGGTGCTTGCGTTTGCCTGGGGATCGAGGTCGATGAGGAGTACCCGTTGACCAAGCTCAGCAAGTGCTGCGCCCAAATTGACGGTGGTGGTGGTCTTACCAACACCACCCTTCTGATTCGCAATCGCAATGACACGCGTGCTTGACTGCGCGATTTGTTCACTGGAGTTCATATGCGTGCGAGCGTAGTTGGTTCTGTTCGGCAGGTGGTGGCACTAGGCAACAAATAACCCGTTAGCCCCGTGAACCACACGAACAACATGTTTCACGTGAAACATGTCTACGAGGTGCCCTTCGACGCGACAGGCGAGCCTTCCAGGATGTTTCACGTGAAACATGTTGTTGTCCAGGCATTGTCCGAACCGCGGGTGGGGGATCGAACTTCTAGAACAACGGCTTCTTTCGAGCGCCTTTGCGTGGGATGTCCTCAATATCAGATCCGGTACGGGTGAATCTCACGTATCGGCCAGCCTCCGTGCGCCATTCATCAACAAAGGCGAGGCCAGCACGGTTAATGCCGTCCACTGGCCAACGTGTGTGGATATCGGAATCGAAGGGCTCACTGGTAAGTAGTTGACCCCCCGATCGAAGAAACGGAGCAGCACACTCCGCGGTATCACCGGGTGGACCAAACGATCGAGCGGTTACCCAGTCGGCTGAAGCTCGAAGGCTTCCTCGCCCAGCTACGGCGGCATCCTCAGCGACAACCTCCATCCGATCCTTCAGGCCAAGGCGGTGGATCGCGCGGGAGAGTAGTCCCGTGCGCCCTGAACGACGTTCGATGAGTGTCCATGTTGTCTGAGGGTACGCATCTGCCAAGATCAAGGCAGGTAAGCCGGCACCACTGCCGATATCGACGACATGGCCAACAAACTCCACCTCAGGGTTCCCTGAAAAAGCAACAAACCCCATGGCGTGATCGCCATGGGGTTTGCTTTCACCACCAAATTGACCTGCTCGAATCCCCTCCAGCAAGATCTCTTCGGTAGAACGCATGCCTACGTGTCTATCACGTAGGTGTGTCTTTTCAGAC